>WGMD01000009.1 GCA_016125255.1 Planctomycetota bacterium | reverse complement strand
TGACGCGAAAGCGGGATGGCGCGGCGGGTTTTTCGGCGGGAATCGCATGGGGGTGTCGCAAAACGCGCACGGGGATGGCAAATCGGACGCGGGTGTGCGCATGCGTTGATGTAAGTCCTGCAAACAGGGCGCACGAGCGCGACGGGGTCTCCTCGGCGGTGCGCACGGGCGCGCCTGTGCGAGCGGCAGGTGCGGGTTCACGCGGGTTTTGTGAGGATCGAGGGGCGTGCGGCACGTTGATGGGGGCGTGCGCGGGGGATTGGGTGGTGCGCCGTGGGGAGGAGAAGCACGCCGCGAGCGGCGTCGCTGAACGGGGCGGATGGTCCCTTGGCTGGGCGGGCAATGAATTAGGGACGGGGGGCGTTTGAGCGGGTAAGATGGTTTCCCCGCACAGAGTCCCGCCGAATCGCGTAAGAAGGAAATGATGCTGATGAAATGGCTTTACCCGCTGATCGTGTTGGTTTGTGTTGCGCCCGTATTGGCCCAGAGTGGGGATCACAAGGGCGAGAAGATGCCGGAGGTCTGGCGCGAGATGAATGTGCCGGCGGCTCCGCCGCTTTCGCCCGAGGAAGCGATGAAGACCTTCAAAGTCGCGCCGGGGTTTCATATTGAGTTGGTCGCCGCGGAGCCGTTGGTGGAGGATCCGATCGCGATGGCGTTCGACGGGGAGGGGCGGCTTTGGGTCGTCGAGATGCGGGGGTACATGCCCAATGTGGACGGCAAGGGGGAGGACGTCAAGAACGGGCGGATCGTGGTGCTGGAGGACACGGATCACGATGGGAAGATGGACAAATCGACGGTGTTTTTGGATGGGTTGGTGATGCCGCGGGCGATTTCGATCGTGTCGGGCGGGGTGCTGGTGGCGGAGCCGCCGAATATCTGGTACGCGCGCGACACCGATGGCGATCTGGTGTGCGATCAGAAGGAAATCGTGTTCAACAAGTACGGCAGTCAGGGCCCGGTCGAGCACACGGAAAACGGTCTGATGCCGGCGCTGGACAACTGGCTTTACAACGCCAAGAGCGATTCGCGTTTCCAGTTCCGCGACGGCAAGCTCATCGAGCAGCACGTGCCGGCGGCGGGACAATGGGGCGTGACGCAGGACAATTATGGCCGCATCTTCACCAACAGCAATTCGTCGTATCTGCATGGGCATCTGATTCCCGCCTGGTACACGCTGCGCAACAGCGCGTATCCGACGGGCTTGGGCGTCAACGCCCGGATCATCGGGGATCAGTCGACGTGGGCGATCCGCGTCAATCCCGGCGTCAACCGCGGGTACATGAAGTCGACGCTCGCCGCCGACGGACGCCTCAAGAGTACGACCGCCACCTGCGGCCCGGTCATCTACCGCGGCGATCAGTTTCCCTCTTCGATGGTCGGCGATCCGTTCATCCCCGAACCGGCGGCGAACATCGTCTCGCACTTCAAAATCAAGGACGACGGCTATAACGTCACCGCGACGCAGGAAACCTATCCCGACAAGCAATGGGGCAAGCGGGCGTTTTTAGCTTCGACCGACGAGCGCTTCCGCCCGGTGCATTGCTACAACGGGCCGGACGGATGTCTGTACGTCGTCGACATGTACCGCGGGATTTTGCAGCATCGCATCTACGTCACGACGTTTTTGCGGACACAGATTCTGGAGCGCGGGCTGGACAAACCCATCGGGATGGGCCGCATTTATCGCATTGTCAGCGATGAAGGCAAGAAGCCGGTCGAAACGGTGAATCTCGACAAGGCGTCGAGCGCCGAACTGGTGAACAAGCTCAGCGATGCGAACGGCTGGACGCGCGACACGGCTCAGCGCCTGCTGGTGGAGCGCAAGGACACGTCGATCGCGGCCTCGCTCAAGGAACTGGCGCTGTCGGGCAAGTCGCCGCTGGGTCGAATCCATGCCCTGTGGACGCTTGAAGGGATGGGCGCGATCGACACGAAGACGGCGATCTCGGCGATGCAGGATGCGGACGCGCAGGTCCGAATCGCGGCGATGCGCGTCAGCGAAGACACGATCACGCCGGATCATGCCGACGAACTGCTTTCCGCCTACGACCAGCTCAGCAAGGACAAAAACGAAGGCGTGAAGATGCAGGCGCTGTTGAGCTTCGGGATGCTGCCGGACGCTGCCAAGAGCAGCGACGAAGCGGTGGCCATGATCGAGCGTGAAGCGACGAGTGGCAATCATCGCGCGGCGATCATGTCGGGGCTCTCCAATGCGGAGTTGTCGGTGCTGACGCATCTGATCGCGGACCCGAAGGCCAAGGACGCCAATGCGCTGGCGATGGTCAAGGAGTTGGCCTCGACGATTCTCCGCCGCAAGAACACGGGGGAGATTCAGCAGATGCTCGCCTTGGCGTCGTCCGACAAGAACAAGCAGCGTCAGAAGGCGGTGCTCGACGGGATCATGTCGGCGAACAGGAAGGGTTCGGCGGTGAAGCTCGCGCAGCAGCCGGTTGGAGCGGACGAACTGGTCAAGCTTCAGCCGGGGATCAATCGCTGGATCGTCTGGCCGGGCTCGAAGATCGAAGCCGGGGCGACGGTCAAGGAGCTGACGCCGGAGCAGCAGAAGCAATACGAGCTTGGGCAGCAGACGTACATGATGATCTGCGTGGGTTGCCATCAGGTGAACGGCAAGGGCATGGCGGGCCTCGCCCCGCCGCTGGCCGACTCGCCGATCGCCGAGGGCCCGCCCGAGCGGATCGCCCGCATCGTGCTTAACGGGCTGATGGGTCCGGTGCAGGTCAACGAAGAGGAATGGAACCTGGTGATGCCGGGGCTGCGTGACAATCCGCTGCTCGATGACGAGAAGATCGCCGCGGTGATGACGTATGTCCGGCGGACATGGGACAATGATGCGGACCCGGTGCCGACGAAACTCGTGCAGGACGCGCGCAAGGCGACGGAGGGCAGGGTCGAGCCGTGGACCTTCAAGGAGCTTCAGAAGATCAAGTGAGGTGCGACCGATTGCACCGCACGATAAGATGACGCGCCCGCCAGTCTGATGAACGGTCTTTCACACTGAAAGGATACGGAATTTATGTGCCAAGGATTCACGCGGATGATCGGGTTTCGCTGGATCGTCATGCTCGCGGCGATGCTGACGAGCGGCGCTTCGCTTCGCGCGGCGGATCAGTGGATCACCTACGAAGCCGGCGACGGCACGGGCAAAGGCAAGAAAATCGTCTTCGTCGCCGGCGATGAGGAATATCGCTCCGAAGAGGGCCTGCCTGAGATGGCGGCGATTCTCGCCAAACAGGGGTTCAGTTGCACCGTCGTTTTCTCGCAGAACCCCAAGACCGGCGAAGTCGATCCGAACGAGCATTCGAACATCCCCGGCCTCGAAGCGCTCGATGATGCGGACCTGATGGTCATCCTCACGCGCTTCCGCGATCTGCCGGACGATCAGATGAAGCACATCGACGACTTTCTGATGGCGGGCAAACCCGTGATCGGGATGCGGACGGCGACGCATGCGTTCAACATCAAGGGCGGCAACAAGACGTACGCCCGCTACGACTGGCAGTACAAGGGCGAGCCCAAGGAATGGGCGCAGGGCTTCGGCCGGCTCGTGCTGGGCGAAACATGGATCAGCCATCACGGATCGCACAAACACGAATCGACGCGCGGCCTGATCGCGCCGGGCGCGGAAAGCAGCCCGCTCGTCAACGGCATCAAGAGCGGCGACATCTGGACGCCCACCGACGTCTACGGCGTGCGTTTGCCCCTGCCCGGCGACGCCAAGCCGATCATCCTCGGCCAGGTCACCAAGACCGAAGGCAAGTTCGATGACAAGGACCCGTTCTACGGTATGCGTCCGACGGACTCGACGCCCGTCGAAGGCGGGAAGAACGATCCGATGATGCCCGTCGCATGGACCAAGAGCTACGAACTGCCCGGCGGCAAGAGCGGCAAGGCGTTCGCCACGACGATGGGCGCGTCGACCGATCTGACCAATGAAGCGCTTCGCCGCCTCATCGTCAACGCGGTGTACGATCTGCTCGGCATGGACGTGCCGGCGAAGGCGAACGTCGATCTCGTCGGCGATTACAAGCCCAGCGCGTTCGGCTTCGGCGGATTCCAGAAAGGCAAGAAGCCGGCCGATTTCAAGATGCAGTGATCACCGCAGCAACATGCTCGATGAACAAAGGCCCAGCCGCGACGGCTGGGCCTTTTTGTTGGCATCAGGGCTTGGTGGTTTCGACCGATGGCGGCGGCGGAACGGCCGGCGCGGTGACGGCGGGTGCGGGTTCCATCCAGCTTGCGATCTTGTCGATGACGCCGCCTTTGATTTTGATGGCGGAGCCGACAACGGACATGATCACGGCGATGAGCAGCACGATGTTGAAGGCGATACGTTTGCCGCCTTTGCCGACGGCGTCGCCGAGGTAGCTGCGTTTGTTCTGGAGGATGAAGAAGCTGACATAGGCGATGGGCAGCATGGCGAAGGCGATCGCGGAGGCGAGGACCGGCAGCCAGATCGGGCTGGGGATCATCACGCCCCAGATGCCCACGACGGCGGGGACGAGTGTGAACATGCGGTAGCGTTTGGGCGTGTATTCGAGGCCGAACATTTCGCAGATGGTGAACCCGCAGCAGACCATGTGCGCCGAGATCGCGCCGCAGCACATGCCGATGAAGCCCAGGTCGAAGACGATGCGTCCGATCGGCCCGCCGAGGACGTCCCGGAGCGACGCGGCGGCCTGCACGGGTTTGAGAGTCGCCGGCGTGACATTGGTGCCCATCGCATCGATGACGCCGTAGGGCGGCTGGTGAATCGTGCTGGCCATGCCGATGATGATCAGCGAAGTCAGAATCGTGTACGGGATGAACAGCGAGGTGCACAGGTCGAACTGGGCCAGCCCCTTGTGATGCTTGCCCCAGCCCTTGGCGAGAATTGAGTAGGGATAGAGGAACGTCATGTTGATGCCGACCGCCGCGCCGATCGCGCCCAGCACGGTCGTCATCGAACCGGGTTGATCCGGGATCGACGGCACGAAGAAGCCCTTGAAGAGCGCGCCCCATGCGATGCGCCCCTTGACCGTCTGCACGGCGACGACGATCAGGAACGCGAGCATCACCATCCGCACCATCCATCGGATGAACGATTCGTAGAGCTTGATGCCCGTCGGCTTGGACCCGTAGCTCCAGGTGAGCATGATGTTGATGGCGAGAATGATCAGCCCGCCGGCGAAACGGACGATCGTCTCCGCGGTCTGCGAGCCCTCGGCATTGGTCACGCCGGCGACATTGGCCAGGTCCCACGACGCCCCGCCGAGCAGCGCGTACTGGCCCATGTGCCAGATGACGGTGGAGACGACGGTCGTGATCGCCCAGAGCAGTGCGATGCTGACATGCAGCTCGCGCTTGACGATCAGGTAGCCGCGCTCGCCCTTGGTGAGCGTGATGTTCGCTAGCGCGGACATCATGGCGACGCCGAGGATCATGGCGATGGGCTGAACCCAAAGAAGCTGATACCCGTAGAACGCGCCCGCCACGACCGACGCCGCGGCGCTGCCGGCCCCGAGCGTCATGGCGCTCTGCATCCACGCCGGTCCCGTCAGCTTGTAGTACCCGCGCACGCGCTCCATGAACGGCTTGCGCTCCAGTTCGATCAGAGCCGCGCTTTCCGCTTCGAGCTTTTGCGGATCCCACTTGGCGGTCATGGGTAGACCCGCCGACTTGGTTTCTGACATGAATGCCTCCAGAGGTTGACACGCCCCGAATTTGCGGCGATCTTAGCCCTCGCCCCGCAGCTACACAACTGCGTCCGCGAATACCGACTTTTTCGTCAGACGCACTCGTCGCAACCTTCCCTTCAAACACCCGCCACGGAATTACTACATGACTGACAGCCCCACGCCGCCGGCGATCGACCCGAAAGTTCAACAGGACCGACAATTCCTCGCCGACGCGCGCCAGCGCGGGCCGGTCGCCCTGATCGGCGCGTTCGTCAAACTCTCCGGCCCCGGCTGGCTTCAAAGCGCCATCACGCTCGGCGGCGGATCGCTGGCGGGCAGTCTCTACCTCGGCGTCCTGGCGGGGTTCAGTCTGATGTGGCTTCAACCCCTGGCCATGATCCTCGGCGTGATCATGCTCTCAGCCATCGGCTACGTGACGCTCAGCACCGGCGAACGCCCGTTCCGCGCGATCAATTCGCATGTCAACCCCGTGCTCGGATGGGGATGGGCCATCGCCACGATGATGGCGAATATGGTCTGGTGCATGCCGCAGTTCGCGCTGGGCACGGCCGCGATGCAGCAGAACCTCGCGCCGCACGCGCTGGGCACGAACGCCCTGCCAGACCCGACCGGCAAACTCGTCTGCATCGCAATCCTGTTCGTCGTCTCGTTCACGATCGTCTGGTTCTACAACGCCGGCGGATGGGGCATCAAGGTCTTCGACACGATCCTCAAAATCATGGTCGGCGTCGTGGTGCTCTGTTTCTTCGGCGTCGTGTTCGAGCTTCGCAGCACGCTGGACTGGGGCAACGTGTTCAGCGGGTTCATCCCGAATTTCAAGCTGCTCAGCGAGCCGGCGCCGACATGGGGGCCGATCCTCGAAGCGACCGGCGCGTACGCGGGCTACTGGCACGACCTGATCGTCTCGCAGCAGCGCGATGTGATGATCACCGCCGCGGCGACGGCCGTCGGCATCAACATGACGTTCCTGCTGCCGTACTCGATGCTCAAAAAAGGATGGGACCGCGACTTTCGGGGTCTGGCGATTTTCGACCTTTCGACGGGGCTATTCATTCCGTTCGTGCTGGCGATCAGTTGCGTCGTCATCGCGTCGGCGTCGCAGTTCCATGTCACGCCCGCGCCCGGGCTGCTGGGTGAATTGGACGCGAGCGGCAAAGCCATTGTCGCGCCGGCGAATCTTCAAAGCTCGTTCGACAAGCTGATGGACGGGCGCGCGACGTTCGAGCTGAATCAGCAGGCCAATGTCATGATCACGGCGGACCTGAAGAAGACGACGATCGGCAAGATGCCGGAGGCGGATCGGCGCGTGGCGGCGATGCTGGTGACGCGCGATTCATTCGATCTGGCGGGGGCGCTGGAGCCGTTGACGGGACACAATGTCGCGCAGCTCGTGTTCGGCGTCGGCGTGCTGGGCATGGCGGTGTCGACGATCATCATTCTGATGCTCATCAACGGATTTGTCATGTGCGAGATGCTCGGGTATGAGCAAGGCGGATGGATGCACCGATTCGGTTGCGCGCTGGCGGGGCTCAGCGGCGCGATGGGGCCGTTCGTCTTTCAGGGGGATGCCAAGTTCTGGCTGGCCGTGCCGACGAGCGTGTTCGGCATGGTGCTATTGCCGATTGCGTACATCACGTTCTTCGCCATGATGAACAACCGGACGCTGATGGGCGACTTCATGCCGCGCGGGGGCAAGCGGCTGGCGTGGAACCTGCTGATGATCATCGCGATCGGGTTGGCACTCGTCGGCAGCATGTACTCGGTGTGGTCCAAGACGCACTGGGTCGGCCTCGGGGCGGTGGGCGTGTTCGCGGGACTGGCCCTGATCGTCCATTTCGTCCGCCCGCCGAGCAAGGAGAAGCTTGGGGGATGAGGTTGATGGGCCGGGCGGCGGACGAACGCCTTCGGTCAGGTCTGACAACGGGTTGTGACGTTTCGCAGGCCTGCGGTTTTTCGCCTCGCCCATCTTGCCAATTGCGATGGACCTGCTATACTTTGCGATTCTTCCCCGATGGCGGGGGTTTGACTGTACTTATGGAGACCGCCGCATGGCTGTCAAGCTGCGAATGAAGCGACTGGGTTCGACGCACCGTCCGTTCTACCGGCTGACCGCCGTGGACGAGCGCAAGAAGCGCGACGGGCGCGTGATCGAGGAATTCGGTCACTACAACCCGGTCGAGAAGGACCCGGCCAAGCAGACCGTGATCAAGCTCGATCGTGCGGCGTATTGGTTGAGCGTCGGCGCTCAGCCCAGCGACACGGTCGCTACGCTGCTCCGCAAGGCCGGGCTCAATGCCAAGTCGGGCACGAAGGTCGACGCTCAAACCCTTCCGACCGCCGGCGCCTGATTGCGTGGGGTGATCCCCATGCGGATCGACGTGTTGACGCTGTTTCCGGAAATGTTCGAGCCCGTGTTGGGAACGAGCATCCTCAAGCGGGCAGCCGAAGCGAAGATCGTCAGCTACCACTTGACCGACATCCGTGCACATACGCAAAACAAGCACGGCAAAGTCGACGACAGACCCTACGGCGGCGGACCGGGAATGGTCATGGCCTGCCAGCCGGTGTATGACGCGGTTCGAGCGACCGAAGCTCAGGACCCCGCACCGGCGAGACGAATACTGATGACGCCGCAGGGCATGCCGCTGCGGCAGGCGCTGGCTGAAGAGCTGGCGCGTGAACCGAGGCTCCTGATCATTGCCGGACACTATGAAGGTGTTGACGAGCGCGTGATTGACGAGCTTGATCCGATGCCCCTGAGCATCGGCGACTACGTGCTCAGCGGCGGGGAACTGCCGGCCATGGTGCTCATCGACACTGTGGTGCGACTGATCCCCGGCGTGCTGGGCCACGAAGACTCGGCTCACCATGACTCGTTCAGCGGCGGGGCCGACCGGCTGCTCGAAGGACCGCAATACACCCGTCCGCCCGAGTGGACCGGCCGGAAAGTGCCCGATGTGTTACTGAGCGGCGATCACGCCGCCATCGAGGCATGGCGAAAACAGCAGGCCGTCAAGCGGACCACCGAACGCCGCCCCGACCTGCTCGACGAAACCGATTAACGTTTAGCGGCGGGGCAACGCCCCGCGCTCGATTACGAAGGACGACTCCCATGACCCACCCCATGATTGCCCAGATCGAAGCCCCCCAGCTCAAGACCGACCTGCCCCGCGTCAACATCGGCGACACCGTCGATGTCCATACGCGCATCATCGAAGGCGACAAGGAACGCATCCAGATCTTCAGCGGCGTCGTCATCGCCATGAAGGGGCACGGGATCACCAAGGTCATCACCGTCCGCCGCATCGTCGCCAACGAAGGCGTCGAACGCATCATCCCCGTCAACAGCCCGCGCGTCGCCAAAATCGAAGTCGTCCGCCAGGGCCACGCCCGTCGCGCCAAGCTTTTCTACCTCCGCGACCGTGTCGGCAAGTCCCGCCGACTCCGCGACAAACGCCGTGGCCTCAAGCACGGGATCGAAACCCCCGGCTCCGCCGACAGCGCCCCCGCCGCCGAGTAAGTCGCAGTCCCATCATCGATACCCCCGAAGCCCACGGCCTCACGCCGTGGGCTTCTTCTTTGAGTGCGATGATGCGCCTTACGGAATATCCCGCGAGGTGTATTCGTCGCTGTCCCACTTGCCGATCTGATACGGCGTCCAGTACACGTGGCCATCGACGAAACACGTGTTGCTGCGCGTCGTCTGCGTATTGCCGGGCCGGCCCTCCGGATCGTGGAACGACCAGCGATCGTTGCCCACGCCGACATACGCCCATCGATTCATGTAATTGCTCATCACATCCCACGCGGGCCATTCCTGAAACGCCCACGCGCGTGCGGAGTAGCGGATCGAGGTCAGCCGGGTGTACGCTCCGTTGCCGAAGCTGTGCGCGACGTTGGCCTTGACGAGGAAGATGTTGTACTGGAACGCGTTGCCCCAGACGGCCTGATACACGCCCAGCCCCGGCGGGTCGGTCAGCGCCCGCGCATCGCGCGGCTTGCCTTGCGGATCGTCGGGGCATTCCCAGATGTCATTGTCCGTTCCGTCGGCGTAGGGATTGAGCAGTCGGTCGGTCAGGTCGACGAATCGCCCGTTCTCCCAACTGACGTGGCGCCCGCCGTAGACATTGGCGAGGTTGTTGAGATTGCCCCCGGGGACGAAGGTCACATTCGGCAGCGCCCCGGTGTTGTCGCCGACATAAGCGAGCATCGCCACGTACTGCTGATGCAGATGCGTGGTGCAGACCACGAGCCGCCCCGCCTCGCGCGCCGCCCGCATCGCCGGCAGAAGGATCGCCACCAGCAGCGCGATGATGCTCGTCACCACCAACAGCTCGATCAATGTGAATCCACGCTGACGCAAGGGATATCCTCGATCGCCGCCGCTCAACGAGCGGCGCGTGACCCGCACATCTCCAAAGGCGTTCGATCGACTTTCATCGATCGAACGCATGGGCATTGCCCGGCCCGGTTCGACCTTCGAACCCAAACCCGCCAGAGTTTTTTTTCGGCCGGACACTCTGCTCATAGTCGTTCAACCCTTGGTCCCATGGCGCGGCCGACGCGCGAGCATCAGGCCGACCAACCCCAGACCGGCGGGCAGCGCGGCCGGCGTCGGCACCGCGATCACCTGCTGGAGCACCACGCCGTCGAGATAGCTGCGCAGGTGCGTGCCGCTCGTGGGGCGGCGGATGTAGAGCGTGGCGTTGCCGCTGCCGTCGGTCGTAACGGTGAAGCTCGCCAGGGCGCGGCGCCAGTCGGTGGTGTGCGTTCCGGCCGTGGTGATCAGCGTGCCGTCGTTGTTGTCATACTGGTCGAAGCCGGTGAACGAAGCGTTGTTGGCGGCTTCGATGCCCCAGTTCTGCGACGCGGACGTGTGCGTGTGGAACTCGAAGTAGATGTTGTAGGTCGTGTTCGCCAGCAAGGAGCCGGCGCCATTGGTGCCGTCGCCGCTGCCGCTGGAGAAGGTCCACTTGAGCGCCGGTTCGGAACCGATGCCCTCCAGAACATTGCTGTTGAGTGCATCGGTGTGGCCGGCAGCGGTGGTGGCTGTGCTGGCGATGCTCGAATCGGCGCGGCCCCAGTTGCTGACGCCATTGGAGTTCCCCGCCACGATGCCGGTCTGGTCGCCCGTGCTGGCGTTGACCAGCGTGCCGTTGGTCGACACGTCGGCGAAGATCAGCGTGCCGGACAGACCCGTCGTCACTTCGCTGAACGTGATCGGCGCGGCATGCGACACGGAGGCCGACGCAAGGCCGATCGCGCATGCCGTCATGCACAACTTCAAGAACGATTCCATTTTCATGACCAATTCCTTTCCACGCAGAAACATCCGAACTCATTCTCACTTTCCCGATGACGGAACATCCGTGACGGGTTTCGTCGCCGAGTGGTCTCGAGTTTCACTCGGCGATGATGGTTTGTTGTCGGCGGGTGTAGACCTCGCGGATGGGACTTCTTCGAGGACCGCCAGGGCATTGAGCAATGCGATCGCACGCCCGAGCGGATGCGGGCCGGTGACCAGCGTGATCCTCCCCGCGGCGTCGGAGCGGACCGTAAAGTCCGTGTGTCCGGTCACAGCCGGGTCGGTCGACGCCGAGCAGGTCGGCGAGGCGAAGAGCAGATGGTCCGGCTCGACCGAATCGCGATACACCGCCGCACGCGCCTCGACGACGTTGCGGTATTCCGAGGCGTTGTCGTAGTGATACCAGCGAAGTCGATACTCGGTGTCCGGGCTCAGGCCCGACAGTTCGACGCTCAGCGTCGTGTGCCGAAGATCGTCGGCGAAGATGAAGTCGCGCAGCGCCGGGGCGAACGGATCGTGGGCCACCGACCCGCCCGGACCGCGATCGCGCGCCATCGACGGCGAGGTGGGCATGTTGACCGTGTAATGCAGCGTGATGCCGCGCTGCGTGACCAGGCCGTTTATGCCGCGTGCATCCACCGCTTCGAAGTACGGCTGCGCGGCGACGCCTTTGCCGCCGGCCTTGAAGTCGAACGCCGCGAGCCAGAAGCGCCCGTCCTGCGCATTTTCGACCGTCACCGCTTCGCCCGCATCGATCGCGGCCGTCTGACCGGCGACGAGCGTCCATTTCCGCTCCGCCGCATGCTCGCCCGCCAGCAGCAGCATCACGCGACCTTCCTCCACGACGACCCGCCGCATGCGGTCGTCCTCGACGTGCGCGGAAAAGCGCGTGCCCAGGTCGACGACCTTCGCCCCGCCGGGCATCTCGACGGCGAACCCGTGCGCTTCGGGACGCACATACGCCTCGAGCCCCCCGCGCGTGAGCCGACCGGCATTGCGGCCGGTCATCTCGAACACGCACGGCGCCTTCAAGTCCACCACCGCCCCGGAACCGAACGCAAGCTGCGTCGTCCCGCGCACCAGATGAATCGCCCCCGCGTCAAGGTCCGCGCCCAGCGAAGGCGAATTCCCCTCGAACTGCGCATCGGCCGACATGTCTGAAAGGAGCGCCATCGCCCGAGGCCCCGGCACGCGCCCCCCCGCCGCCGGCTCCGTCTGATGAAACACCCGCACCGTCACGCCGGCCACGATCGCCATCATCGCCGCCGCGACATAAATCATCCACGTCCGCCCGCCGCGCGACGCCCGCTTCGCATTCGAATCCGGCATCACGCGGCTGGTGATATCAATCGCCGCGCGGCTCGGGGCGTGAAGATCAATCAGCGTCCGCGCATTGAGGCACACATCATTGAAGAACTGCGCCGCCTCCGCCTCTTCGCGCAACATCTTCGACAGCTCGGCGAACTCCGCCGCGTCGAGGCGTCCGTCCAGATGGCGCGTCGCCAGATCGGCAAGCCGCTCGAAAGCGATGGGGTCAGACATCGGACGTCCCCCCTTTCGCCAGTCGCTGACGCACGCACAGCGCCAGCGCCCGGTGCGCCCGCGCCAGTGCGGTGTAGACGGTATTGATCGAGCGCGAAGCCGCCGACGCCAGATGTTCGCCCGTCAGATCCTGCTCATAGCGCATCGTCAGAAGCTTCTGCGCATAGGGCGAAAGCGAAGCGATGCACTCGCGCAGGGCCGAGCGGAGGCGCATCGCATCGTGCGTCCGCCGATCCCAGTCCGCTTCCAGCGCATCGAGCACCGCGTCATCGAACACGAGCGGCTCGGCCGAACGGCGACGCAGCGCATCAAGCGAGCGATACCGGGCTGCCTGACGAAGCCAGCGATTCAGATGGTCCTCGTCATTGATCTGGCCCACCTTCGTCACCGCACTGATCGCCATCTCCTGATACACATCCTCCGCCACATCCTCATCGCGCACGATCGCCCAGATGTACGCCAGCAGCCGCGTCCGGTCGGCGACGAGAACCCGCATAAGTGTGGACTGATCGATGGGCATGACAGCGCGTGCTCCTGCTATCTGTTGATCGCAGCGGGCCCGCCCGATTGTACATGCGGCGAAAAATATATTTCGTGATCCGCAAATACATTCATGCAAATCACTTATAATCTCGCCCAGTCGTGCCGTCCCGTCGGCCGGTGGTGCGGGCGCGGCGGTTCTGTAGAATCGAACCGCTCCGATTCCTCCTGCCGATGAGGCCCGCCATGAAGATGCGTCTTGCGTTGTTCGCCGTGCTGTTCGCCGCGTCGCTCGCACAAGGTCAGTTGCTCGCCCCGACCGCGCCGGAAGCGCAGGGCGTCAACTCGGCGGGCGTGCAGGCGTTCGTCGAAGCGTTCGAGAAGGAAGTCGATGCGCCGCACGGGTTCGTGCTCGTGCGGCATGGCCATCCGATCGCCGCCGGCTGGTGGGCCCCCTATGACCGCGCCACGCCGCACATGCTCTACTCGCTGAGCAAGAGCTTCACCTCCACCGCGATCGGCCTCCTTTCCGATGATGGCAAGCTCGACGTCGACAACGCCGTGCTCCCCTACTTTCCTGACGACGCTCCGAAGGATCCGGATGCGAATCTCCGCGCGATGCGCATTCGTGATTTGCTCACCATGAACAGCGGGCACGACAAGGACACGCTCGCCCGCGTCACACTCGCCGGCAATGACAACTGGGTGCAGACCTACCTGTCCTTCCCCGTCGAGCACCCGCCCGGCACGCACTTCGTCTACAACACAGGCAACACGTACATGCTCTCGGCGATCGTAGAGAAGATCACCGGGCAGAGCGTGCTCGACTTTCTCAAGCCGCGGCTCTTTGAACCGCTGGGCATCGCAAATCCGACATGGGAAACTGATCCGCGCGGGATCGACACCGGCGGATGGGGACTGAGCATCACGACCGAGGATATCGCGCGCTTCGGACAACTGTATCTTCAGCACGGCATGTGGGACGGCAAGCGACTGCTGTCCGAATCATGGATCAGTCTCGCTTCCGCCCCGCAGACGCCCAACGGTACGAACCCCAATAGCGACTGGAACCAGGGCTACGGCTTCCAATTCTGGCGCTGCCGTCACAACTGCTACCGAGGCGATGGCGCGTTCGGACAGTATTGCATCGTCATGCCCGACCTTGACGCCGTGCTCGCCATCAACGGCGGCCAGGGCGACATGCAGCGCACGCTCAACCTCGTCTGGGATCATCTGCTGCCGGCCATGCACGATGCTCCCCTGCCCGCCGATGACGCCGCCGCCGAAGCGCTTTCAAAGAAGCTCGCGTCGCTCCATCACGCTCCCGTGTCGGGCGAGGCGAACTCGCCCCATATTGCGAAAATCACGGGAAATACCTACATATTCGACGCCAACAAGGCGGGGCTTAAGTCCGTGACGTTCGCCTTCGACGGCGACACGCGGCGGATCGTGCTCGACACCGAACATGGCCAAGAGCGCTTCGATGTCGGGTACGGCAAGTGGGAGAAGCAGACGGTGTCGTTTTATCAGTTGGGCATTCCCGCCGCCGCCTCGACCGGGCCGCAGACCGTCGCCGCCAGCGCGGCCTGGGCGAAGCCCGACCAGCTTGTCGCGCGCGCGTGGATCACGACGACACCTTACCGGATCGATATGACCTTCGACTTTGACGCGGAGGCGAACGCACTTGCGATGGCTGCGCGGATCTACCCGTTGCAGGGTCAGATGACGACGTTCAAAGCGAGCGCCAAGTGAGCCGCATCACGGCGCGGCATGCTTGCCGGCAAACTCCGCGGCGGACGCCGTTGCGTAGAACACGACCTGATCTGCCCGGATGAGCCGCGCGGCCGGATCGTCGATGGGCCAGTAGTGGATGGCGGAGATCGAGCTGACGAACGGCGCGCCTTTGGGGTCGACCTTGCCGACCCAACTGAACGGAGGGGCCTTGACCGGCGAACTCGCCGTCGGCGGCGCTTCGGCGGCGACGCGCGGACCGTAGCTGGCGGGCGCATCGGTGAAAGCAATCGGGAAATTCGGCCCTTCGTGCGCCGGGCGCGTCAATAGATACACCATCAGCACGATCGCCGTCACCACCCCCGCCGCCGCGCCCAGCCAGGCGCCCGGACGGCGCTCCACATGATGAAACACGCGCGTGACGACCGAATCGTCCATGCCCAGCTCGCGCCGCAGCAGCGTGCTGCCCGACGAGGCGTCGGGACGCAGCTCGACCTGCTCGGCGCAGAGGATCGAGGCGACCTCGCGGGCGGTGGGTCGATCCTGCGGATTCTTGGCCATCATGTGCCGCACGAGGCGCGACAGCGGCTCGGGAATGTCGGGGCGCGTGCGTCTGACATCCGGCGGCGGGGCATGAAGGTGCTGCTCGATGATCTCCTTCATCGTCTTGCCGGTGTACGGCGCTTCACCGGTCAGTGCGAAATACAGCGTCGCGCCCAGACTGTAAATATCGATCGCCGGGGTCTGCGCCTGCCGGCGGATCACCTCGGGGGCCATGTACTTGGGCGTCCCCACCGACATGTCGGTGAAGTCGAACGGATCATTGGGATCATCGACGCGGACAAGCCCGAAGTCCGAGACCTTGCATCGCCCGTCGCGGCTGACGAGCAGGTTGTTGGGCTTGATGTCGCGATGGATGATCCCGCGCTTGTGCGCGACCGCCAGCGCCGTCGCCGCGTCGCCGATGAGCGTGCACGCCATGACGGTCGACATCTCCTCGCTCGCCTTGACCAGATCGCGCAGCGTTCCGCCCTCGACCATCTCCATCGCGATGTACCACCAGCCCTGCTCCTCGTTGATCTCGAAGATGCGCACGATGTTGGGATGTTCGATGATCGCCGCGGCGCGCGCTTCGCGCAGGAACTGCTCGACCGCCGCCTGCTGATCGACGCCGACGACGCGCTTGCGCAACACCTTCAGCGCCACGATCCGCCGCAGGTTCACATCCATCGCCTCAATGACGCGGCCCATCGATCCCTCGCCCAGCAGGCGCAGCAGCTTGAAGCGCCCCAGCCGCTTGCCGACCCAACTCGGCTGCTCCGGCGGCGGAGCCGGATGAGGCGCGGTCACCGGCAGCGGCGATGTCAGCGCCGCGGCGTCGAGCGGCATCGAGTCGGTCAACAGCGACGCCTCGAACGCCGCGTCGTCGTCGATGCCCTGAAGCTGCTGTGTCGGTTCGTTGCCGTCCATGGGGCTTTTACCGCTTGAATCCCGTGAATTCCATAATCGTCAGAACGCTCTGCCGCTCCGACCGGCCTTCGCTCACGTCGCCTTCATCGGACGCGATGGCGATGTACGGCCCGTCGGCGATGCGCGTGATTGCCTCGATCTTCATGTCCGGCACGCGCGCGATGAGCACCGGCGTCTCCGCCTTGACGCCCGACCACCAGAACAGCGCGCTGTCGAGCGAATCGGGCGGGAACGGGCGATCGTTGTCGAGCTTCGGGCCGTTGGACAGCGCCGCCGTGATCAGATACCCGCGCGTCACCGGGTCCCAGCACAGATCGCTGACGCCGCGCCCGCCCAAATCGAGCGTGAAAATATCCGCGACGACGATGCGGTCGGGGTTGCGGACGTCGAGCGCATCGTTGACATGGTCGAGCGTGTAGAACATCGCGCGCCCGCCGTAGAGCGGATTGCGCATCCCGCAAAGAAGCCGCGGCGGATCCGACCCGGGCACGAAGGCGATGCCCTCCGTGTTCGCCCAGCGATAGGTGTTCTTGTGCGCGTCGGCGTTGAAGGTTTCGTACGGCGTGACATGGGCGCGGTCGAAGTAGCCGCGCAATGTTTCACGCACCGGCGTCAGGTCGATGACGATCGAACCGAGCGGCGTGATCTTCGTGGGGTCGTCGAAGGAAAAGCGAAGCAGATGGCGACGCTTGGGCAGCGGCAGCGCGTCGATGTCGTTGCTCATGGAGCACATCACATAGCCGTACCACTTGTCGCCGACGCGCCGCAGCGTCAGCGATTCGCCGTCCGCCAGCAGCTTCTGCTCATTGGCGATGACGACCATCGGCTCCGGCGGCGAGACGCTCATCGTCGAAAAGTCCACCTTGCTCGCGAACACGACATGCCCGTGCCGATCCGAACTGAACAGCAGATACCCGTTCGCCCATGCCAGCCCGCTGCACTCCATCGGAAGCTGAATCGTCTGCTCGTTGGACACGGCGGCGCGGATCGTGATGTCCACCTGCGAGACGACCGGCGGCTCGATTACGCCGAACCGGATTGTCAGCGGCTCGCCCCCTCGCGGCGCATCGGACACCGCCGCCGCGAGTACGCTGCACAGAAACATGGCTCGAAGTCCGGACATCAGTCCCTCACAAAAGGCGACACAAAAACCACGCCTCACCCCTCCCGCCGACGCCCCGGTATCGCCGCACAACCGACACGATTCTATCAGACCGCCGCCGCCTGCCCAAGGTTTCTCACCAATATCGCTCGAAGTGGATATTCCCGGGTTGTTTTTTCGTATGGGTCACGAAATTCAGCGTTTGCAGCCGGGTTTCGCCATCGTCGACCATCGCCGGGTTGCCGCACAGGAACACATGGCAGTCGGCCGGATCGAGCGCGAAGCCGGTCGCTTCGTGAAATGCGTCCGGCGTGAGCAGGTCGGTGACGTGGCCGTGACGCGGCGCTTCGCATGTGTGCGACTCGCGCGAGCAGATCGGCAGATAGATCACGCGCGGATCGGCGATCGACCGTTGCGTCAGTTCATCGTGAAAGGCCAGATCGGCGGCGTGACGCACGCCGTGGATGATCACGAAGCGCCGCCAGCGATCCGCCCCGGCGTAGGTCCGCAGCATCGAAAGGTAAGGCGAGATGCCCGTGCCGGTGGCGAGCATGATGAGGTTGCGATCGCGCGGCACGGGGGCGAGCGTGAAGTCGCCTTTGATGCGCGGATCGATCCACAGCCGCCCGCCGAGCCGATCGCGCCAAAGGCGCGGCGTCAGATGCCCGTCGCTGACCTTGACCGCCAGAAATTCGAGCGTGTCGCGCTCGCCGGCGCTCGATGCGATCGAATACTCCCGGCGCAACAGCTTCTTCCAACGCGGATCGCCCGGCGGGTATTCATCCGGCTCTTCCACCGGCGGATGATCCCGCGGCAAGCCCAGCGTCGCATACTGCCCCGGCTCGAACGCCGCGAACTGCCCCGCATCCGATCGGACCGCAAACACCGCCACCGCCGACGTCACCTCCCGCCAGTCCACGATCGTCGCGTTGTACGGTTCCGTTAGGAGCATGGAGGACATGCTATTCCACCCACCCGTTGAAAACTCAAAGCCCGTCGAGAAGGTGGATCATTTCCTGCACACGCGTGAATTTTTCGCGGGGTTTGCCCTGCGAAGCGCCGCGTTCGATCTCCGCCGCGTCGATCGTTTGCCACTCGGGGAACGTCACGATACGCACGCCGCGCTGTTCGAGCAGCGCCCGCAGCGACGCCTCGTCCGCCGTCGCGCGCGAAAGTTTGGGCGCATCTTCTAGCAGGCGCTCGATGGTGTCTTCGCTGTCCTTCTTGTTGGTGCCGATGAGTCCAGACGGTCCGCGCTTGATCCAGCCGACGACATACAGGCCGACTTCGACGCGGCCATGCTCATTGGGCACCACCGCGCGGCGTTCGTCGAAGGGCGCGCCCGGCATGGCGACGCCGCGATAGCCCACGCTCCGGAACACCACGCCGCACGCAAGCTCCTGCATCCTGCCCGTGCCGCGCGCCTTCTGAGCGCCCGCTTCGCCGGACAGCTCGTTGGCTTCGAGCACGATGGACGTCACGCCGCCGGCATTGCCGCGGATTTCGACGGGGCTCTGGAAAAACCGGAGAATGATGCGGCGCGGCTGACCCTTCACATCGCGCCTGGCGAATTCCTCGAGCGTCGCCATGTTGCGCTCGGCGGCGTGATGATCCGGCAGCGTCAGTTCCTGTTGCGACGCGGCGTTGAGCTTCAGGTCTTCGGGGTCGACGATGATGTCGCAACCGGGGATGTCGCCCAGTTCGTGAATCTCTTTGGGGGTGAACGCCGCCTGCGCCGGTCCGCGCCGGCCGATGACGTAAATCTCCCTGACCTTGCTGCGCGACAGCGCTTCGATGGCGTGATCGGCCATGTCCGTGTCGCGCAGTTGATCGGCGGACTTGCCCAGCACGCGCGCCACGTCCATCGCCACATTGCCCTGCCCGATGACCGCGACCGTTTCGTGACTCAGATCAAAGTGCACATCGCGATAATCCGGATGCCCGTTGTACCAGGCGCAGAAGGCCGTCGCCGTGTAGCTGCGGGCGAGGTTCTCGCCGGGGATGTCGAGCGAGCGGTCCGTCTCGGCGCCGTAGGCGAGCACGACGGCGTCAAAGTGCTGTTGAAGTTCGGCGATGCTCAGGTCGCGGCCGATGGTGACATTGCCCCAGAACTGAAAGTGCTCGTGCGCGGCGGTTTTTTCGTAGGTGTGGATGACGTTGCGGATTTTGCCGTGGTCGGGCGCGACGCCGAAGCGGACGAGGCCGAAGGGCGTCGGGAAGCGCTCGAACATGTGGACGTGAACCGTCGATTCATGTTTGAACAGCGCCTCGGCGGCGTAGAACCCGCTGGGGCCGGAACCGACGATGGCCACGCGCAGCGGCCGACCGCTCGATGATGCGCTGGCGGCGTCTTGCGACATGCTTGCCTCCGACGGGAAGTTGAACCGCGAACCGATCCCTGTGTACACTTCGGCCCATGAGTGTATCGCAATCGATTGTTTTCGCCACCAGCAATCCGCACAAGATCGAGGAGGTCGCGGCCGTGTTCGCGCCGGCGGGGATCGACGTCGTCGGGCTCGATGCGTTGAACCTCGACGTGCCCGAGCCGATCGAAGACGGGCGCACGTTCACGGATAACGCGCTGATCAAGGCGCGTTACTATGCGAAGCTGAGCGGGCGGCTGATTCTGGCGGACGACAGCGGGCTATGCGTCGATGCGCTGGGCGGCGAGCCGGGCGTGCGGAGCGCGCGGTATGCGGGGGTCAGCGGGCCGCGCAGCGTGGTGGACCCGGCGAACAATGCGAAAATGGTCGCACAACTGCGCGACGTGCCGGAGAAGGATCGCACGGCCCGGTTCGTCTGCGTGATGGCGCTGTGCGATGCGGACAAGACATGGGCCATCGCACAGGGCGCGATCGAAGGCCGGATCGTGCTCGAGCCGCGCGGCGGCAACGGGTTCGGATATGACCCGCATTTCTTCGTTGACGAAAAGGGCTGCACCACGGCCGAGTTGTCCCCCGATCAGAAGAACGCCATCAGCCACCGCGGCACGGCGAGCCGACGGATGATCGAAATCCTGCGGCGGCTCAAATGAATCTCACGGCTTGTCCGTCGCCCACGGGTCGCCGATGCGCTTCAGTTCGGGCATGAGCAGTTGGTCGGTCATCTGCTGGACGATTTGCGGGTTTTCCGCGGCGAGGTTTTTCAGTTCGTAGGGGTCGGCCTTGAGGTCATAGAGACAGGTCGTCGCCTCGCCGTCTTTGAGGGGGTGATCGATGACGAGTTTGTACTGGTGCGTGCGGACGCCGCGCTCGCCGCGGGCGAGGTTCTGATAGGTCATGCGGAAGTAGAGCTGTGCCGCCGGTCGATCGCCCCGCCCCGTCTTGAGAATCGTCGAACGATCAACGCCCTGCACGGCGTCGGGAATCGCATCGCGCAGGCCCATCAGCGACAGCAGCGTCGGATAGAAATCCGGCACGGAGATGAGCAGATCGTCATGGCGCGGCGAAAGCGTGCCGGTCCAGCGGATGAACAGCGGAATCCGCATGGCTTCCTCGAAGCGGTTGGACTTGGCGATTTCGTCGTGAATGCCCAGACAATTGCCGTGATCGGAGCTGAACATCACGATGGTGTTCTCGCTGAGGCCGGCGTCATCGAGCGCGGCGAGGATGCGTCCGATCTGCTCGTCGACGCCGCTCATCATGGCGTAGTAGTTGCGGATGTTCTTGCGGTAGTAGTCGCCCCACTCCGTGCCGGCGGGCGGAATGTCCGGCTGCTTGACGAGGTCTTCGATCGGCACATCGGCGTAGAGCTTTTTGTACTGGTCCGGCACCTGATCGTAGGGCATATGCGGCGGATTCATCGCCACGACCAGCGCGAACGGCGCATCGGCCTGACGATACGATCCGCCTTCATTGCGGATGTAACGGATGGCCATGTCCGCTTCGTGCGTCGGGCTCCATGCGTCGACGTACTTGAACCCGTCGCGCGGCGCATCGGTCGACCAGTACAGCGGCTTCAAGTGATAGTCATACGTGTTGTACGCGTACCAGAAGTCGAACCCGTGCCGCCGATTCGGCGGGGTCCATTCGTTCCACTTCATGCTTCCGCGATTGTTGGCGCAGTCGATGTACGGTTCGTGCGGCGTTTCGAGATGCCACTTGCCGACGTAGCCGAGCCGGTAGCCGTGATCATGCAGCACGTCCGACCAGCAGCGCGTCTCAGTCTTGAGCTGACAATGGATCGATGCGGTCTGCGTGTTGCAGTTACTTACGACGCCGTTGGCCGGCGGGTACTGTCCGCTCATGAGCATCGCGCGGTACGGGCTGCACACGGGCCAGTTGGACACGGCTTCAGTGAACACGATCGACTGCGCGGCGAGCTTGTCGAGGTTCGGCGTCTTGACGGGCTCGCGTCCGACTTCGCCCAATGCCTGCCCGCGCCACTGATCGGGGAAGATGATCAGCAGGTTCGGCTGCTTGGTCTGACCCATCAACGGGGATGCGAAAAGCAGGTGGAAACATGCGAGAAAAACGGCGGCGGGTGCGATGCGCTGCATGATGCTCCCTGCGAAAAGGGACGGACGGTGCGCGGTGCGGTGTCCGATAATGACGCGTCGACGGGCGGTGAAGACATTATTTTCCCCGCACGGTTAAGTCCGTGCAAGGGGCCGACGATGAATGGAGTGGTACGAGTGATTGCAGACGAGGAGAAAAGGCATGTCGCAGACTTCAACGTCGACGGCCCTGGCTTCGGGAAAACAGCAGGCGATCAACGCCGTCATGGCGGAGGTTTCTCAGATCGCCACGCTGCCGGAGATCACAGTCAAGATCATTGAAACCGTCGAGGACCCCGATGCGTCGGCGGAGGATCTTCATAAGATCATCGCCAACGATCCGGCCCTCTGCGCCCGCGTGCTCAAAGTGGTGAACTCCGCATTCTACGGCCTGCCGGGACAGATCGGCTCGATCAATCGCGCGATCGTCCTGCTGGGCCTCAACGCCGTCAAGAACATCGCCATCGCCGCCAGTCTCGCCAAGCTCTTCCGCGGCGGGCGGCTGTGCGCCGACTTCTCGGCGAAGGATCTCTGGACGCATTCGATCGGCGTGGCGGCGGGCGTGAAGCTGCTCGTCGAACGTCTGAAGGTCAACGTGCTCGACGAGGCGTTTTTGTCGGGGCTCATGCACGACATCGGCGTCATGGTCGAGATGCAGGCCGTGCAGCCGAAGCTGTTGGAAGTGTTCGATGTGATGCGCGAAGAAAAGCTTTCGATGCTCGACGCCGAGGAAAAAGTCATCGGCGCGAATCATCAGGACTTCGGTAAGGCGCTGTGCGAAAAATGGAAGTTCCCGGCGAGCTTCGCCTGCGTGGCGGGCTTCCACCACAACCCGATGACGCTCACCAGCGAGCAGCGGTCGCTGACGGCGATGGTCCATGTGGCGGACGTTCTGGCGGCCCGGCTTAAGCTCGGGTGCGACAAGACGGTTTCGACACTGGAGATCGAGCCGGAAGTGACGGACTACCTGAAGCTGACGGACAAGATGATCGAACAGGTCACTGAAGACCTGCCGCGGGCCCACGAGGTTGCCGGCGACGTGATGAGTCTCTCGTAAGCCGGATACCGGACCCGCTTCAATTTGGCGTCTCTCTTTCTCCCTCCGGGCGACCAGAGCTCTTCTGGTCGCCTTTTTTTGTCATGGGGCGAGGCAACTCATACAATCGCGGGCATGCGTCGCGGGCTGCTCATCCTGATGTTCACGCTTGCCTTGGCCGGTTGCGACCGGAAGGACGCCGCGCCGGCGCCGACGGTGACGATCTTCGCCGCCGCGTCGCTTACGGAGGCGTTCGAGGATCTGGAGTCGGCGTTCCGCAAGGCGCATCCGCAGGTGAACATCACGTGCAACTACGCCGGCACGCAGCAGCTCATGGCCCAGCTTCGCCTCGGCGCCCGCGCGGACGTGCTCGCCGCCGCCAACACGCGTTACATGGAGCAGGCCGTCGACGAGCACCTCGTCGATGAGCACGCCGATGTCGTCTTCGCGCTCAATCGGCTCGTCATCGTGCAGTCCAAGCGCAGCGAAGCGCACATCGAGAACGTGGCGGACCTGGCCAAGCCGGGCGTGCGGCTGGCGCTGGCGGATGACAAAGTCCCCGTCGGGCGATACACGGCGCAGATGTTCAAAGCCGCCGGCGAATCGGTCGAAAAGCAGGCGCAGGCGAACGTCCTCTCGCGCGAGCAGAACGTCAAGGCCGTGCTGACGAAGGTGCGGCTCGGCGAAGCGGACGCGGGCGTGGTTTACGCCACCGATGTCACGCCCGATGCACAGCGCGACGTGCAGGTCATCGCCATCCCCGACCCGATCAACGTGAAGGTTCAGTACCCGATCGCCCGGCTGCGCGGCGCTTCCAAATCGGCGGACCTGTACATCCGCTTCATCCTCGGCGATGAGGGCCGCTCGATCCTCGCGGCGCACGGGTTCGAGCTGCCGCCGGTGAGTCCATGACGAACGATCAGAGGCGGCGCGGCGGGTCGTGGACATGGCTGCTGGGTCTGCCGCTGTTGGCGCTATTGCTGATTCCGCTGGCCGCGCTGATCGCGCGGGCGCCGGTGCATCTTCTGCATCATTACCTGTCCGACTCGGACACGCTGACGATCATCACGCTGAGTCTGACCACGAGCACTGCGGCGACGCTGCTGGCGGTCGTGTTCGGGACGCCGCTGGCGCTGGTCATGACCCGACGGCAGTTTGCGGGGCGCCGCGTGCTCGAAGTGCTGATGGAGATGCCCATCGTGCTGCCGCCGACGGTGGCGGGACTCGCCCTGCTGCTGGCGTTCGGACGCTTCGGGCTTCTCGGACCATGGCTCGACAAGCTCGGCATCGAAGTGGCGTTCACCACGGCCGCGGTCATCATGGCGCAGGCGTTTGTCGCTTCGCCCTTCTACATCAAGGCGGCGATGGTCAGTCTTTCGGAAGTGGATGCGACGCTCGAAGACTCGGCCAGGAATCTCGGGGCGTCGGGCACGCGCGTGTTCTGGCGCGTGACGCTGCCGCTGGCATGGCGTGGCATCCTCGGCGGCGCGACGCTCTGCTGGGCCCGCGCCCTGGGCGAGTTCGGCGCGACGATCATCTTCGCCGGCAACTTCCCCGGCCGATCACGCACCATGCCCATCGCCGTCTACCTCGGCTTCGAAACCGACCTCAAACAAGCCATCGCCCTCGCCGTCATCCTTATGACCTGCTCCTTCGCCGGCCTGATGCTCGTGCGGAGTCTCTTGGAGAAGCGGCATCCGTTGGTGAAATGAACGATCCATTCACCATGGCGCGGTTCGATCGTGTCAGTCCGATATGACCAATGACAAATGCATAATGCCTAATGCCTAATGGCCAATTCAATTTGTCATTAGGCATTAGGCATTTGTCAATGGTCATTGAAAGACCACGCACGATCTCGCTGCGGGACACGACGGGCAGGTGTGTTTGCCTTAATTATGCATCCACCGCGCCGACGCTCACGCGGATTTTGCGGAGGGTGGTTTTGCATTTCTGTTTGAGCGTCAGTTCGAGGCCGGAGCGGAGGAGGCGGTCGAGTTCATAGTTGGTGGCGGCGTCGGGGACGGTCACGTGGAGGACGCCGCGTGTGAATTTCGCGAGCTGCGTGCGCGGCAGAAGATGCACGGGCACAAGCTCGACCCACAGCGAACCGAGGTCGCCGAGCTGGGCGGCGGGCTTGGCGATCTGCTTCTGCACGTATTCATTGATGAAGCTCAGTGACAGGTCGCGCTCGGGGCGGTGGCGCCAGTGGCGGAGCCGGGCGATGTGCTGCTCAGCGGCGTGGGCGTCGTGCTCGGAGGCGAAGCGATCCATCGATGGGTCATTGTATCGGCGGCAGGCGGTTGTGACATGGGGGGCGGTCAAGGTATGCTGGTATGCTTATGGTAGGCATCACGCTGACGAATCTGACCAAGCGTTTCGCGGGCACGATGGCGGTGGACAACGTCAACCTCCGCATCGAGCCGGGCGAATTGTTTTTTCTGCTCGGCCCGTCCGGCTGCGGGAAGACGACGCTGATGCGCCAGATCGCGGGGCTGATTGATCCGTCGTCGGGCACGATTCTGTTCGGCGACCGCGATGTGACCCATCTGCCGACGAGCAAGCGTAACACGGCGCTGGTGTTTCAGGGTTATGCGCTCTGGCCGCACATGACGGTGTGGCAGAATGTGGCGTTCGGGCTGGAAGTGCGCAAGGTCGCGCCGGACGAGAAGGCGCGGCGTGTCACGGAGGCGCTGCGCGTGACGCGCATGAGCCAGTTCGCGGACCGGCGGCCGATGCAGATGTCCGGCGGGCAGCAGCAGCGCGTGGCGCTGGCGCGGGCGCTGGTGGTCAATCCCGATGTGCTTTTGCTGGACGAGCCCTTGTCGAACCTCGATGCGAAGCTGCGGCTGGAGATGCGCAGCGAGATTCGGCGCATCTGCACCGAAACGAAAATCACCAGCGTGTACGTCACGCACGATCAGGAGGAAGCGCTGAGCATCGCCGACCGCATCGCGGTGCTGCGCGACGGCAGGATTGCGCAGGTCGGCACGCCGATGGAGGTCTACGCCCGGCCTCGGAGCCGATTCGTCGCCGACTTCCTCGGCAAGGCGAATTTCATTCCGGCGGTCGTCGCCGGTCGTGACAATGGGCAGTTGAAGCTCGACAGCGCGGCGGGCACGCTCAAGTCGGCCGTCTTCCCCGATAACGCCCCCGCGGGCGGCAACGTCACCTGCTGCGTCCGCCCGGAGTCGATCCGCATTCTCCGCAACGGCGAAACCGGAGCGAACACGATCGCCTGTCGTCACGTACAGACGGTTTTCCTCGGCCATCTCGCCCAGCACGAGTTCAGAACGGAGGACGGGCTGGTGCTGACGACCGAGGAACTGAAACCGATGGATCGGCGGTGGTCGGAGGCGCCGCTGCGTCTGGCGTTCGACGCGGAGGATCTGGTCGTGCTCACGGACTGAGTCCTTCGTTTTCCGTTTGTGCATCCGAAGTCTCAAGGGGTTCGATCATGGTCTACGTCGATCTGGCCGCCCGGTTCCTTCATCTGCTTTCGATGGCGGCGCTCATCGGCGGCACGCTGTTCATGCTCGCAGCGATGCTGCCGGCGATGAAGCTCCTCGACGATTCGCTCAAGCAGTCGATCATCGCCCTCGCCCGCAAGCGCTTCATGCGCATCGCGCACCCGGCGATTGCGCTATTGATCCTCACGGGCGCGTGGCAGTGGTATCGCAATGTCGAAATCTACCGCGCGTCCAACAAGGCGCTGCAGGGCGTTCTGGGCATGAAGGTGCTCATCGCGATGGTGATCTTCGGCCTGATCTTCGCGGGGGCGTTCGGCGTGCTCAAGGGCTGCCCGCGCAAGTGGGCGAAGATCACGCTCGCGCTGGCGATCGTCGTCGTGATTCTCGCGGCGGTGGTGCGGGCGATGCGCCTGGGTCAGATGTGAGCGACAAGCCGCCGATTCCGCTCGGGCAATGGCTCATCCGCCGAAGGCGACGGCAATGGATCACCGGCGGAATCGCCATACTGCTGATTGCCGGCGTGCTCATCACACGCACCCTTCAATCGTCAATTTCGCAGATCACACGCGAGCACGCTCTGCTGCGCATTGAATCCATCGATGATTCGGCCGGCTTTTTGCTTTGCGCCTCCCCGCACGGGGACGACAAGGAACATCACATTCATCTGCTCGGCGTCGACTCCGTCACACTGCGGGCCCCCGCCACGCTCGACCGACTCCGCCGCGAGCTGGCCGATCAGCGCGTCCGCGTGTCGCACGATGCGACGACGCACGCGGCGGATCAGGCGTATGTGTATCTGGAGGACGGACGGATGATCAACGAATGGGTCATCGAAGAAGGATGGGCCCGGGCCGACGCAACATCATCGCACGCGCTGACCCAATGGTTCGGCCGGCTCGAAGGCCAGGCCCGACGTCATGAGCGCGGCATCTGGCAACAAAAAGCGCCGGCGGACGCGACGCCCTGAAACGCACGGCAATCACCGATCGTACGGATTGCTTTGCTTGGCTTTGGCCTTGTCGGATTCGTTGCCGATGATGTAGCCCCCGCCGGCTCCCGCGCCGGCGCCGATCAGGGCGCCCTCGGCGGTGTGCCCGCTCTGGTGTCCGACGATCGCGCCGATGCCCGCCCCCGCCGCGCTGCCGACGAGCGCGCCGGTCTTGGCGTCGTTATCACATCCGCCGACGACGGCCAGGGCCAGCACAACCGGCGTGCAGAAAAACAATGAGCATTTCATGAGGACGCCTCCAATCGGAAGGATTGTCAACCTTCCTGATTATACGTGGCCCGGCGAACCGGGGTTCGAAGCGGTTCGTCACGAGGCATCGACGGGTTTTAGGACGTTGCCGCGAGGTTTGGCCAAAGCATGGGGAGGTTCTATACTTGACGCACTCGCCCGGTTCGCCGGACGCCCACTGGAGTCGCACACGTGATCTACCGATCCAATTCACAGTCGCCATGGGAGGATCGGCGGCAGCGGATGATCGACGAGACGAGTGCGTTTCTGACGTGGGCGCTCAAGTATGACCTGCCTCTACCGCAGATTCCGACGCGTCAGGTCAGCGAAGGCGGATTCGGCCAGATGATGAAGAATTCGGGCGCCCGGGCGGCGGCGACCCACTGGTGGCTCCGGGCGGTGCACCTCACCGGTGCGATCTACAATCAATTCTCCGGTCAATGACCGGATCGACGAGGCCTGTTGACGATGGCGATTGAAGCGCATGTGAATCCGACCTGGGCTTGGAAGTGGGTGATTATGGCGGTGTTCACGCTGGTGTTCGGGGCGTGGTGCATCTACGACGCGGTCGTGCGTTATCCGACGCACAATCTCAAGGTCGCCGCGTTCGCCCATTTTCAGAAGAAGGAGGAGCCGCCGCTCTTTGACGCCACGGGCGGGCCCAACGGCTGGGCCTTCGACGAGACGAAGCTCAACTACGACGGCTTCGCCGACTACCCGGCGTTCGCCGCCGCGCAGGGCTGGTCCGACGCCGCCCCCGGCGCGCCGCACAGCGACAGCGATATCTTCATTCAATGGGTTCAATTGGGCATCTGCCTTTCGATCGGCCTGGGCGCGCTGACGTGGGTCACGATCCACAAGGGCACCAAGCTCGTCGCCGATGACGATACGCTCATCGCCTCCAACGGCAAGCGCATCCCCTTCAGCACCATCACGAGCATCGACAAGAAGAAGTGGGACTCCAAGGGCATCGCCGTCGTGCACTACCACACGCCCGAAGGCTCCGAAGCCACCACGCGCATCGACGACTGGGTCTACCGCGACGGCGACCTGGTGCTCGAACAGGTCGAACGTATGACCGGCCTGGGCACCGAACTGCCCGGTGACTGACCCCCGCAAGCGAAGCCATTTGCCCCAAAATACCCGCGATTTTTGCGGGTTTTTTCATCTTAAGTTATTTAGCATTTAGCCTAAATGCGATATATAAACAATGCCGGTCGTCGATGCGGCGGCGGTCGTTCAGTTCGCGTCGGTGTCGGTGTCGGTGTCGATCGAGGTGATGTTGCGATCGGAGGCGCCCTGCTCGCTGCATGCGTCGACGGCGTCGGCGAGCGTGGCTTCGGTCAGCGTTTCGACGGGCAGAAAACGCCCGGTGCGGTGCGGGTTGGCGATCGACCATGCGGCGAAGCTCGCGCGGTCGACGTCGATGGCGTCAAACGAAAGGGTGCGCGCCGCTTCGAGCACCGCGGCAAGGCGCTCGTCGCGGTTTTTCGGCGTGATCTCGCCCAGCGGCGTGATGTGCTGCGGCGTAAGAGTGAACATGTTCACCCGCCCCTTGCGCGAGCCGGGTTGAAGCGATACGAAACGAAACGCCTCCAGCGGCCGCAGCTTCGCGCACGCGGCGCTGTCCGCGAAGCTCGCCAGTTCGAGCCGCGCCTTGTGCTTCTGAGCCGCTTCGTAGCGGCGCTCCCCCGCCGCCGCCCGCATCGCCTGCTCCGCTTCGCTTCGCCAATCAGCGCGCGGCCCGGTCACGAAGCGCACCGCCGCCGCGAGTTGCTCGCGGTAGGCCGCCATCGTGACGGACCCATCGCACGGCGCCGGGCACTTGCCCATCTGCTTGTACGCGCACGCCGTCGCATGCGGCTCCTGCACAAGCAGCGGATACTCGCGGCATAAATCGAAAAGGTCCTCGAGCATCTGCACGTACCGCCGGGCCGCCGCCGTCGTCGCGAACGGCCCGAAGCACATCGCCGGTTTGCCCAGCGGGCGATCGACGCTGACGAAGCGCGGGTGGGCCTCGGTCGGATCGATGGCGATCCACATCGCCCGCCATCGCCGAATCAGCTTCCGGTACGTGCGCGGATACATCGTGCGCACGTTTTCGAGGTAGACCCACTGCCCCTCGAACCGGCTGAACACGGGGCGATAGCGCACGCGCCGCGTGATCGCCCGGTAATCGACCTTGCGCGTCGGCTCGTCCGCCGCCGGTGCGCCGAGCCGATGCACCAGCGCCGCGCGCAGGTTCGTCATCGTCGAAAGCAGAATCGGCCGCCCCGCGCCGTCTTCGAGCACGAAGCACGCCGGTTTGGCCGGAAGGGTAAGCCGCCAATCCTCGACCTGAGCCGCCGGGTCGAAGTCGAACGACGCATCGAGCAGCGGAAAGTCTGAGGATTCGCTGGTGATGGTGGGGTCGCTGGTCATGCTGACGCCTGAAAGCTGACCGCAGAGACCTGACTCAAATCGGCATGCCCGTGATCGTCGCTTCGAAGACGAGGGTGCCGTCGACGACGCCCTGCGCGTCGCAGATGAAGCGGCGGGGCTTGAACTGATTTTCCCGGCCGAGGATCAGCAGGCGCTGACCGGGCGTGACCTGCGAGCGGAACTTGACGTTGTCCGCCGCCACGAACCCGACGAATCCGAGGTCGGGCTTGATGCGTTTCATCATGTACGCGGCGAGCTGTGCGGCGGCTTCGATCATGATGACCCCCGGCAAAAGCGGCCGGCCTGGGATGTGACCGGGAACCCAGAATTCGTCCGCCCGCACATCCTTGTACCCGATGCCCGACTTGCGGTCGGCCGATTCCCACAGAATGCCGTCCAGATGCCGCATGTCCCCGCGCTGGGGATTGACCGCCTCGATCTCGGCGGGGCCGGCGATCGGGTGGGTCAGGTCAATCGTGCTCAGATCAACGATAAAAGTAGGCGGCATGCCGGGCGATCCCTGTACCGGAGCTGCGGGCGATGGCGGTCGCCGCATGGACGCACCGCATTCCTGCTGCGCCGCCGAACCCCCGCGGGCGGTGCAGCCAACATCGTTAAACAATACCCTCACCCTGTTCAATGACAGTTCGGAGGTCCGAAGCCCCGGCGTCGGCCGCTCCGCCGCACCGGGCCCCCGGAATAAAGTCAGGTTCAGCCCTGACTCGAGTCCCGCATTTCCAGGACTTTCACGCGGACCGCCTGAGCCGCCGCCTTGATGTCCTGCATGGATTTACGCACGCGGGTCCCGGCCGCCTTGTTGCCGCCCTCGGCCTTGGCGATGTCTTCCGCGGCCGCCTCCACGAGCGCCTTGAGCTGTTCGTATTCTTGCATTGCTGTCTCCAGTGACAATATGAGTCCTTGAACGAGTGACCAGTTAACCCTATTTTCACCCGCTCCGCAACTCCCCCACCTTGTCCTGCCGCTCAAAAACGACTATCGCACAATCGGCAGCACGCTCCGGAACCGATCCGTCCCTGCTTCGTGCACCATCTCAAGCAGCGCCATCTCCACACTGACCGGCAGCACATGGGCCGTGTTCATCCGCGCCAATCCCGCCTGATGATCGCCCACACGGCGTGAACCGATCGCATCCGTCGCCACGGCCGCGACATACCCCGCCGCCGCCAGGTCCAGCGCCGTCTGCATCACGCAGACATGCGTCTCGATCCCGCAAATCAGCACCGTCCAGCGATTCAGCTCCGACACATGTTTCCGCACCGGCTCGATCCACGCCGAGAACTTCATCTTCGCCTCGATCGGCGTCCCGCGCGGCAGCGCTTCGGCGATCGCCCCCACCGTCGGGCCCAGCTTCTGAGGATTCTGCTCCGTCACGATGATCGGCAGTTTCAGGGCCGCGCACCCGGCGATGAGCTTCGCCGCCGACGCGACGACCGATTCGCCGCCGTCGATCTGCGGCAGAAGGCGCTCCTGAAAGTCGACGACCAGCAGAACGGTCTGCTCGAGTTTGAGGCGTGGGATCGGCATGAGGGGTCACTCCCTGATCGGCCGGTGGCGGGCGGTCCATCACTGCGGGTCATCGCCGCGGTCTTCGTCAGATGGGTCATCCGCATCGGGCGCCGCCGGGGGCGCTTCCGGGGGTGCGTCCGGGGGCGCTTCCTGCGATGCGGGCGGCGCGGCGGGGCGGTGCTGCTGCACTTCTGCGAGCTTGCGGAGGTACTGCTCATGCGAGCGGGTGAGCGTTTCGAGCAGCCGGGGCAACTGCGGGACGGACATGAACACGCGCGCCGCGACGGTGGAGCGCGGATAGAAATTGGCGATGAAGTCGAAGCAGAATTCGCTGGCGGAGTGCGTGATGAGCACGGTGTTGGCGTAATGTCCGACGGCCACTTCGTCGACGAGCTTGAGCTGGCCGTAGATTTCCTCCACGCTCGGCACGGGCGTGCCGGGGGCCGGCTTGGGCAGGGCCGGCGGCGGACCGTAGCGCCGCGTGTAGATGCCGATGTTCTGTTTCAGAGCGCCGATGAGTCCGCTGAAGATCGACAAGGGGAGCACGACGCGGACGGCGATCTGCTGCGGGCGCGTGACGGACTGAAGGAAGTCGATGACGAATTCGTGCTGGCCATTGATGACCAGCGCCCCGCTGGCGAAGGTGCCGCGTGCGACGGACTCGGGGACGCGTGCGGAGACCTGCTGATGCTGCACGCGCTGGGTCATCTGCCCCGAGTCGTCGAGGGGCTGGGGCCGAAACTCTTCGGGCATGTCGTTCATGACCGCTTACGGTAGCGTCCAAGCCCGCGCTGTTCCAGCGTGGGGCGTCGGCGCGTAACCGCAACTGGCCAGCGCTCATCAACCGGCGTACACTGGCATCTTCAAACGGCCCGGCCCCGTCGGGCGACTATCGAGGATCAAACGACATGCCGCCACGCGTGGTGATCACCGGACTTGGAAGCGTCAGCGGGCTGGGCATCGGCGCCGCCGCCATGTGGGAAGCCGTCTGCAACGGCCGCTCCGCCCTGGCGACCATCTGCGCCTTCGACCCCGCCGGTTTCGACGTCCGCATCGGCTCCGAAGTCCGCGAATTCAAGGTCAACGACTACGTCCCAAAGAGCTACCGCAAGGCCACGAAAGTCATGGCCCGCGACATCTCCCTCGCCGTCGCCGCCGCTGATCGGGCCGTGCGCGATGCGAATCTCATGACCCCCGGCATCGACCCCGAGCAGCCCCGCTCGTATCCCGGTAATCGCACCGGCTGTCACATCGGGGCCGGCCTCATCGCCGCCGAAATCAACGAGCTGGGCGACGCGGCCCACCAATCCGTCGGCGAGGACGGCGAGTTCGATCTGCACAAGTGGGGCTCGGAGGGCATGACGCACCTCACCCCGCTCTGGCTCCTCAAGTACCTGCCCAACATGCTCGCCTGTCACGTCACGATCATTCACGACGCACAGGGCCCGTCCAACACGATCACCTGCTCCGAAGCGTCGAGCGGTCTGAGCATCGGCGAGTCGATGCGCGTCATCCAGCGCGGCAACGCCGACATGTGCTTCTGCGGCGGGGCCGAGAGCAAGATCAATCCGATGACCTTCTACCGTCAATATCTGACGGGTCATCTGACCAAGACCGGCAATGACCGCCCCGCCGCCGCCGTGCGACCCTTCGACCAGACGGCCGACGGGTCCGTGCCTGGCGAAGGCGGGAGCATTCTGGTGCTCGAATCGCGCGAGACGGCCGACAAGCGCGGCGCCCGCGTTTACGCTCAGCTTGTCGGCTTCGGCGCATCGCATACGATCCACCCCGAAGGCGGCGGACTCGTCCCCGATCCCGCCGGCAAGGGCATCGCCGCCGCGATCAAGAGCGCCCTCCGCGATGCGCACCTCACGCCCGCCGACATCGATCTGATCATCCCCTTCGGCTCCGCCATTCCCGCGTTCGATCAGGCCGAGGCCGCCGCCATGAAGAGCGTCTTCGGCGATCGCCTCGCCGACATCCCCCTCTGGTCCAGCGCCCCGTACGTCGGCAACATCGGCGCGGGCAACGGGGGCATGAACGCCGCCGTCGCCGCCATGGCGCTGGCCGAGCAGACCATCCCCGCCCGCCTCAACTGCGACACGCCCGTCGACGGCCTCAACGCCAAGTCCGCCGCCGCGGCCAAGGCCGACCTCCGTCACGTACTCGTCTTCACCAGCAGCTTGGGCGGTCAGAACGTCGCCCTCATCCTCAGCCGCGCTTAATCGCCATGACTACATCGAATAAAACACGCATTGTCATCACCGGCATCGGATGGGTCACGCCGCTCGGCCATGACATCGAGACCGTCTGGTCCGCCCTGCTCGCCGGCAAAAGCGGCATCAGCGCCACCGAGCGCTTCGACGCGACGACCTTCCCCACGCGCTTTTCCGCACAGGTCAAAAACTACGATTTTACGAAGTTCGTCCAGCACCCCGAGCATCACGCCCGGGCCGGGCTCAATACGCGCTTCGCCCTCGGGGCGGCCCGGCAGGCATGGACCGGCGCGAAGCTCGATCAATGCGGCGACCTGGATCTGGATCGCGTGGGCATCTACCTCGGGTCCGGCGAAGGCACGCTCGACTTCGACAACTACATCGGGTGCATCGTGCACGGGTGGGACGAGGAAAAGCGCGCGATCGACCCCGTCAAGTGGGCGGGTCAGGCGAAGGCGAAGCTGGACATGTGGCGCGAGTTCGAGCAGGAATCGAACATGACGTTAAGCCATATCGCGATGGAGCTGGGCGCGAGCGGGCCGGCGTACAACTGCCTGACCGCCTGTGCCGCCAGCACGCAGGCGATCGGCGAAGCGAGCGAAATTCTCCGCCGCGGCGACGCGGACGTGATGGTCAGCGGCGGGGCGCATTCGATGATTCATCCCCTGGGCGTGACCGGCTTCAATCGCCTCACCGCCCTCTCGACGCGCAATGACACGTGTCTGACGGCCTCGCGCCCGTTCAACCGCACGCGCGACGGATTCGTCCTCGGCGAGGGCTCGGGCATGGTCGTCCTCGAAACGCTCGAACATGCGAAAAAGCGTCACGCCCCCATCCTCGCCGAACTCGTCGGCTACGGCTCCAGCGCCGACGCCTATCGCATCACGGACATCCATCCCGAAGGGCGCGGCCCGATCGGGTCCATGCGCGGCGCCCTCGCGCAGGCCGGCGTCGAACTCGCCGACATCGACTACATCTCCGCGCACGGCACCGGCACCAGCGAAAACGACTCGATCGAAACCCGGGCCGTTAAAGCCGTCTTCGGCGACATCGCCAGGCAGATTCCCGTCAGCTCGATCAAGAGCATGATGGGCCACCTGATCGCCGCCGCCGGCGCGGTGGAGCTGATCACCTGCATCCTCGCCATGCGCGACGGCAAAATCCCCCCGACGATCAACCTCGACGATCCCGATCCCGAACTCGACCTGGACTACGTGCCCAACCATGCGCGCGATCAGCAGGTCGACGTCGCCCTCTCCAACAGTTTCGGCTTCGGCGGTCAGAACGACACGGTGATCATCCGGCGGTTTGAAAATTGAGATGAACGACAAAGCCGTCACACCCTCCGCACCGAAGCCCCGCCGGTGGCGGCGGCGGGTGTTGCCGGCGATTGTCATTCTGGTGGTTTTGCCGCTGGTTTTCGTATATTTCACGCTGTCGGCGCGGCCGGGGTATTGGCGGGTCGTCGATGTCACGGAAGCGGGGCATGAGCACAATGCGCAGCAGTTTGAGCAGGGCTTGAGCAGCGAGACGACGCGCGTGCGGCCGGCGGGCGCGCGGTGGGAATTGCCGCTCAATGAACAGCAGGTCAACGACTGGCTCGCCGTGCGCCTGCCGCAGTGGCTTGTCAATCAGAACGTCGATCCCAAGCTCATCGGCGCGCTGCATCATGCGATGATGCACACCGACCCGAACACGAACACGCTCGAGTTCGCGGCGCAGCCGGCGATGATCACCGTCGGCCCGCTGCATCCGATCGTGCGGCTGCATGTGTCGATCATTCGTCAGCCCGACGAACCGCTCGCCCTCAAGCTCACCGGCGTCTGGCTCGGCCGATTCCCCATCGCGCTCGACACGCTCGCCGCCCGCGTGCCGGGCCAGTTCAAAATCGACGAACCCCTGCCGTTGATTCTGCCGCTCAAGGACGGGCGCGAAGTCGCCGTGATGGACGCGACGTTCGTCGACGGCGGCGTGATGCTCACCTGTGAAACCCGTCGCGCGATGCACAAAAAATAACCGCGTGCATTTGGCACGCGGCTATTTCAATACACCTCGCCCATCCGGGCGCATTGGACGGAGGGACTCAAGTCCCCCCCGCCTCGGAAAATCAGGGAAGTTCCTCGGCGGCGAGCGCGTTGTTCATCGACTCGGTGTTCGACGCGTCGGTCTTGTCGTAGTTGGACATCTTGTCCCAGAATCCGATGAAGAAGATCACCGCGATGACGCCGGCCATCCCGGCCGGGAGCCACCAGAACTCCGCCCACTGTTTCATCGCCGTCGAAATCAGATCGGGGCTGATGCCCAGCGCTTTCAGGTCCGACACCTTGAACATGTTCATCATCGACTGCACGAATGTTTCGTCGACCGGCGGGCGGGCCTTGTCGATGGCGGCGGTCAGCTCGCCGTATTTTTCGACGGTGCCGAGTTTGGCGAAGCAGACCCAGTAGCCGAAGTACATGCCGACCCCCTGCGTGAAGAACACGAGCATGCTCTGCGCCTGCCCGCGGATGTCTTTCGCCGCGACTTTGTCGGTGTACATGAACCCGGTGACGAAGAAGAAGTCGTAGCATACGCCGTGCAGCGCGACGGCGATGTAGATCATCCAGATGACCTGATCGGGAGCGGCGAGTGCGTAAAGCCCATAGCGAATGACCCAGGCGAGCATGCCCAGCAGGATCATGTATTTGACGCCCAACCGGCGGAAGAAGAACGGAATGAGCAGCATGAAGATGATCTCGGACATCTGCCCGATGGTCATCGTCGACGCCGGGGCGACGAAGCCCGTGTTGTGCAGGTAGTTGGAGGTCAGTCCGTAGTAGTAGGCGAGGGGAATGCAGATGAGCGTCGAGCAGGCGATGAACACGAAGAAGGCGGGCTTGGCCAGCAGCTTCAGCGCATCGACCATCAGAAGCGCGCGGATGTCGAACGGCTTGCCGCGCGCCGGGGGCGGCGTGTGCGGGAGCGTGAAGCTGTACACGCCCAGCACGAGCGACGACGCGGCGGCGAGGATGAGAATCTTAAAGTCCGACGACCAGCCGGCGAACCCGACGACGAGCCCGGCGGCGATCCAACCGATCGTGCCCCAGACGCGAATCTTCGGAAAGTCGTTCTGGTCGGTGATGTTCGTGAAGGCAATCGTGTTGGAGAGGCCGAGGGTCGGCATGTAGCAGAGCATGTGTCCGATGAAGAGCCAGACCATCATCTCGCCGTCGCCCGCTTTGGCGTATCCGTAGGCGAGGTACATCAGGACGCCGCCGATGAGGAACAGCACGCCCATGACGCGCTCGGACGAGAAGAGTCGGTCGGCGATGAGTCCGAGGAAAAGCGGCGCGATGATGGCGGCGATCGGTGCGGAGCCGTAGGACCCGCCGCCGAATTTTTCCGCCATGCCCGCCGCGCCCAGCGCCTGCCCGAGCGTGGCGAACCACGCGCCCCATACGAAAAACTGGATGAACATCATCACGCTCAGGCGAGTGGTCACACCATTCATGCAGAGTCCTCGATATCGGGATGCAAGCCGTAACAGAAAGGTTGGCGGGTCGTTACAAGGTATCAGACGCGTTCGACAATTCAAGCTTGATCGCTGCGGTTGACGCGGGACCCCCGGAAGGGGTATAAGCACACTCGCAATCGGTGCTGCTGCGAATCGCTGATTCAACGCGGCTCAATAGGGAAGTGGGGTGCGGAGAAGCTGTCAGGCGTCAGCCATCAGCGGTCAGCAAAATGCTGAAAGCTGAGACCTGAATGCTGAGAGCTTCTTCCAACTCCCCCGCGGACGCGCCGCCGTGAAAGGCCTCCCGAATCGTCGGGAATGCGTCCGGTCAATCAAGCCACTGTTCGCCCTCGGGCGAATGGGAAGGTGACCGGACGAAACGGGCCTCAAGCCGGAAGACCTGCCTGTTGCATGATTCATGTGTCCTCGCGGTATGGGACGCATCGGGCAACGGCAGCCGTCTTTTTTGACCCACAGACGCCAAGCCACCCGGTACTCGCCGCGAGGACCGGGTGTTTTTTTTGTCTGTGGGTCGCTTCGCCCGGCGCGCAACCGGGCAAGGAGTCTGCCATGTTTGTCCGCGTCTCTCTTCTCGCGTGTGTCATGTTCGTCATGACCGGTCTCGCTTCCCTCGCCTCCGCCGCCATCATCCCGATCGGCTCCGGCGAGAACACCGCCTACGTCGTCGTCAACTTCGCCGACGGAGCCGACTATCGCTTCGACGTCTCCTTCACCGGGTCCGTCACGGGCCTGGACCTCTTCGACCTCATCGAAGCGAGCACCACCCTCACCACCGATCGTCAGACCTTCGACTTCGGCGCCGGCCCCGTCGTCTTCATCGACGGCATCCACTTCGACGGACACGACAATTCCGGCTTCGGCGGCGGGGAAAACTACTGGCACTACTTCACGCGCGACGCCGCGATCGATCCGTGGGCCGTCTCCTTCGATGCGGTCAATCAGCGTGTCGCAGGCGATGATTCGTGGGACGGATGGGTGTACGGGTCGGCGAGCGAACCGTTCGTGACAAGCATTCCCGAACCGGCGTCGATGATCTCCTTCGCACTGGTCATGGGCGCCCTCGTCACACGTCGCCGATGAGGTCAGCGATGATCCACGACACGTCATCCCATTTAGCGGCGGGGCTTGCCCCGCGCGGCGCATCGACTCATCCGCGGCGGGGGGACTTAAGTCCCCCCGCCGCGCCGAGCGCGCGATACGCCTTCACCCTGATCGAACTCCTCTCCGTCATCGCCATCATCGCCGCGCTGATCGGCATCCTCATGCCTTCGCTCTCCAGCGCCCGCGAAGTGGCGCGCGGCGGAAAATGCCTGGCGAACCTGCATGCGATCGGCACCGCCGGCGCCATGTATCAGCGCGACTACGGCGGGGCATTCTGGCCGACCGTGCGCTTCGACTATCCGACCGCCGGCAAAAAGACCTACTTCTGGGGCACCGTCGGCGACCCGCCCGACCCGACGCACAGTTGGCTCCTCAATTACACCAATGACACGCTCGCCATCTTCGACTGCCCCGCGCTCAAATGGGGCACGTACATCCCGCAGGCCGGCATGAAAGCGCCGACGACGACGTATGGCTACAACGCGTGGTGCCTCGACCCCGCCTTCTGGGGACGCACCAACGCCGCCGGTCGACCGATGAGCTACAAGCGCGATCTCGATCTGCGTCGCCCCTCCGACCTGTTCGTCTTCGCCGACTCGGGCTTGTCATGGTCGCCCGGCGGCATCGTCATCTTTCAGAACAGCACCTCCCTCGACCCCGTGACTTTCCCCTGGGGTCCCAACACGACCGCGACGAATCACTTCCGCCATCGCGATCAGACCAACGCGCTTCTCGCCGACAATCACGCCGCCGCGTTCGATCCCGATGGCGGCTCCTTCACCCAGCCCGATCAGAAGCTTGGCTTCGTCGGTGCCGAAAACACACCTCACTATGATCAATAACCGCGCCGCCATCCTGCTGCATCTTCCGCTCATGACCGTCGTCCTCGCCGGCTGCGGCAACGACTTCGCTCGCTCGGACCTCGGCCCCGATTCGCCGCGCGGCCGCGAAGTCACCGCCATCATCGAACAACTTCGCTCTGCCGACGCCGCCCACTTCGATCAATTCACCGCCGACGCCTTGACCCCCGCGCAGAACAAGGCTGTCCAACTCATGCTCAACACCCTCGCCCGATCCCCCGACGCCCGGCTCACCAGCTTCGAGCGCTTCGGCGACAACGTCTACCGCGCCGGCTTCGACGTCAACCAACGCACCCTGTACGCCCTCCTCATCGACAAAAACAACCACCTCCTCTTCGCCGGCCCCAACTGACCCCGTTTGGCGGCGGGGCAACGCCCCGCGCTTTCTTCACAACATCGACTCAAACGCATTGACATGATGCGTCACCCGCACCGGCTTCTTCGCGCCTTCGGGCCACACCACGCCCACCACATCAAAACGCACCACGTGATCCTCGAGCTGATGCGTCCGCACCAACTGTCCCGCCAGCGCCGAGAGCTTCCGCTGCTTGTGGCGATCGACGTGCACCTCCGGCGGCGGGTCCTCCGACGTCGTCGTCTTCACCTCGACGATGACCAGCACGCGCTCCCTGCCCCGCCGCACGATCAGATCGATTTCGCCCAGGCGCGTCCGCACATTGCGTCCGACGATTTTGTATCCCGCCTTGCGAAGCGTCTTTGCCGCCGCGCGCTCGCCGCGCGCGCCCAGCCGGTCGCGCTTTTGCCGATAATCACGCCATATTTGCAACCACCGACGCATCAGCGATACCATACCACAACCCCCGCCCCCGGACGTTCATGCAACGCACCGCGGGCCGCCATCGATGGAGGATCACCCTGTCACGAGTCGCTGAAGTCATTCTGGTGTTTTTGCTGGTGGTGGTGACGCTGGGGCTGGCGCTTCAGTGGCAGAACCAGCAGATGTTGCGGGAAGTGTTGAGCCAGTTGCGATCGGAGTCGCGGAAGGTGACGCTCACCGAGCCGACCGTGACGCTCACGCCGGGCAAGCCGGCTGTTAAACCCGCCGCGATGGACAAGCCGGACAAACCGGCGATGACCGCTCCGCCGTTGGAGCCGGTGACGACCGCGCCGGAGGTGGCCGCCGCGCCGTCGTCGACGCCCGACCGCGCGACGGTCGAACCCGCCAAGCCCGACGCCGCGCCGACCGAGCCGACCGCCGCGACGACGACTTCGCCGACGAAGCCCGACGCCGCCCCGGCCCCTGTGAACCCGGAGGATGAAAAAGCATGGACGACGTTCGGGCCGACTGTCGAGCAGTTCGTGCAGCAGCTCATGAACGGCGACTATGACGCCGTCGTCAAACGCTTCAACGCCCACATGGCCGCGAACCTCACCAAGAGCCAGCTCGCCGCCATCATCGACCCCATCCGCCAGCAGCACGGCTCGTTCAAGGCCCTGACCCGGCACGCCGTCGAATCCGACAACCTCCCCCCCGAAATGCACGTCTTCAACGTCGGCGTCGAACTCAACGACGGTCACGCCCTCACGCTGACCATCACTCTCGACGACAAACAGCGCGTCACGGGATTGTTGATGAAGTAGTGATGGGGTGATGGGGTGAAATCAAAATCCCCCCAAGGACCGGATATCTTCAGTTTCTAGTTTCTAGTTTCTAGTTTCTGGTTTCTGGTTTCTGGTTTGTGGTTTGTGGTTTGTGGTTTGTGGTTTGTGGTTTGTGGTTTGTGGTTTGTGGTTTGTGGTTTGTGATTTTCACCTAAGCTGATCCGCTGCTTTTTCGGTTTTACATCACCACTTCACCGTATCACCACATCACCAAATCCATCACACGATCAGCATCGCGTCGCCGTAACTGTAAAATCGGTACCTTCGCGCGATCGCTTCGGCGTAGAGGGCCTTGAGGCGATCGAGCCCGGTCAGCGCGGCGACGAGGGCGAGGAGCGTGCTGCGCGGCAGATGAAAGTTCGTCATCAGCGCATCGGTGTAGCGGAAGGCGAAGCCGGGCGAAATCAGGAGGCGCGTCGCGGCGCTGTAGTCTTGCGTGGGGTCCAGTTCCGGGGGCGGGGGGAGACTTTCGAGCGTGCGGACGGTGGTGGTGCCGACGGCGACGATGCGCCGGCGGTCGGCTCGTGCGGCGGCGAGTTCGGCGAGCGTGGCGGCGGGGACGGTGAAGCGCTCTTCGTGCATGTCGTGAGCTTCGAGCGTGTCGGTGCGAACGGGGGCGAACGTGCCCAGCCCGACATGCAGGGTCACCGGCGCGATCCGCACGCCCATCGCCCGCAGGTCCGCCAGCAGCGCCTCGGTGAAGTGCAGCCCCGCCGTCGGCGCGGCGACCGCGCCGTGCTGCCGAGCGTACACCGTCTGATAGCGCTGCCGATCGAGCGCGTCGAAGCGGGTTTCATCGCCTTCGCGCTGTGCCCGGATGTACGGCGGCAATGGCATGCGGCCCACCCGATCGAGGAGCGCCGCCGTGTCAAGCTCGCTGTGTCGCGCCGCGTTCCATGATCCATCCTCGCGCTGCGTGATCAGCTCCAGTTCCCCCGCACCGGCGAGGTCGAGCCGTTCGCCCGGCCCAAGTTTCCCGCCGCTTTTGAGCAGCACGTGCCACATCTGATCATCGCGCGTTTCGACGAACAGCCCCTCGACTTTCCCGCCGGTCCTGACCCGCACCGCGTCGAACCGGGCGGGCAGCACCTTCGTGTCATTGATGACCAGCAGGTCGCCGGGCCGCATCAGCGCCGGCAAATCCGCCACCACACGATGCGACATCGCGCCTCCGCCCCGTTCGTAAACCAACAACCTCGCCGCATCGCGCCGATCCGCCGGCGTGCGGGCGATCAATTCCGGGGGCAGTTCGTAGTCCAGTTCGTCGATGCGCATCAACCGATGATCGACGCAATGTGGCGTGGGGTCAACACGCCCGCGCAATCGGATGCTTCTCTTCCCTGCCTTCCATTAACCAATAGCAAATGCCCAATGACGAATAGCAAATGCATTGGTTAATAGTCATTGAGCATTTGTTATTGGTTAACCGAAGAACAATGGCTCCGCCGCCTCCGAGCCGCTGCCGTTCATCTTCTTTTGGCACGCCCTTCGCTCTATCTCCCTGTGCCATGTTCATCGGACGACCTCCCATTCGCCTGCCGGGGAACCTGACGATCGCACACGTGAAGCGCGATCGTCAGTTCCCCGTGCAGGCCGGTCCGTGTCATGGCCATTGCGAATCGTCGTACATGCTCAGCTCGTATCGCCGTCGGTACGTTCCCGCGGCGATCCGCTGCCTGTATACCGAAGCTCATCTGGCCGCCCGTCAGCGCTGTCTGGATTTCCGTCCGCCGTGTAACTCGGTGGATGACCTGCGCCCCGCCCTCTGGCCGTATCGTTTTCCTGACGCCCGGACCCCGGAAGAGGCCGACGTGAACTGTGACGCATCGCAGGACGTAGAACCTTACGTCCCGCACAGGATCCCCGATCCGAACAATCCGCGCTTTGCACAAAAGTCGTACAATCCGCCAGCCGATGCTATCGACAGACTCGTGGATGTGTACGCCTGATGACAATCGCAAAGGAGCGCCCCGTGGATCAGAATCCGATTCACCAAACCGTGCGTGAGATTCACGCCATGTCCCGCGGGCAATGCATCGACGCCCTGACCCACTTCCGCGATATTCCCCTCGACTTTGACGAGTCCTTCCTGAGCCAGATGAGTCTGGAGCGCCTGCGGCATGTGCTGCTCGCCGCCGTGCTGACGGTGCACCGGCGGCGGAGCGCGTGAGCCCGGCCTTTGCCTTTCCGCCTTGCATTGACCATTGACAATTGCCTGATGCCTAATGACCAATGCATTGGTCATTAGGCATCAGGCATTTATCATTGGCCATATCGGCATCTGCGTTAGAGGCCGCTCCCATTCACGCGCGTATAATCTCCTCCCGATGACCGATCCGCGCCCCCTTTCCCTGAAACAGCATTACGCCGCCCATCCCCGGAAATGGCGGGAGTTTTCGTATGTTTACCCGGTGATCTCGCGGCGCAGCGGCGGGCTTTCCATCGGCGTGAACCTCAACATCGACAAGGTCTGCAACTGGGACTGCGTGTACTGTCAGGTCGATCGCAGCGTCCCCCCGCCGCGCATGGACGTCGACCTCGACGCCCTGATGAGCGAGCTGGACTGGCTCGTCGGTTACGCCGCCAGCGGGGCGATCTGGGACGATGTGCAGTTCGCCGATGTGCCGGCCGATCTTCGCCGCATCAACGACATCGCCTTCTCCGGCGACGGCGAGCCGACGACGTATCCGCGCTTCGATGAAGCGTGCGAACAGGCCGCAGCGATCAAGGCCAGGCACCATCTCGATGCCGTGAAGCTGATCGTGCTTTCCAACATGACCATGGCGCACCGCCCCGCCGTGCAGCGCGGCTTCGCCGTCCTCGATCAAAACAACGGCGAAATCTGGGCCAAGCTCGAAGCCGGCACGCAGGCGTACTACGAACTTGTCGATCGCTCGGCCGTGAAGCTCGATCGCATCGTCAGCAACATCCTCGACGCCGGCCGCCTCCGCCCGATCGTCATCCAGTCCATGTTCATGAAACTCCGCGGCGAGCCGATCCCCGATGCGGAATTCAACACCTACCTCGACCGGCTCGCCCATCTCGTGGCGCACGGCTGTCAGATCAAGCTCGTGCAGCTTTACACCATCGCCCGTCAGACCGCCGAGTCGTATGCGACGCCCCTTTCCGATGCGCAGCTCGACGCCCTCGCGGCCCGGCTCCACGCCCGACTCCCCCAGCTCCCCGCTCAGACGTTCTACGGAGTGGAGTAAATCCGCCCGATGACCGATATCATCGTCATGAGCGATCTCGCTTCGCAAATCACCGGCCTCTCCAACGCGCAGCTCGGCACGCAGATTCAGTTCGCCGTGGCGTCGAAGGTGCTTGACGCCGCCAAGTCGCAGGGACAGGCCGCCCTCGCCCTTCTCGATCAGGCCGCCCAGGTCCAGCAGTCGCTTCAGGATGGCCATCCCTATCTCGGCGCCAACGTCAACGTCCGGGCGTGACCGCCTTTCTGATTCGCTTGCCTGTGAATCGTGCTTGTGCACGCGGCGGGGTATCGCCCGCGCGATGGGCGCAAAAAATAACCGATCGAGACACGATGATGGTGAGAAAAGAAGTATGAGATGATAACGGAATGCGCGTGTGTCGATCGGTCGGCAGTCTTTTGCCATTTTTCGGAGTGGAAGTCCGGCGGTCCGCGGCACCTCCTTGGGGGGATCCCGTCTGTCCAACAACATGATTACCCCCCGCACCGCTCACGTCAAGCCGGGGGGACCCCAATTTTGGATTTGGCAAAGGTTCGACGGGTCCCTCAGTTGCCCGCCACCGACGCCGCCCGCGTCAGATAGGACGCCAACGTCTCGTTTTCCAGCAGATTCGTGAACGCCAGGCCCATGCTCACCGGCCCGACCGGGTCCTTGTCGCACATGCGAACCACGCGCCCCGCCGCATGAATCACGCACGCATCACGCCCCGGCAGCGTCACTTCCACATCGACCGCCTCCCCCGTCTTCAGCGCCGAGTCCAACTCAAACCGCATCCCCCCCGCCGAAATGTCGTAGGCGTGGCCCGACAGCGAATAGCGCGAACGCCCCGATCGACGCACCCGCAATCCGGCATAACCGGCCGCAAGCGCCTGACGCGGATGACGACGCTGCTCGATCGAACTCGACGACGAAGTGGATCGGGTCATGTGATACCTCCCTCTCCCCCATCGGCCCGGCGGCGTAACGACTTTAACGACCGCAGCGAACGGGAGGATTGGGAAAAGTACGTAGACAGGAGTGTGGAGTGGAGGGGGAATGCGGTATTGGGAGCGGAGGGGGAATGCGGAGCGGGGAGTGCGGGGTGCGGAATAAAAGACAGGCCGGCCCACACTGCCTTTCCACTCCGCACTCCCAACTCCCAACTCCCAACACTCCTCCGCAACCCCCCTCTCCCGCACCGGTATAATTCCAACATGAACCCCACCTCCCTTCCGGTCCGCGTCCTTCCGTGTCTGATGCTCGCCTTCGCCGCCGCGCTCGCGCCCGCCGCTCGCACCGTCGAGCCCTACATGCGCGTCGTCGAGACTCCCGAAGGCGCCAGCCAGCTTCAGATCGCCGTCCGTAAATTCGTCCCGCGCACCGGTGACGGTCCGGCCATCTACCTCGCCGCCGTCATTCACATCGGCGAGCCCGACTACTACCACACCTTGCAGAAGCAGCTTGACGGGTCGGAGCTGGTGCTCTTTGAAGGCGTGGGCTGGCCGCTCTTCGCCGACCATACGCCCGCCGCGGATGACGAACTCGCCGAGCGCACCGAGACGGGCATCCGTTTCGTCGCCACCCTGCTGGAGCGCTACCGCAAAACCGCCGGCGCCTACCCCGCCACGCTCGGCCTCCTCGAACAAGCCACCCGCCAACATCATCGCCGCGCCGCCGACTTCCTCACCATGGCGCGCAATGACAACTGGGGACGCCCGCTCGTCTACAAACTCGACGGCGACACCTTCACCCTCACCAGTCTCGGCTCCGACGGCAAGGAAGGTGGCGACGGACCCGCGGCCGACCTGTCCTTCGCCGATCAGCCCCCGCTCGATGACGATGAGCTTTCCGACGCTGCCGGCCTTCAAACCGATCTCGCTCATGCGCTGGGCCTCACCTTCCAGCTCGACGAAATCGACTACACCCGCGCCAACTTCCGCAACTCCGACATCCCCATGGCCACCATCCGCGAATCCTTCTCCAACTCGCGCGAAGGCAACGCACAGATGAATCAGCTCGTCGGACTCCTCAACGGAACCAGCATGCTCGCCGGGTTCGTCAAGTTCGGCCTGAACCTCATCGCCTCCAGCCCCAAACTTCAATCCATGACCCGCCTCACCCTCATCGAAGTCTTCGGCCAGCTCAACGGCGATCTGTCCCGCATGAAGGGCCTGCCCCCGGGCATGGAGACGCTCTTCAAGAAAATCATCCAGGACCGCAACAAGATCGTCCTCCGCGATCTCGACGACGCCCTGCACGCCGAGCATGCCCCCAAGTCGATTACGGTCTTCTACGGTGCCGGTCACATGGCCGACCTCGAACCGCGCCTCCGCAAAGCGTTTCACTACAAGCCCGCCGAGGACACCTGGTACCCCGCCCTCACCGAAAACCCCGCCGCCGCCGGCCTCACCGACGCCGACGTCCAAATGATCCGCGGCATGGTCAAACTCCAGATGATGCAAATGCAAGGCGAACCGCCTGCGGGCAACAAAGAAAAATAAGAAGCCGCGCGTCGCGCCATCGTAGGGCAGGATTCATCCTGCCATTCCAACGACACCGTGTCGCCGGCAGGAGGCAGGATGGATCCTGCCCTGCGAATCTTTAACAGTTCAATGATTTGCCTGATTGGAAGATGCGTCGGGTTGACCGAGCAAGTTTGAATCGGCAATCGCCCGTGCCTTGACGTAGGCCTCATGCACGAGCCCCTGATGGATGGTTTGATTGACGCGATCGTCGAGGAGCGCCGCCGTTTTGTCATGTCCTTCGATGTCGATCAGCGCTTTGACGCAAAGTTCGAGGCGCATGTCGGGATGTGATGGCGCATCGGCAATTCGCAATTCGGACGGTCGAACGTCGCTGCCGATTTGCTGCACGAGATACTCGGTCGCCGGGTGGCCGATTTCGATGAGCGCCCGCATCGCCGGATAGCGTCGCTCCCATTCGTTGCCATCCAGCGGCTCGACTTCGTAGTCGATCACGCGAGACAGCGTCGCAATCGCGGCCGTCAGCTTCATACGCCCGAGCATGTCGATGGCGATCCGCTTGCTGCTGTTGATGCGCCGATGCAACTCCTCTTTCGACGGATTCGGATCGTCCTTCTGCGAATCGATCATCGCCAACAACCCGGCCACCATCTGCTCGTGCATCCGCAAAAGTTCATTACGAGCCTCGAATCGCGCCTTCGCATCCTCCGACTTGAGAAGCGCGAGTTGCTGATCCACCGGCGCGTTTTCATCCGCCCGCGCCGCCCCCGCGAAAATCATCATCGCCAGAGTGATCGCCGCGCAAATGGATCTCAGATTCATGGCAGATGCCTCCCAGCCAAACGATTCGTGATGTGGATGACATTCAGAACGTACTGACCACCGCGACGACGACCATCAGGGCAGCCAGGACCATATAGGCGAGGACCCAGACGACGACGGGATTCTCGCGGGCGAACTTGAGGATTTTCTGATAGGCGCTCATGGTCGGCACATTGTTCGTGAATCAGTGGGATAAATCAAACGGCGGGCGGCGAAAGCGATGCAGCTCCGACGTAGGTTCGGGCCAGCCCGGACACTTTTTGCGAATCACCTACGGTATACTGTTCGCGTGGATTACCGTCGCAACTTTCAACCGGGCGGGACTTTCTTTTTCACGCTTGTCACCTATCGCCGCCGCCGGCTTTTTGATCACGATGCGGCTCGCGATCTGTTGCGGGAGATTGTTGGGAAGGTGAAGGCGGAGCATCCGTTTCGCATGGTGGCGTGGGTTGTTTTGCCGGACCATCTGCACATGATCTGGACGCTGCCGCCGGGGGATGCGGATTTTTCATCGCGATGGTCGACGATCAAGGGCCGATTCACGCGCCGCTGGCTTGGGTCCGGCGGCTTGAACTTCCCGTATCCTCCGGCAAGAAACACGACCAGCGTCGGGGCGTCTGGCAGCCGAAGTTTTTTGAACACACGATCCGAGATGAGGAGGACCTGATCGCGCACGTCGAATATGTCCACTAGAGCGGTTTGAATAAATGTGTAGCCACGCATCCTAACGAGCCGCGCGCGTCAGCAAGCGGTCGAGCCCGCGTCCAATCACGTTCCTTGACCGCTCCCTCACGGTCGCGGCTCGTTGGGAACGCGATTTGATTTGTGAAACCGCTCTATAATCCGGTGAAACATGGTTACGTGCCTTGCCCGAAAGATTGGCCCCATTCGAGCTTCGGCGAATATGTCCGACGCGGAGATTATCCGTTGGGCTGGTGTTGTCAGGGCGGTCAGGATCGGCGCGAGCCGCGCGTTGAGTTGTCGTACGAGGGATTTGAATAGCGTGTCCGGGCAGGCCCGGACACGATAGCCATGAAGATTCACGATGCGAATGAAATGTCCATCGCCAATCGACGGCCCGACCTATCATGTATACGGGTTCGTCAATTGTGTCCGGGCTGGCCCGGACCTACAAAACTGCGATACGCCATGAGAAGTGATTTGGTACATGTTCGACTTGCCCGGCGTTCAATTTGTCGTGTCAACGCGGTGAGAACCTCATTGGCTATGATTGTGATCGCTCTATTTTGTCTCGGATGTCGCTCTACGACGAGCAACGCGATAGTCATGCAAAGAATTTCTAATAACCATTACGACAGGTTATTGCCGGACCTTGATCATGGCAACGAACAAGTGCGAAAAATGCTAGCTGATCGCAAAGCAATGACTCACCTTCCGCTCAAGAATGGTGGTCAATTTGAAATTGCACCAGATTCTTTTCCTTGGAAATGGGTTGCAATGAAGTATGGTGGTGATGGATATCCAAATATCATCTTTTGGAATGGCAAGCAAGTCAACACATTTAATGGCGCAAAGTCGCGTTCACCAAACAAAGGACGACCGGGGATTGTCTGGGTATCAGCTTATTATCTGGATGCCGACAATCAAGAAATCGTTGTATCGGGAGAAGAGTTGTGGTACAATTTAGTTTTTGAATTTCACAATATGCAATGGTACGACAAAGACGATGAATTGGTACGAAAAGCAAGGTATGGGTTGATTTCAAGAAACAATTTTATCCGATCAGTGGCGCTCTGTGAGTATTATGCCTTGATGGAAACTGTTACATTTTATCAGGTTGATTGGAAACCTTGGGCCGAGGCAAATGGCATATACACAGATTCGAGCATCTGGAGAATTGAAAGCCCTAAAACCTTTGATGAATTTTATCAGTTACACGCTGCGGCCCACGACGGTTATCCTGAAGCGTTCTATGGTCCCGTATATGACAACCTTAGGAAATCCGGCCCTGCCGGAACGGGGCAATCCAAGTGATGTAGGGGGAATAAAAGGTTGGGGTATTTGCAAATGTTGTGTTCGGCCAATCAAAGGTGTCAGGAACCAATAGCGAGGTAGGGTGGGTCAAGCGTAGCGGACCCGCCACGCGAGGCGTGGAATGATTCGATGCCCGAATATCGTCGTTGGCGACAAGTCGGAACTTACTTTTTCACCGTCAAATCCGATCGCGACGCCAACGGCTCCTATGAAACCACCGAACACATCGACGCCTTCGCCGTCGACGGCAGCGGCTATGTGGATGTCTCGCCCACCCATGACGCGGCGGGCAACCTCACCTATGATGGAGCGCACGTCTACACCTACGACGCATGGAACCGCCTCGTGAAAGCGACCAAAGCTTATCGCGACCCGACGAATGGCGACGCCGTCACCCCCGGAAGCGTCGTCGCCGAATACGAGTACGACGGCCGCCACCGACGCATCGTGCGCAAAATCGAAAACTCCGCCGATTTGGACTGCACCTACGACGACTACCACACCGGCCACCGCATCGTCGAAACGCGCAACGGCTCGGACATGGTCATCAAACAGCAGGTCTGGGGCGCCCGCTACATCGATGAACTCGTGCAGATCGCCGTCAACGACGATCCGACGGACGAGGGCGAACAGGACTGCGAGACGAAGTACTACGCCCTGACCAACGCGAATTTTAATGTCCAAGCGCTCGTGAACGACGCCGGCGAAGTCGTCGAACGCTACGAATACGAACCCTACGGCCAAAGACAGGTCTACATCTCCCCCGGCACCGCCGACCCGCAGTGCTACGCGCCGACGTACATGTCACGACGCGTCGTCACCTCCGACGATGTCACGCAACCCTACGCCCTCAACGAGTTCGGCCATCAGGGGCTGATGCATGATGAATCACTCGGACTCATCTACAACCGAGCTCGTGAATTGCATCCCAGATTCGGACGGTTCATGCAGCGAGATTCGATTGGTTATATCGATGGAATGGACATCTATCAATGCTTACACTCAAACACGATTACTAGGTTCGATCCATGGGGCCTAGAGGACAGAGCTGGAACAAGTTCTTCTGGACAAGTGACAACGACAGATGTGGACATCTACCTAGTCGATATTGACAAAGATCTCGTCGAAATTATGAGGCCTGGTGATCCGCCGACGGATCCCAAAAAGAATGATTGGGATTTTATTGTTGAAAAAGGAGGATACATAACAAAAATTCAAGGTGGAACAGTCGAATATAAAGGAAAAGGTAAGTTTGTCGATACCGGGTGGTGGAAATACGCAGGGAAGGGTGCCAGAGAAGCCACAAAACAGGAAAAAGATTGGTTAATTGATTGGTTGAAAAAGTTAGCCGAAAAATTGAAACAGAAACTCAAACCTGATTGCTAGGCGGTCCCGTTGAGCCTCATTCATGTGTCTTTGTCATTCCGATTCTTCCTTATTGGAGAATACCGTTATGATACAAGCAATATATGACAAAACGAAATGGCGATACCAGTCGATAGCTTTCAACATGATCAACGCAATACATCTGTTGTCCACGCTATTGCCGATGTTATTTATGCTATCGTTTTATATTTACGTTTTTTTAACCAGAATGCGTATTGGTCATTGGCCGTCATTCTATAATCAGGACCCTGCCGTCTTTCGAACATATTTCGATTTAATTTTCTGGTTGCATTTATTGACAATATTTAGCCCGGTCATGTGGCTTGGTTCTATGATATTGATGCGTTACTGGACACATAAATTTAGTTTGATCCCTCGTGTTGTCATATTTGTGATGAGTTGGTTGTGTTTTATCTTTATGCAATTGTTCGATCCGGGCGGGTTCTTGTCTTGGTGGATAGATTAACCGTAACGGTTGTAGCGGCGCAGAAGCTTGGACCCTGTAGCGGCGCAGAAGCTTGTGCCTCTGTTTCCGGCCTGATTTTGAGGGGTTGACCGTGACGTCTATTGCACATTTTCTCAGCGCGGCGCACCACGACAACCGCGAATGCAATCGCGGCGGCGGAAGCACGCTGGATTTCGCTCCTCATCACGCACCCCGACGACGCTCTACAGTGATGCCGACCACGGGCAATCGCGAATCATCTGCGAACGAGGAATCGAATGCGGCGGGAACCCACAATGAGGCAAAAGCCCCGATGACAAGCCGAAGCCCCATCGTCACCCATGCTGTTGTAGCGGCGCAGAAGCTTGGACCCTGACTTTTGGCCTGATTTCGAGGGGCTGATCACGACATCTATTGCAAATTTCCTCAGCGCGGCGCACCACGACAACCGCGAATGCAATCGCGGCGGCAGAAGCACGCTGGATTTCGATCCTCATCACGCAGCCCGGCGACGCTCAACCTTGATGCGAACCACGGGCAATCGTGGATCACCTGCGAACGAAACACGCCGCACTGTCATCCCAGGTGAACACCCGTCGCGCGCCCGATATGCGGTCGGTGCGGCCATTGCTCGATCGTGCCACATTTCATCCGGGGTTCGCCCATCAAGCGCTGCGTGGGGACGCTGCGCGTTGTACCATCCTTGGAAGTGATCCAAGCGTCTCTGGACACCGGTCACTGTCATCGGCAGCAACACGCCGCGAAGCCAAAGGCGGAGCGTCCGAATGAGTCGCTCGGCTTTGCCGTTGAAACTCGGACATCGCACTTTGCCTCGCACATGCCGAATATTCGCAGCTTTCATCGCGGCGCGGAACATTCGACGGAACTGGCAACCGTGATCGGTGATGAGAAAGTCGGGGCGCCCGTATTCGCCGACGGCGTTTTCGATCACGGCGATCATCTTGTCGCTTGTAGGCGGGGCTGCGAACGCGGTCAGATGCAGCAGTTTCCGTGAGCAGCCGTCGAGTAGGACGACGATGGTGAAGTGCAGCCAGAGGAATCGATATTCGGCAAGGTCAAGATGCCAGACGCGATTGACCGTTGCCGGGGCCAACAGATGATCCGGCTCGACCCCGGTGGGCGGCGTGATCGACGGACGCCGCAAGCGGGGGCTCCGAGGATGAACGGGCGGCTTTTCCCGGCAAACGCGTTGCACCGTGCGCCGGCTGATCCGGATGCCGGCGCGGATCAGATGGCGAGCGATGGTGCGTGTCCCGAATTCGGCTTCGGGAAACAGACGCCGCAGGGCGTGTACGGTCCGCTCGTTGATCGGCGACCGCGCCGGGTGCGCACCGGGACGCCAAAACGGCGCACCGGCACGTCCGAACCGCGCACCGGCGCGTCCGGTGATGACCGCCATCGGCGTTTTTCATAGCGCCAGCGCGCACCGCTGAGGCAACCCAGCCCCGCCGATGCGCACGGCGCGGAATGCCTGCCGCGCCGGTGCGCGCGTTTACTGAACTTGCGCGCGGGGGGCGCGGATTCTGATTCAAAAACCGATGCCCCCCGCAATGGGTGAAATGCGTATCGCATGTCCGCGCCGATGCGCGCGACATGCTGCGCCGGCTTTGCGAAGGGAAAACTTCCGGGGGCGAGGAGCTCAGGCGTGGGCGAGTTGGGGTTTTGCGGCGAGGCGCCAGGTCGGGCCGTCGCGTTCGATGCGGCGGTACAAGGTGTCGCGCTCGACGGGGGTGAACCCGGCTTCGCGGATGGCGTTGCGGAGTTTGGGGACGGTCATTTCCTGATGGGTGGACCCGTCGCGCTTGACCTTGGTGATGTCGTACCAGACGACGGTTCCGTCGACGTCGTCGACGCCGAACTGGAGGGCGAGCTGGGCGAGCTCGAGGGTCTGCATGATCCAAAAGGCCTTGACGTGGTCGAAATTGTCGAGCATGAGGCGGCAGATGGCGAGCATTTTCAGGTCATCGAGGCCGGTCGGGCCGGGCAGGTGTTTGAGCTCGCTCTCGCCGGGGATGAACGGGAGGGGGATGACGGTCTGGAAGCGTGCGGGGTCGCCGCGCTCGATGGAGCGGTCCTGCGATTCGCGGAGGACCATCAGGTGGTGCAGGCGATCGTCGATCGATTCGATGTGGCCGTACAGGATGGTGGCGTTGGACATAAGCCCGAGTCGATGGGCCGCTTCGTGCACCGCCATCCACTGCTCGGAGCGAATCTTGCCCTTGAAGACCTCATCATGCACGCGATCGTCGAAGACTTCCGCCCCGCCTCCCGGAAGCGAACCGAGGCCGGCGTCTTTCAGGTCGCGCAGGACGCCTTCGATGTCCCGGCCGCGTTTGGAGATGCGGGCGAGGTGGACGATTTCGACGGCGGTGAACGCCTTGATGTGCAGTTGCGGATACACGTCATGCACCGCACGCATCATGTCGGTGTAGTAGCCAAAGGGGAGCCAGGGGTGAAGCCCGCCGACGATGTGGATCTCCGTCGCCCCGGCTTCCTTCGCCGCAGCGGCTTTTTGGCGGACGTCGTCGAGCGTGAACTCGTACGCGCCCGCCTCGCCCTTCTTGCGGTAAAAGTCGCAGAATTTGCACGACAGGGCGCAGACGTTGGAGTAATTGAAGTGGCGATTCACGTTGTAATACGCCACGTCGCCGTGCATGCGGCGGCGGACCTTGTCGGCGAGGCGGCCGATGGTCCAGACGTCCTGCGAGTCGAAGAGGGCGCGTCCGTCGGCGGCGGAAAGGCGCTGGCGGGCGTCGATCTTGCGTGCGATGTCGGCGAGATTCGGGTCCATGTGTGCCCCATGATAGCCGCTTCGGGCTCGCCCGGCGATGCCGGTATAAACGCTACGACCGTCACAACCGGACCAATCGCCCAATTTTTTCCACATCGGACTGGCCTCACGCTCATTGCATATGTCCCTCCGCCCGATATCCCACGATGGACCCCCGGAGAGATGAGGAGCCGAACCCATGCAGGGCCATCCCGAGAACGCCACCCGAACGCCGCCGACGAGCCCCGTCACGCCGGCCGCCGCGCGCGGCTGGAACGATTTGCAGAACCACCTGCTTCAGACGCAGAAGGCCGTCGACGCCTGCAATCAGCAGCTCGCCGACCTCGTCGCGGAGCAGGAAGCGTTACAGCAGAAGATGATCAGCGAGACGCGCGCCGCCCTCGCCGCCGAGATGGCCGAGCAGCGTCAGACGATCGAGGTCGAGCGTGACGCGCTCGCCGCGGAGCAGGATCAACTGCGTGAGCGTCAGGCGGCCCTCAAAGCGGCGCAGTCCCAATTCGATCAGCAACAGCAGGCGCTGGCGGCGGATCGTGAAGCAGTGGCGGCTCAGTACGCCGCACTCGAATCGGATCAGTCGACGCTTGCGGATCGCCTCACCGAATTCGAGCAGCAGCTTGCTCGTTTCGCCGACGATCAGTTGGCCATCACCACGCTTGAAGCCGAAATCAACGAAAAAGCCCAGCAGCTTGCGGAGCAGCATGAGGCATTACAGGCCCGCAATGCTCAGCTCGACAAACAGACGGCGGCGCTCGAAACGCATCAGGCGAAATTGCAGGATGCGGATCACGCCCTGACCGAGCGCCGCCTGTCGATCGACGCGGCGGAAGCCACGCTGGCGGAGCGGCAGTCGACCTTCGAAGCCGAGGCCGAGGCGTTCGCTGCCGAACGCGAGCAGTTCGCACAGCAGATCGCCGCGCTCGACGCCGCCCGTGCCGAGTTGGATGCGGCCCGCACCGGCCTCGACGCTCGGCGCGTCCAGCTTGACGCCGATCAGCAGGCCATCACCGCCCTGGAAAGCGAACTGAACGAGGCGCATCGCGCACTCGATGAGCGCACCAGGCAGCTTGACGCCGCCGAGCAGGCGGTCACCGCGCGAGCCGAGGCCGTCGACCAGCGCGAACAGCAGTTGGCGTCGGAACGCGAGCAGCTCAGCGTGGTGGGCGCGACACTCGACGAACAGCAGGCGAAGCTTGATGCGCGGGCGGCGGATCTGGACAATCGTGAGCGGTCCCTTGCGGAAAGCCGCAAGAAGCTCGAAGCCGACGAGAAGGCGCTGAGCGCCCTCGATGCGGACCTCCAGCAGCAGCGTCAGCAGCTTTCCAAGCTTCGCAAGACGCTCGAAGAGCAGCACACCGCCCTGGAAAAACGCGGCAAGCAGGTCGAAGCCGGCGAGGCGGATCTCAAGAAGCGGCTCGAAGCCGTCAAGGATTCACACGCCAAGTTCGAAGCGACCTGCAGCGAACTTGAAGCCCGTTCCGCCGAACTCGATGAACAGAAGCAGCTCATCAACGATCGGGCCGCTCAGCTTGTCGACAAAGTCACGGCGTTCAAAGCCCAGCAGGCGCATGTCGAAATTCGCAAGTCGCGACTGACCCGCTATCGCTCGCTCGTCGCCGATCACAAGGCGGTGCTCGAGAAGCGGGCGCAGCAGCTTGAGCAACTCAAAGGCGCGGTCAAGCAGGTGCTTGCGGAGCGCGAGTCGCTCAAGCAGGTGCAGACGCTGCTCAGTGAAGCCGAGCAGCGCATGATTCACCGCTGGGGCATGCATCAGGCGTTCGGCTGGGTCATCCGAGCGCTGATCGTGACGGTGATTCTCGCCGTGACGAGCTACGTCGCGGCCGACAAGTTCGCCACGCGCACGTGGACCGCCTCCGCCACGCTCCGCCAGGTCGGCAACAATCTGACCAACAGCCCCGACTGGCTCGAAGCGCAGAAACAGATTCTCACCAGCAGCGAGATGCTCAACGCCGCCTCCGTCTTCGTGCGCGAGGCCGGTTACGCCGGTCCGGCGAACACGGAGTACCTGCAAGCGCTGTTGCGGAAGAACATGAGCGTATCGGCCCCGGAAGCGGGCGTCGTCGCCATCGAACTGCGCTCGGCGAATCAGGATGAATTGAGCCCGATTTTGAGCTCGATCGTGCGCGCCTACATCAAGCAGGCGCCGCATGACGCATCGAACAGCGCGACCGCCCTGCGCGTCGGGCAGCAGGCGACCGTCGCCAATCGTCCGCTCACGGACGATCGCCTGCTCATCAGCGGCGAAATCATGGGCGGGCTGTCGCTGCTGACGATTTTGTTCCTTTTCGCCGCCCGGTCATACTTCGCCCGAGCCGGCAAGCCGCTGGCGACACTCGAAAACGTCGGCAATTTCAATGATGATGATGTGTGGGCCAGGTACAATCGCGAATCGACCGCCGACCTGAACTTCAAGAATCGCGACGACTCGATGTGAGCATCCGCGAGGACAGTCTCGAAAGATGAAGCACGGCCGCCCGCGGCCGTGCTTTTTTTATGCGGGACCCGCTGCGCGACCGAATCGGATTGCGATATCATGCTCGACCAGACGAAAGGTATCGCATGGTCGAAGCGACGGATGTGATGTTGTATACGGACGGCGCGTGTCTTGGGAATCCCGGGCCCGGCGGGTGGGCGTATATTCACAAGTTCCCGGCGAGCGGGCGCGAGGTCGAAGTGAGCGGCGGCGAAGCGGCGACGACGAACAATCGGATGGAGTTGACCGCCGTCATCGAAGGATTGGCGTCGCTGGATGCGCGGTGTCATGTCACGCTCGTGGGCGACAGCGAATATGTGCTCAAGGGCATCAGCGAATGGTTGCCCGGCTGGAAGAAGCGCGGATGGCGCAAGGCGGACAAGAAACCGGTGCTCAATGCGGATCTGTGGCAGCGGGTCGACGAACTATTACAGACGCATCAGGTCAAAGTGCAATGGACGCGCGGCCACGCCGGTCATCCGGAAAATGAACGCTGCGACGAACTGGCGTCCGCCGAGGCGCTTCGTCACAAGCGATAAAGCGTTTCATGCCATCCGCTCAAGCCACTTTCGGCTGAGCAATCGCTGGTTCGCCACACATCCGATCCGATAGGGACAACGCTCGTTCGACACCGCGACTATTGCCCGGTGAAGGAACCAAGCGTTGCCCCTGGAAGGGATCGGTTTGTTTGAACAGCGAGCCCCAGGACCGCTGACACCTGTCAGCCGCGACGCCCGGATGCACTTCGGGGCGGCGAGGTAAGACGTGTGTGATCGCTCTTGTCCCGACGAGGCGGCGCAGCCGATTGGCGCACGTTGCGACGACCGGCGGCCGAGTGCGCCGCGTCGGTCGGCGGCATCCGACGGCGCAATACCGCCGCCATCATCCGAAGAACCGCCAGCTCATCGTCGTAGTCGTTCATCAATGGACTTCCCGGCCTCTCGAGCGTAAGCAAAAGAAGTTTAGCGGACAAGACACATAAGTCAATTAAAGTCTACAATGGTATCTGATCATCACACAGAGGGCGACGTTCGGGGCGAGTAAATTGACGCCATGACCGAACGCGAGATCATCAAGATAGCGGTGTCACCGAAGGCCAAGGCGGCGATCGAGTCGATGTGCCAGCGGTATGGGATGAGTCAGGTTGAGCTTGCGAGCCGGCTGTACCTTTGGCTCAGCGAGCAGGACGAATTGATTCAGACGGCGGTACTGGGGATTCTGCCCGAGTCGGTCGCGCCGGATATCGCGGCGATGGTGCTCCGGAAGCTGGCCGGCGAGTCAGGCACGCCAGCGGGCCGGTCCGCCAAGGCGGCGCGGACAAGCCGGCGTTCGGTGCATGTCACGACGCGGCTGCCGGACGAAACGCCCAAGCGTCAGGATCGTAAAGACGAATGACCCACTTGGCGTCAGGCTCCGCCTCGACCGGCTGCAACCGCGCAACCGCCGCCGCTCCTGGAGTTCCGTCACACCGATCCTTGCCCCCCGCCGCCGCATCGGTCGATGCGCGATCTCGTGCCGGTGCGGCAAGCGCCGATGCCAGCGCCGCCCCGCTCTCGCCCCGGCCGCGCAGCACCGTCATCACCTGATCCACAAACTGCGTCATCGCCACCCCGACCAGATCCGCCACCGCCTCCTCATCCGCCGGGTCGATCCCGAAGTGATACCACCACGCGTGCATCAATTCGTGAAAGAACACGGACAGACGCTGCTTCTCCGTCGGCACGTCGGAGATGAGTATCAACTGAGCGAGATTGTCGCACAAACCGTAACAGTGCTGACCCTCGTGCTCGATGTGCCCGTGCACGAGGCGAACGCAATACCGGAAGGGCCCGACGTCGATCTGCATGACAACACTCCCGAAGCGCGGCCATCTTCCCGGAGGGCGGCGCGTCACACGGACGACCCGGCGTCCACATCGCTTCTTATATCGGCCCGGACAAATTGCGAACACTCCCCGCCGTGCCATTAGTGTGGCACACCCGTCTGACTTTTTTTCGCCGCCGCTCCGCATACGATACGGACCCATGCCATCTACGCCCGTATACGCCGTTCTCGCCCTGGCCCGCGACATCAAGGTGTCCCACTCCGTCTTCGCATTGCCCTTCGCCTTGCTGGCGACGTTCCTCGCCGCCGGCGGGATGCCCGGCGGGACCGACCTCGCGCTGATCGTCGTGTGCATGTTCTTCGCACGCACCTTCGCCATGCTCGCCAATCGCTACCTCGATCGCGCCATCGATCGCCACAATCCGCGCACCGCCGGCCGGGCCCTGCCCGCCGGTCGACTCAGGCCCGCGCAGGTCATGGCCGCAATGGCCTTCTGCGCCATCGCGCTGATCGCCGCGGCGGCGATGTTCGGCGTGATCGATCAAAACTGGTGGCCACTGATCTTCGCCCCGCTGGTCCTCGCCTGGCTCGGGGCCTACGGCCTGATGAAGCGCTACACCCTCCTGTGCCATTTCTTCCTCGGCGCCGCTCTGGCGTTAAGCCCACTCGCCGCCGCCCTGGCGATTCGACCCGCCTACCTCACCGAACCGACCCTCTGGTATCTCGCCGGCTTCGTCCTGCTCTGGGTCGGCGGATTCGACATCATCTACGCCATGCAGGACATCGACCACGACACACGCGACGGCCTGCACTCCATCCCCGCCAAACTCGGCCCGACCGCCGCACTCGCACTCGCCAAACTCGCCCACCTCCTCGCCGTCGTCCTGCTCATCCTCATGCAGCGCTCCTCCCTCCCGCTTGGACGGCTGTTTTTCATCGGCATCGTCATCGTCGCCCTCGCGCTCATCTTCGAACACCTAGCGGCCTCGCGCGGCCGCTTCACCATGGCGTTCTTCACGCTCAACGGCTTCATCTCCCTGACCCTCGGCGCCCTGGGCGTCATCGATGTCTTCATGTGAGTCGCACCGGCGCGGCAAACACCCGGTTTTTCGACCACCCCGTGCGCTCGCATTCCCGCATCAGCATCGCCGCTTTTTCGCATCTTCAAAGCAAACTGCGCGCACGGCGCAGTCCGGTGCGCACAGTCGCACCGGGGTCGGGCGCGCCGGTGCGCGATCGAATAAGGACTTACATCAACCGCGCGCGCACGCACGCGTCCGATTGGTCATCACCATGCGCGAAATGTCACGCGCTGGTGCGCGAAGTGGGTTAAATGACCCATTCAGATCGTAGGGCAGGAAGCGGGAGTTGGAGGGCTAAGGCTTGCCGAGCGATGAGTTGTTTTCGATTTTCACATCCGTGCATGCCGCTGTCGTCACCGAAACATTGCCGGCAAAGCGATTGTCGACCACGGTCAGACCTTTGACGCTCTTGGCGGAAACCCCGCCGCCGTCGAAAACATTGTCCGCGATGCGGATGTTTACGTGGACCGGCAGCGCCGGATCACTGTTGTCGTTGTGCGGATTGATCCAGACGACCGGATTGCCGCACTGAATAAAACGATTGTTGCGAATGGTCAGATCGCGAATCGGCCCGGACTCAAACCATCCCTCGGCGTCGTCCTCGACAAGGATCGCACTCATGTGCGTGCGGGTGAACGTGCATCCCTCGACCAGCGCCTTGCCTCGCGTGGTGATCAGAAAGCCGCGACAGGAATCCATCGCGACGGTGCAGTTGCGGATCGTGATATTCGGATACCACGTCACATTGTCCATCACGTCATCTTTGCCGAAGTCGGCGACAGGCTCGGCGAGCGTCAGCAGCCAGTCCTGATCCGTCTTGCGTTCGATGGCGGCGACCGTATTCGACGCGTAGCTGCGCAACGTGCCGTGATTCACGAAATCCACTTTGTCGCCGGGCTCGAATGCCGCAATGCCGTACGTCTGCGGCTGCATGAAGCGCAGGAGCACCTGATTCGGTCCGGTCTTCTCAATGATCCGCATATGTGTTCCGTGGACGTTGATCGCGTCATCCTGCATGCCGGAGAAGTTGCACGAGTCGATGAGGATGTCGCCTCGACAGCCGGAGAAGTGAAAACAATCCGCCCACGCCGGACACGTGCGGATGGTCCCGGGACGCGGCACGACGTTGACGCGCTCATACGTGATGTTCTGCGTGAACTGGCTGACGATTCCCATCCCTGGGAGGCTATAGAAATTGCAGTCGCGAAAAACAATATCCTTGCAGCGCGTGTTCACGGCACTGGTGTTGTCGCGTTTGACGTGACGGAACTGCCATTGCTGGCCCGGCTTTCCACATCGGCCCTTGATCGCCAGGCGGATTTTGCCGCCGCCCAGGTCGGTGGCCACGGCATGGGTAAACGGATTCCATCGACCCATGCGAGAACACGCGCCCGTGGCCGGGTCAGCGATCTGCGCCATGACCCATCCGCTTCCCAAGTCACCGGTCCACGAGAATCCGCCGTCCTTGATCTGGTAGGTCGAGCCTTCGGCGACCTGCACAACGGTCTGGTCGTCCACGGCGCTCACAACGCGACACTCCGACACCGTCGGCCGCACAAAATCAAACGTCAGTCCGGTGTACGTGATGTCCTGCGAATGTTCGTTGATGAACATCGTCATGCGGTCGCCGTACACGATCTCGGCGGATTTGTCGCCGGTGAGTTGCACGTGCCGGCAATCCTTGATGAGGATCCCGATCGGGCGCGGTTCCAGCGGCGCATCGGCGGAGTTCGACACGAAGTAGCACCGCCGGATCGCATGATCCGCACGAAACACATGGCGGCCCGGCGAAAATTCGACAACGACAGGATGCTCCCGCGTGCCGACCGCGTGAAGCACGAGGGATTCGTGATACACCCCCGGTTTAAGAATGACCCGATCACCCGGCGCGAGCTGAATCGCATTGATCTTGCCCATGTCCTCGCCTTTGGCGGGATCGACCGTGTAGACCGCGCCGCCGGCGGAGGCGGTCATAGCGAGAACGATCAACAACACAAATCGTCGCAACATGGAAGCCTTTCGGATGAGCCGCCCCACACATGGCCAACGGCAAGGTAGCGGCGGACGATTACGGGTTCAACCAGGGGATCGTCGGTGCCGGCTGGCCGGTCTGGCACGTGGCGTACCAGCGGTAGTTGACCCACAGATCGGGCAGTTTAGAGTTTTCGGTGTGGCCGTCGGCCAAAGCGAGGTTGACCGTGTCGTCGATGTGGCGTCGAATGGCGTAGCGCGGAATGCCCCAACTGTAGATCTGCGTTGCGGTCGGGCACCACTCCTGGGGATCGGGATTATCGTGGGGCCAGTAGATGTTGCCGGGGAAGGCGCCATCCCACGCGCCGTCGCCGATCAGCGGAACGCGAGCGTCGGCCTGCGACACCCTGGAGATGTAGTTGTTCACAGGGATGTAGGGGCTCGGGTTGCCCAGCGAGGACCAGGCGCCGCGGACGTTGCACATGCCGTTCCACGTGTAGCTGCCGATCTCGTAATCACGCACACCGTCGCCGTTGGTGTCGATGCGAGCCTCGACATAGGCGTACTCAGCGCCGCCGATTTCGGTGCCGCCCAGCGGAGGCATTTTGTACGGCGAGGCGGCCGAGGGACATAATTTGATCTGCTCGTTCTGCCAGTATGCTCTGAGATTCTGATAGGGCGTGATGTAGGTGGTGTACAGCGGAAACGCGCCGGAGTTGTCGGTGGCGTAGTCAAAAACAATCAGCCCCCACTGGTGCAGGTTCGCCTGGCAGGTCGTCGATTGGGCCAGCTTCTGCGCCCGACTCAGCGAAGGCAGCAGAATCGCGATCAGCAGCGTAATGATCGTGACGACCACTAAAAGTTCGATGAGCGTGAAGGCGTGACGTCGCATGAGGCGCTCCTGTCCGAGCCGGGCTGCGCCGGCCCGGAATCCGGCGTGAGGGCACGCCGGCTCTGACAAACGTGGCAAGGCGTCCGATCAGCTTGCGCTCATCGAACGCATGGTCCCGACCGGCCGCCGGTTCGATTCGTCGAACCTTCACCCGCCAGAGTGTTCTTGCGCGGCCGAACGGAAAATGCTTCTTTCGATCCAATGCGGCGCGTCGACTTTCGCCGACGCGCCGCAAGCAGGCAAACATTCGAATCATCGCCGACGGCGGCGCGTGGCTGCGAAGGCAAGCAGACCCAGACCGGCGGGCAGTGCCGCGGGGGTGGGAACGGAAGCGACGCCCAGGTCACGGACCTGGATGGCGTTGAGCTGGCTGGAGACGTCGCCCAGGATGGTGAAGTCCTGCGTGGTGCCGCTGGCCGTGAATGTGCCGATGGTGTACTGACCGGCTCCACCGGTGCCGCTGGTTGCGTTGAAATTCAGAATCACGCTATTGCCGCCGGTGCTGGTGAGGGTATCTTTGCGATTGATGGTGGCGCGAGAATCCTCCGCCCACACTTGCACGGCATAGTTCTTGCCGCTGACCAGGTTCTTGAGCGAGACCGTTATGGTCTGCACGGGGGAGTTGTAGATCGCACCCTGAAGCATGGTGCCGTAGGCTGTGGTGAGGCCCGATGCATGGCTATAAGCGGATGTGTTGATGGTCAACGCTCTCGTCGAATCTGACAGGGTGATATCGCTTCCAATCGTATAAATGTTGGCGCCTGAATAAGTGCCAGTGGCGTATACGAAGTTGACGCTGTGCACAGTCTGAGCACTTGAAAAGTCATAGGCATAGAGGGTGCTTCCGGTGTTCAGCACGTCCGAGTCGCCGTTGGTGCCGATGGTGACGGCGGCGCCCCAGGTGATGGCGGCGGCATGTGCGGAGGCGGCGGCGAAGGCGACCAGCAGCGCCGCGGCAAGCAGCGAGCTACGAACTACGAAAGATTTGATGGAGCGTTTCATACTTGGCGGTCCTTTCCAGAAAACAGTTTCTCGGAATCTCCCGTCCGCGGCACACCCGCGGCCGGCGTTGCCCCGTGGTCCGGCGGATCAGGCCGGGGTGCAGGGGCGTGCCGATCGACGGCGTGGCTAGCTTGCGTCGTCGATCGGCGAAGGGTTGTTAATGTGAAGCATTCGCGGTGTCGATCTCCAATGGTTGTGTGTTTTGCGATTTCTCGGCCTGATATAGAGCGTGAACTTCGTCTTGCGTCAGAGCGCGTCGGAAGATGAGCACCTGGTCGATGACGCCGGGGAAGGGTCGTAAGTTGTTGACACGAGTCGGAACCCAGTTGCCGATACGTGCTGAAGCGAGCGTGATGTTCTGCGACTGATGGATCGCTCTGAAGGCGATCAACGCACCGTCGAGATACAACCGAATCAAGCCGTTCTGCGGATCGTAGGTGCCGACGATCTGCACCCATTGGCCGAGCGGTAATGCGGCCGACGCGGGGCTGGTGACCTGCGCATGCGGATCGCCAAAAACATTGAACCGGGCAAGTCGGCCGGCGGCGACGTCCATCCCGACGCAGCCTGGATGCCATTGGTCCGTGGCGAGGATGACGCCGTAGTGATCCGGCGCGGCGGGCTCGGCGTCGAGCTTCACCCATGCGGCGCACGTGAACGACTCCAGTGGCTCGGGCACGGCAATGTGAACGTACTGATTAGCGCCGCCGAATTGCAGCGCGCGGGTGTCGGGCAGGCGGCCGTCGACGATCGCCGCGCCGTGAATCACGCCATCCAGCGAAGAGCCGGACGAGGACAGATTCGTCAGCGAGCTGGGTGTTGAAGCGGTCGCCCCGTTCAGCGAATACAACGCCACGAGGTCTGCGTCCATGCGAAGCTGATCGCGCACATCGGTCTGATCCGTCGAGGCGATCCAGCGACTGGAAACGGACGCGAGACGTCCGCCGGCGTCGAGGCGGGCGATCTGACCCACCGTGAGCGTTCGATGTTCGTCGCCGGCGTCAACGAGCACGCGGCCTTGGTAGACCCGCACCACGGTGTGACCGGCATCGGTGATCGCGCCGAAGCGCGTGCCCAAATCGGTCACGGACGCGCCGTGGGGCAGATCGACGATAAAACCGTGAGCCTTTTGGGGCACATACGCCGACAAGCCCCCGGAAGTCAGGCGGCCTCGGTTGGGTCCGGTCATGTGGAATTCGCACGGGCCGGTCAGATCGACGACGGCGGTGGATTTGAACATGAGCTGAGCGCGGCCGGCGGTGAGTTTGATCGGGCCGGATAAGTCAGAGCCGAGGGCGTGTTCGGCGTCGGCGAACTTCGCGTCGTCGGAGAGGTCGGAGAGAATCGCGAAAGACGCGGGGGAGGGGGAGGGGGGATGGGGGTTGGGGGAGGGGGGATTGGAAGGCAGGAAGACGAAATAAAGCGCGGCGGCGATCAGGAACAGGGCGGCGAGGGTGAAACTCGAAATCCGAAACACGAAACGCGAAGGGGAGGGAGCATTCTTCGTGTTTGGGGTTTCGAGTTTTGAGTTTTCAATTGCGACCGGCGCGGACTGGATGAGCAGGTCGCGGAGCTGGTAGTGCTGGATGGAGCGATGGACGAAGAGATCGATGCGGGCGGGGTCTTCACGCAGCCAAGGCGCGAGGCGGGCCATGACTTCGTCGGTCGGGCCGTCGTCGAGGTAGGAATCGATGAGGAGGTCGTCGGGGCTCATTCGGCCTCCGAGCGGGCGAGGCGACGTTCGATGCATTCGCGGAGGGCTTGGCGCGTGCGGGTCAGGAGCATGCGGAGGGCCCCGCCGTTCATGGACAGTTCGCGGGCGATGGCGGCGGGCTTGAAGTTGCTCACGTAGCGCAGCTCCAGCGCCTGGCGGGCGCGGCCATCGATGCGTTTGAGACATTCGGACAGGGCCTGCCGGTGCGGATCAATCCGGGCGGCCTGCTGCTGGTAGCGTTGCGTGATGCGGTCGATGAGGGCGTCGTCGAAGATGTGCCTATCGGTGGCGGTGAGCCGGCGGTACTGCATCACCTCGATTCGTGCGATGCCGATCGCCCATGCGGCGAACGGACGGGCCGGATCGTACTGTTCATACTTGCGGACGACGGCGACGGCGACCCGGCTGAGCACCTCATCGACGGCGTCGAAGTCCCCGAGCATCGTGGCGATGAACGCCCCGACAAGCCGCTGGGCCTGCGTCCACTGCACGGCGAGTTGTTCGGTCGATTGACGGTCCATGGGTGACATCTCCACCCATGTTCCGCGCGCGCGGTCGTTTTGTCACAGAAAATTTGGATGGATCATCCATTTGAGAATTCTGAAATACTCCCTCTCCCTTCGGGAGAGGGCTGGGGTGAGGGTGGTCCCGGAGTATGGCGCCCACCGTTGCGGTCGCGGTCAGTGATTGGGCGCACCCTCACCCGGCCCTTTGGGCCGACCTCTCCCGGAGGGAGAGGTATTTCTGCCCCCCCGCCCTTGAGGGCGGGGCCGCTTGCGGTGAGCGCAGTCGAACCGGGGGAGGGTGAGGCGCATCCGTCGAGGCGCGTTCCGATTCGGAACCGTTACGAAGCGATACGATTCACCCCCACCCAACCCTCCCCCTCGGAGGAGGAGGGCTTTAGATCAGCGGATTTTCGCGTCGGGGAGTTCCTTGCCGATGCCTTCGTAGATGGGCATCTTGCGGGAGTTTTCCACCTGATCCATCAGCTTGTCGAGCTGGTTGGAAAGTCGCTTGCACAGATCGGCGTACTTGGGGTCCTGGGCGAGATTGACGGCTTCCTCCGGGTCATGGACGAGATCGAAAAGCTCCGGGGGGATGCGGTCGGGGGAGCCGTCGCCGTGGGGGTAGCGGATGTATTTCCATTGGTCGGTGCGAATGCCGCGGACGTTGGGCGTGTAGGGGAACTGCTTCTCGTAGTCGCACTCGTAGTACCATGCCTTGCGCCAATCGGGGTCGCCGGCGGTGACGAGTTTCTTCCAACTGCGGCCGTGCGTTTTGGGAAGCGCGGGGGCGCCGCAGAGATCGAGAATCGTCGGAGCAAAGTCGACGTGGAGCACCTGCTGTTCGATCACCTTGGGTTTGTCGGGCGGAGTCAGGCCGGGATAGCGGACGACGAGGGGGACGCGGATCGACGGTTCGGCCATGGTGCGTTTGTCGACCATGCCGTGCTCGCCTTCGAGGAGGCCGTTGTCGGTGGTGAAGATGATGAGCGTGTTGTCGAGGACGCCTTCGTCGGCCAGTTCCTTGTAGAGTTTGCCGACGGAGTCGTCGACGCTCAGGATGGTGCCGCGGTAGGCGTGGACCATGTTCTCAAAATCAACGACGGCGGCGGCGGAACGGTCGGGGAAATTCTTGCGCCATTCAAAGAGCGGGCCGTAGATACCGTGCCATGTATCGAGCCGCTCGCGGTACCAGTCGGGATTCGTGTCGAGGTGGTACGCGGTGTGCGGATAGTCGATGGGGACGTTGTCGAAGGCGTGCTTGTATTTGTCTTCGGGGATGTAGAAGCTGTGCGGCGCTTTGTGTCCGAGCATGAGGAGGAACGGCTTGGACTTGTCGCGATTGTGAAGCCAGTCGAGGGCCATGTCGGTGACGACGGTCGTGTAGTAACCCTTGACGAGTTTGCGTTCGCCGCCGTTGGTTCGGAAGACGTTGTCGAAGTATTTGCCCTGACCTTTGTGCGTCACGAAGTAGTCGAAGCCGGGGCGCTGGTCGTCGTTTTCCTCGCCCATGTGATACTTGCCGATGTACGCGGTGGTGTAACCGGCTTGCTGAAGCGCCCGCGGGAACGTCGGCATGTCATCGGGGTATTCGGTGAAATTGTTGGAGACGCCATGCGTGTGGGCATACAGGCCGGACAGGATCGATGCGCGGCTTGGTGAGCAGAGCGAGGTGGTGCAGAAGGCGTTGGGGAAGTAGACGCCTTCGCGGCCGAGGCGGTCGATGTTGGGCGTCTGCATGACGGAATTGCGGGCGATGCCCATGCAGTTCCAGCGTTGATCGTCGGTGAGGATGAACAGGACGTTTGGCCGGGCGCGGGCGGAGCGCGGGGTCGACTCGGCGGCATGAACGGATGCGACAAACAGGCACAGACACCCGACCGCGAGCAGCGATGCGATGGACCTCATGATGTGACTCCCAACGTAGTGGCGTTTCATCCCCCTCCCTTCGAGGGAGGGGTTAGGGGAGGGTGAATCGTATCAGTCAGGACCGCCTCCGTATCGATGCGGACGAGGGCGTGGACTGATGCGCTTCACCCCCACCCATCCTCCCCCTCACGGGGGAGGGGTTAAGACAGCGTCGCGTGAGCGGAGCGGAGAAGCTCGGCGGTTTTTTCCCAGCCGAGGCATTCGTCCGTGACGCTCACACCATACCGCATTTTCGCAAGGTCGGGGCAAAGCTCCTGCCGGCCTTCGAAGAGGTTGGACTCGAGCATGAGCCCGATGATCTGGGCGTTGCCGGCGGTGCGCTGGGCGATGACGGAGTTGAAGACGACTTCCTGGCGTTCGAACTTCTTGCCGGAGTTGGCATGAGAACAGTCGACCATCAGCGTCGGCGACAGCCCCGCCTTCTGGAGCCGGGCGGCGGCGGCGGCGACGGCGGCGGGTTCGTAGTTGGGTTGGCCCGGCCCGCCGCGCAGGATGACATGACCCCACTTGTTGCCGGTCGTCTGCACGATGCACGAGCGGCCGTGGTGATCGATGCCGAGGAAAGCGTGCGGCGAGCGGGCGGAGATCATGGCGTCGATGGCGACCTGCAATTCGCCGGTCGTCGAATTTTTGTAGCCGACGGGCATGGACAGGCCGCTGGCCATCTGACGATGCGTCTGACTTTCGGTCGTGCGGGCGCCGATCGCCGCCCAGCTCACCAGGTCATCGATGTACTGCGGCACGATCGGATCGAGGAACTCCGTCGCGGCGGGCAGGCCAAGCTTGTTGACCGCGAGCAGGATGCGGCGGGCGGCGTGCAGACCGGCGTTGATGTCGAAGCTGTCATCGAGATGCGGATCGTAAATCAGCCCCTTCCATCCGACCGTCGTCCGCGGCTTCTCGAAATACACGCGCATCACGATGAGCATCGTCGACGCCACTTCGCGCTGAACCTCCGCGAGGCGACCGGCGTATTCAAGCGCGGCCTTCTCGTCGTGGATCGAACACGGACCGACGATGGCGATCAACCGGGGGTCCTGACCGAGGAGCACCTGCTTGATGGCGTCGCGCGATTCGAGCACCGTCTGCCGCACGTCCTCCGTCAGCTCGATCTTCTTGTCGAGTTCGGCGGGGCTGATGAGCGGTGTGGTGCTCTGGACGTGCAGATCCTGCGTGGCGCGGCTGGATGTCGAAGGGGTCGGATTCATGGGGGCGATATTGTACCCATGTCGCCCCGGCCCGGCATCCATCGCGTGTCATCCCGCCCCATGACGCAAAAGCTTAGCATGGTGACGCAATATCATTTGACAAGGTACGTTGATCGGGTTGTCATGGGTGGCTCGCGTCACCCTGCTGAGGATTCTCCGCAGACGCCTTCAACCCCCCCCCGACCGACCTGACTTCACCCTGGAGCACAGATTCATGACTCAACGCCGCAATCTGCTCACGTGGTCCTGCCTCATCGCCCTGGGCCTTGGGCTCGTCTCAAACTTCGCCGCCGCCGCCGATCTGCAGATCAACAAAGGCGACCACATCTGCATCATCGGCAACACGCTCGCCGACCGCATGCAGAAGGACGGCTGGGTCGAGACCATGCTCCAGGCCCGCTTCGCCGGCGACGATCTGGTGATCCGCAACCTCGGGTTCTCCGCCGACACCGTCGCCCTCGACGGCCGGCTCCGGTCCATGAACTTCGGGTCCCCCGACGAGTGGCTCGCCGGTAAGGGCAACCCCATCGGCGGGTATCAGGAAAACCGCTTCGCCAAGACCAACACCAACGCCGACGTCATCTTCGCGTTCTTCGGCTACAACGAATCCTTCGCCGGCGAAAAGGGCCTCGATCAGTTCAAGAAGGATCTCAACGACTTCATCGACCACACCCTCGCGCAGAAGTACAACGGCAAGAGCGCCCCGCGGCTGGTCCTCTTCTCGCCGATCGCGCATGAAGACCTGCACAATCCGAACCTCCCCGACGGCAAGGAAAACAACCAGAACCTCAAGCTCTACACCGAAGCCATGGCCCAAGTCGCCAAGGCCAAAAACATCCCCTTCGTCGATCTGTACACGCCGACGCTCGCCGCCTACGCCGCCGCCAAGTCACCCTTGACGATCAACGGCGTGCACCTCAACGAAGACGGCAACAAGGTGCTGGCTCAGATCATCGACAAGTCGCTCTTCGGCGCCGCGGTCGAACCCAAAAACGGCGCTTCGCTGACGCAGATCAATGAGGCGGTCAAGGACAAGAACTTCTACTGGTATCGCCGGTATCGCATGGTCGACGGCTACTCGACCTTCGGCGCCCGCGCGTTCCTGGTCTTCTCCAAGGCGGCGGTGCGGCAGGTCAAGAGCGCCAAGGACGTCAAGAAGGAAGACCTGTTGCCGATGAACTACGACACGATGCAGCGCGAGCTGGAAGTGCTGGACGTGATGACGTCCAATCGCGATCAGCGCATCTGGGCCGTCGCGATGGGCAAGGATCGACAGGTCGATGACTCCAACACGCCGCCGTTCGTCGAGACGGATACGAACGAGCCGGGCAAGGGCCCCAACGGCGCTCACGAATTCCTCAGCGGCGAGGAAGCGATCAAGCACATGAAGCTCGGCAAGGGCATCAAGGTCGGCCTGTTCGCCTCCGAAGAGCAGTTCCCGGAACTGATCAACCCCGTGCAGATGTCGTTCGACACGCAGGGCCGGCTGTGGGTCGCGTCGTGGAAGAATTACCCGCACTGGCAGCCCAAGACGCCGATGGACGACAAGCTGCTGGTGCTTGAGGACACGAACCACGACGGCAAGGCCGACAAGGTCACGGCGTTCGTGGACAATCTCGAAGACCCGACGGGCTTCGAGTTCTGGAACGGCGGCGTCATCGTCGCGCAGGCGCCCGACATCGTCTTCTACAAGGACACCGACGGCGACGGCAAGGCGGATCAGCGCACCGTGCTGCTTTCAGGCATGGACACCGCGGACACGCACCATACGTCCAACAGCTTCGTGATGGACCCCGGCGGCGCGTTCTACTGGCAGGAAGGCACGTTCCACCATACGCAGGTCGAAACCCCGTGGGGCGCCGCCGTGCGGAACATCAACGCCGGCGTCTACCGCTTCGAGCCCCGCACCGCAAAGTTCGAAGTCTACGTCCCCTACAACTTCGCCAATCCGCACGGGCACGTGTTCGACTACTGGGGCTACGACATCGTGCATGACGGCACGGGCGCGGTGCCTTACATGGGCGCTTCGTTCTCCGGTCACACCGATTATCCCGCCAAGCACAAGGGCGGCGCCCCCGTGCTCTACAAGCAGCGCACACGCCCCTGCCCCGGCACCGAAATCCTCTCGAGCCCCGCGTTCCCCAAGGACATGCAGGGCGATCTGCTCGTCGGCAACGTCATCGGCATGCAGGGCATCCTCCATTACAAGATCAGTGAGGACGGCTCGGGCCTGTCCGCGACGGAACAGGAGCCGATTCTTTCGAGCGACGACTACAACTTCCGCCCGGTGGATTTCGAGATGGGCCCGGACGGCGCGCTGTACTTCTGCGACTGGCAGAATCCGATCATCGGTCACATGCAGCACAACCTGCGCGACCCGAGCCGCGATCAGAAGCACGGCCGCATCTACAAGGTCACCTACGAAGGCATGCCGCTGGTCACGCCCGCCCCGATCGCCGGCGAGCCGATCGACAAACTGCTCGACCTCCTCAAGAGCGAGACCGATCGCGTCCGCTATCGCACCCGCATCGAGCTGACCGGCCGGAACGTCGACGACGTCATGGCCGCCCTGAACAAATGGGTGGCGGGACTCGACAAGTCCGAGCCGACCTACGAGCACAACCTGCTCGAAGCGCTCTGGCTGCATCAGAGCTTCAACGTCGTCGACGAAGCGCTGCTCAAGCAGGTGCTTGCCGCCAAGGACTTCCACGCCCGCGCCGCCGCGACGCGCGTCCTCTGCTACTGGCGCGATCGCGTCAAGGACCCGCTCAAGCTCCTGGCCGTGCAGTCCAAGGACGAGAACCCGCGCGTGCGGCTCGAAGCGATCCGTGCCTTGAGCTTCTTCACCGACTCGAAGGATCAGGCCGACGCCGCCATCGAAATCGCCCTCGAAGCCGCGGACAAGCCGCTCGACAAATACCTCAAGTACACGCTCGACGAGACGACCAAGACGCTCGACAGCGTGAAAAAATAATCGTCCGCACACGCTGACCGAGCCATGCGTACGATCAACATGACACGACCGGAGACCCCGCTGGTGAAGATCTTAACCCGCTGCGCGATCGTCGTTCTCATGGGCCTTCTGCTCACCGCGTCGATGGCGCGCGCCGAAGACGCGGCCGACATCGACCTTTCCAAGAACCCCCGGCTCGTCAAGTACAAGCTCGGCAAGCTGTCCAACGAGCAGTTGCTCGGACTCCACCGGTCGACCGACGACCCGAAGTACAAGCCGATTTACGAGGTGATGCTCACCCGCGCCGGGCTCACCGCCGCGCAGCGCGACGAGGCGATCAAGGGCATCGCGACGATCGACAAGACCGACCCCGCGGCCGTGCTCGTCACGGCGCTGGGCGCGCTGAATCCGGATGACGAAGAGGATCAACCGGCGCTGGCGCTGATCACAAACCTGCTCATCGCGCAGGAGCCGGCGGATCTGGCGGTGCAGCGCATGGCGGTCATGGGCGCGATCCGCGCGACGGCCGATGACAAGAAGACGAAGATGCTGCCCGGGCTGGCGCAGCGCTGCCTCGATCATCTCAAGGGTCTGCCGGCGGACCAGAAGGATTCGGACGACGCGGTGCTCGTCGGGGCGCTGTGCATGCAGGTGGCGCGCGAGCTGCCGGTCGATCAGGAGTACAAGATCGCGTCGCAGATGTACGCGGCGGGCGTGCATGTGTTGAGTCTGCGGGCGCTGCACGAGATGATGATCTATGACAAGCACTACTTCGCCGTCCCGGCGGGCACGATGCTGCACATCATCTTCGACAACACCGACGTGATGCAGCACAACCTCGTCATCGGCATGCCCGGCAAACTCAACGACATCGGCATGGCGGCGGCGGTCATGCAGCCGACGGCCGACCTGACGCAGAAGCAGTTCATCCCCGACCTGCCCGCCGTGCTTCACTCGTCGCTATTGATCAACCCCGGCGGGTCGACGCGCATGGACTGCAAAACGCCCGAAAAGCCCGGCGAATACCTGTATCTGTGCACCTTCCCCGGTCACTTTTTCAAGATGTACGGCGTGCTGATCGTGACGGACGATCCGGCGGCATGGTTCGCCAGCCCCAAGCCCCCGACCGACCCCCTGGCCGGCAAGCCCTACGCGACCTCCCGCAACGAAGAAAAGAAACCGTAAGGCAGCGGTCAGAGGTCAGCGATCAGTCGTCAGCCAATCCCATGTCACGCCCTTCCGCCCGCAAACCGGCGATCATTGAAATCCGCATCGCGGAGGTCAATCAGCTTTTCAATTCGCTCGATCCTTCGCCGTTTCCGGAAAAGGACCTCGATCAGGATGCGGAGGAGTTCATCGTCAGTTGGGCCACGGAGGAGCACCGCCGCTCGCCGTTTCATCTGCGCATCCATCTGACCAAACCGGCGAATGATCCCACTGCCCGCGAGCGCATCACCGAAGCGGTGCACGCCTTCTTCGCCTACCGCGCTTCGATCACCCGCCGGCGACTGCGCCGATTGCTCGCCACGGGGCGCTCGGCGCTGATCATCGGCGTGCTGTTCCTTGCGGCGTGCGTGCTGGCGGCGGACCTGCTCATCCCGCTGGCGGAGGGCCGCCCGCTCATGCAGATCGCGCGCGAGTCGCTGATCATCGGCGGCTGGGTGGCGATGTGGCGGCCGATGGAAATCTTCCTCTACGAATGGTGGCCCATCCGCCACGAACGCCGCGTCTACGACCGACTGAGCGTCTGCGACGTCGAAGTGGTCGAACCGGGGGCGGGGAGTTAGTTTCTAGTTTCTAGTTTCTAGTTTCGGATTTTTTTATTGTGTCTGATGTAAGGTTCGCTCCAATCATGGACACTATCCATGGATGGAAGCGCCACGGAATGAACAGGCCGGTGAACTGGTGCGGCTTTTCGCGGAGCGGTGGCTCGACGCGGAAGCCGCGGTGTCGTCGTTTATCTTCGCCTCCGTGCGGGACTTCCAGCATGCGGAGGACTTGATTCAGACGGTGGCGATGGACGCGGCGGCGGCGATCGGGACGTACGATCGGGCGCGGCCGTTTCTGCCTTGGATCATGGGCATCGCGCGGAACCGGGTGCTCAAATATTACCGCACGCGGACCGGCGATCGGCTCGTATTCGATGAGCGGACGCTCGCCGCCTTCGCCGCGGCGCACGAAGCGGCGGCCGACGAAGCCGACACGCGACGCCGGGCGCTGGATCAGTGCCTCTCGACATTGACCGGGCGCACGCGCGACGCCATCGAATGGCGGTACCGCTCGGACCTTTCCGCCGCCGACATCGCCGCGCGGCTGGGCATGACGCCCAACGCCGTATTCGTCATGCTCCATCGCGCCCGGCAGACGCTCCTGGACTGCATCCGCAAACGTCTGGCGGAGGGCGCGGCATGACGATGAACCTCCGCGAAGCACAGCAGACGATGGACGCGTACCTCGATGGAGGGGAGGACGCCGCGTCGTTCGAAGCGATGTGCCGGCTCATGCGCGACGATCCCGAAGCGGCGCGCGAACTGGCGCTGCGGTCGATGCTGCATCACGAAATCCGCCGCCAGATCGTCCGCCGCCAGCCCGAGCGCCGCGGCGGCACGCCGCGCATGCATCGACGGCGGATATGGATCGGCGCCGCGGCGGCGGTCGTGCTTATCGCCGTGATGCTTGCGTTCATGTCGATGAACGGCACAATGCCGACCAATTCGACGGCGGCGCGGCCGGTGGCGGTGCTGACGGATGTGATCAATGCAAGCTGGGCGAGCGAGCCGCATGTGCCCGGCGACGAGTTTTCCGCCGACACGATCGGACTCGCCGGCGGGTCGATCAAGCTCACGTTCCTCGACGGCAGCGCCGTGGAGCTGACAGGCCCGGCGCGACTTTCGATCAGGGGCAATGCTCATGCGATTCTCGAAGCCGGCCGCCTTGCCGCCGACGCCCGCTCCGGGTTCACCATCGATGCCCCCGGCGGCGTGCGCATCGTCGATCTGGGCACGCGCTTCAATGTGCTCATCGACGAAACCCGCCGCGTGCACATCGACGTCACCGAAGGCATGGTCAAAGTCAGTCTGCACGGCGAAGGCGTTTCTGGCGAAAAGCTGCTGGCGGCGACGATGGGCGTCATCGTCGATCCGACGACCGGCTTCGTCTGGCGCGACGGCGGCGGATCGACGCCGATGGTCAGCGCCGATGGCGAACTGGTGATTCCCTCGGCGGACGCGGACGGTGCGGTGTACGCGCTGCCGAGCGGGCAGTTGGGGGCGTTCAGCAACGCGGACCTGATCGTCGGGTCGGCGACCGGCCCCGCCGACTACAGCGGCATTCTGTTCTTTCAGCTCCCCGACCGCGACGGCGGCGCGATTCGGGATGCGACGCTGAACCTGACGGTTCAGTCGGCCGGCCGACTCGAACATGCGAACATCGACCTGTGGGGACTGGGCTATGTGCGCGGCCGGCCGGCGCTGTCGGGCGACTGGCGGCTGAACGCCGACGCCGACGCGCGTCATCTTCTCAATGACGCGCCGCCGGTACGCATCATCGACAACCTGATCCCCGCCGGTCAGGCCGCCGCGATCGGTCAGATGGTCGCCGTCATTGATCGGCATCAGCCGGCGCTGGCGCAGTACCTCAACGATCTGTACGACAAGCACGGCGCGGAAGCGGGCGACTTCGTCGTGCTGCGCCTCAATGCCGATGCGCCCGTCGCCGCCGAGTTTGACGGTTCGCCCGACCATCCGTTCGCCAATATCCGCTTCGCCGGCTCGCATCGGACCGATCCCGACCGCCGCGCGACGCTCACGCTCCGCCTCCAAGCCGACTCAAAACCATCCCCGAAGGAGAGACAACAATGAGCCGTCACACTCAAGCCGCTGTCCAAACCACTTCGCAATCCCGTGATCGCGCCGCAAATGACGCCCGCTCGCAATCGCGCCATGTGCTGCTGCTCGCCGTGCTCATCACCCTGAGCTTCGGCGCGGCGCGATCGGCGATGGGCGCGATGTATGTCGTCAACTCCGATGCCGCCGACGGGGCCGTCTACCGTCTGACGAGCAATGGCAACTACGGCACCTTCAATACCCAGGCGCTGATCGTCGGCGCCGCCTCCGGACCGGCCAATTACAACGGCATCATGTTCTTCGCACTGCCCGACCCGTTGCTGGGCATCGATCGCGCGGCGCTGCACCTGACGCTCACCTCGCCCAACACGCTTCCCTTCAACACCGACCTTTGGGGCATCGGCTACATTCACGGCTCGCCCGCCCTCGTCGGTTCGTGGGAAGTGCATGCCGACACCGACCCGCGCATACTGCTCAACGGCGTCGCGCCCACGAAACTCGTCAACAATCTCGTCGCCGCCAACACCGCCGCCGCCACGCTCACCACCAACATCCCGCAGAGCATCGCCATCGGCAGCTACCTGCAAAGTCTCTACACCGCCGGCGCGGTCGCGGGCGACTTCGTCGTCCTGCGCGTCAACGCCGACGGCGACACCTACGCGCAAACCAATAGCATCCTGACCAACTTCCGATGGGGCACCGATGTCCAATCCGCCCCGGCCCAGTTGACGATCACGACCGTCCCCGAACCCGCGTCCGCCGCGATGCTGCTCATCGGCGGCGCGGCGACGCTGATGCGCCGGCGACAGGGTTAATCGAAACCGCTCGTCGAGCGGCCGCTATAGTGAGGATGTCATGCGACAACGTGCCTTCACCTTGATTGAGTTGCTTGTGGTCGTGACGATCATCGCGCTGCTCATCGCCATTCTGCTCCCGTCGCTGCGGCAGGCGCAGATCACGGCTAGGCGCGTCGCATGCGCGTCGAATCTGCGGCAGATCCGCATCGCCACCGAGATGTACATCTCCGACTACAAGCAGTCGCTGCCCGGGCCGACGACGTCCGGCCAGTTCCCCGGCTATAGTTCGACGTTCTACGTGCTTTCCGGCTATCTGGCTCCGTACCTGGGCAAGAAGCCGGTGTCGTCGGTGATGCAGATGAATGACGTGTTCATCTGTCCGGGCTTCGCGCGCGTCGCGCCGCCGAATGTCGATCCGACCGTGTGGGTTACGTACGTCGCCGACGGGCTCGACAAGCATGGCAAGCGCCTGCTCGGTTATCCGCCGGGCCCCAGCGCCGCCCCGCCGGAGAAAGTCACCGACGTGTACCGCCCCGATTCGACGGCCATGATGCAGGAGATCGACGAACTGACCCACCCCGGCGGCTGGGGCGGCAAAGTCGCCCTTGAGCCCATGCACGACTACTTCAACGGCCTGCCCGTCCGCAACTACCTCTACTTCGACGGACACGTCGACGCACACATCGGTTTTTAGCCAAAGCCCTCAGCCATCAGCACACAGGCATCAGCAGCCCGCAAGTCGGCCGGCGATTGCTCCGCCGCTGGCACCTGACCGCTGATCGCTGACAGCTCTCCATTGGCTCGCCACCGACCCCCGACCCTGCTAACATGGCGGACCTTTATCGAGTGACTTTTCGAGATTGCCACCATGCTCAAGCGCACCCATACCTGCGGACAACTTCGTGCCACCGACGCCGGTCAAACCGCCTCGCTTCTCGGCTGGGTCAACAGCTACCGGGACCACGGGGGCGTGATCTTCATCGACCTGCGCGACCGCGAAGGTCTGACGCAGCTCGTGTTCCATCCCGAAAACAAAAACGCACATGATCTGGCCGATCGGCTCCGCGCCGAGGACGTCATCGGCGTGAGCGGCAAGGTCGTGCCGCGCGAGGCGGGCATGGCCAATCCGAAACTCCCCACCGGCGCGATCGAGCTGGACTGTGACACGCTGGAGATTCTCAACAAGGCGACGACCCCGCCGTTCGTGCCCGACGAGGCGAAGAAGGTCGCCGAGGAGCGCCGCCTCAAGTACCGCTACATCGATCTTCGCCGGCCGGAGATGCAGCACATCCTCCGCACGCGCCATCGCGTCACGAAGATCATGCGCGACTACTTCGACGAGAACGGGTTCTACGAAATCGAGACGCCCTTTTTGTGCAAGTCCACGCCCGAAGGCGCCCGCGACTTTCTCGTGCCGTCGCGCCTTCAGGCCGGCGAGTTCTACGCCCTGCCGCAGAGTCCGCAGCTTTTTAAGCAGATTCTGATGGTGGCGGGGATGGAGCGATATGTGCAGATCGTGCGCTGCTTCCGTGACGAAGACCCGCGGGCCGACCGTCAGGCGGAGTTCACGCAGCTTGACCTGGAGATGAGCTTCGTCGAGCAGCAGGATGTCATGGACATGATCGAGGGACTGGTGCGGCGAATCTGGAAACAGATTCTCGACATCGAAGTGCCGCCGCTTTCCCGCATGACCTACGCGGAGGCGATGGACCGGTTCGGGTCCGATCGGCCGGACCTGCGCTTCGGCATGGAGCTGGTCAACATCAGCGACCTTGCCGCCAGGACCGAGTTCAAGGTGTTCGCCGACACGGTGGCGAACAAGGGGCTGGTCAAAGTGATCCGCGTGCCCGGCGGCGCGGCGATGACGCGCAAGCAGACCGACGGGCTGGCCGATTGGGCGAAGGGGTACGGCGCGAAGGGCCTGGCGGTGACGAAGGTCGTCGCCGGCGGCGCGCTGGACACGGGCATCGCCAAATTCATCGCGCCCATCGCCGGCGAACTGATCGCCCGCACCGGCGCGGTCGAAGGCGATCTGCTGTGCTTCGCCGCCGACTCGTTCAAGGTGGTGCATCGCGTGCTGGGCGAGCTGCGCGTCAAGCTGGCGCACGATCTGGGCATGATCAAACCGGGCGATTGGAAGTGGCTCTGGGTCGTCGACTTCCCGGCGGTCGAGTGGAACGAGGATCACAAACGCTGGGACAGTCTGCATCACCCGTTCACCGCGCCGCTCGATGAGGATCTGGCCAAACTCGAGACCGACCCCGGCTCCGTCAAGAGCAAGGCATACGACATCATCTTGAACGGGTCGGAACTCGGCGGCGGGTCCATTCGTATTCACCACCCCGAGGTGCAGCAGAAGGTGTTCGGCCTGCTGGGCATCGATCCGGCGGCGGCGGAGCTCAAGTTCGGGTTCCTTCTCGATGCGCTGCGCTACGGCGCTCCGCCGCACGGCGGGATCGCGCTGGGGCTGGATCGCATGATCATGCACCTGTGCGGCACGACGAACATCCGGGACGTCATCGCCTTCCCCAAGACGCAGACCGGAGCCGACCTGATGACCGAGGCCCCGAGCCCCGTCGATCAGGTCCAGCTCGACGAACTGCGCCTCCGCGTGCAGACCCACAATAAACCCGACAAGGCGGTTTGAAAGCGCGGCGATTTTGACACGAAGACACGGAGACATGGAGACACGGAGAGGAAGGCGGAAAGTTCAATGCGGCGGACGTAATCGAGCGTCGCATGTTTAGGCCATTTGTGATTTGCACACCTGATTTGCGCCTTCTTCGTGTCTCCGCGTCTCCGTGTCTTCGTGCTGAATCTTCACCTCGCCAGGGAGTCGATCAAACATGTGCGGCATCGGCGGGATTCTTCGATTCGATGACGAGCCGGTCGACCGGCGGCGGCTCGAAGCGATGCGTTCCGTGCTGCACTGCCGCGGGCCCGATGAATCGAACATCGCCATCGACGATCGCTGCGGACTCGTCCACACGCGCCTGTCGATTCTCGACATCGCCGGCGGACATCAGCCCATGTCGATCGACGGCCTGCGCGTCGTGTTCAACGGTGAAATCTACAATCACCGCGCCCTGCGGGCGGAGTTGACCGACGCGGGTTGTCATTTCAAGACGGACCACAGCGATACGGAGGTTTTGCTGCACGGATATCGCCAGTGGGGCGAGTCGCTGCCGTCGCGGCTGCGCGGGATGTACGCCTTCGTGCTCTGGGACGGCGAGGAGATGCTGCTGGTGCGCGACGCGGTGGGCAAGAAGCCGCTGTATTTCTGGCATGATGAACATCAACTGGTTTTCGCAAGCACGGTCGGCGCGGTCCTCGCCGGCGTCGGTCGCAAGCTGAGCGTCGACCCCGATGCGCTGCGGCAGTATCTGGCGTTCGGGTATACGGAAGGGTTCGCGCTGTCGCAGGGAGTGCGCGAGATCGGGCCGATGCAGTGGCTGCGCTTAAGCCCCCGGCGGGCGGACAAGCCGGGCCCCCCGCCGCCGGCGCGGTCGGAGCCGGCCGACGCGGCGGAGATGATGGCGCTGATCGCAGATGCGGTCGAGGCGCGGCTCGAAGCGGATGTGCCGCTGGGGTGCTTCCTGTCCGGCGGGATCGACAGTTCGATTGTCGCCGCGATCGCGCAGCGGAAACTGGCGGCGCGCGGCGAGCGGCTCAAGACCTTTTCCGTCTCGATGCCCGAAGCGGCGTATGACGAAGGGCCATGGGCGAAGAAGGTGGCGGATCACATCGGCGCGGAGCATCATGCGTTGCGGGCCGAACCGCGGGTTTTTGAGGATTTGAAATACCTGATCGCCACGATGGGCGAGCCGCTGGCGGATTCGTCGATTTTGCCGACGTACTGGCTCAGCAAGGCGGCGCGCGAGCATGTGACGGTCGCGCTGTCGGGCGACGGGGGCGACGAACTGTTCGGCGGGTACGAACGCTACGTGGCGATGCGTATGCTCGACAAACATGCATGGTGGATCGGCAAGGGGCCGCGCGGCTTGCTCGGCGGCGAGCAGAAGTCGCGTTCGGCCCGGCTCCGCCGATTGATCGACGCGGCGCGCATCGGCAACGAAGCGGCGCGCTACTTCAGCATGGTGCGCATTTTTGATGATGCGCAGATGTCGGCGCTGGGTGTGCGGCCGATGGGCAGCGTGCCGAAGGATGCGATGACGCCCGAGCGCGACGATTTCATGGACCCGGCGGATAAAGCGCGGTGGTGGGATTTTCTGCACTATCTGCCGGGGGATCTCTTGCGCAAGGTCGATCGGGCGTCGATGGCGACGGGGCTGGAAGTGCGATGCCCCTTGCTGGACCGAGCGCTGGCGGAGGCGGCGCTGGCGACGCCGATGACGACGCTCATGCCGGGTCGGCGCACGAAGGCGATGCTGCGATCGATGGCCCGGCCGTTGCTGCCGGCGGATGTGTGCGCCCGCAAAAAGATGGGCTTCGCAGTGCCGATCGGGACATGGTTCGCGAAGGATCTGACGCCGCTCTTGAAGCGATGGCTGCTCGAGAATCACGGCCTGCGGGACATGGGCCTGCACCGCCCGATGATGGAGACATTAATCGTCGATCACCAGCGGGGCCGAATCGATCACACGCATCGGCTGTTTTCGCTGTTGAGTCTGGCCATCTGGAAAAGCTGGCTCGACGTTCAGCGGTTTTAGAGCGGTTTCAATCAATGCGTACCCGCGTCCAACGAGCCGCGCGCGTCAGCAAGCGGTCGAACCCGTATCCAAAGATCATTCCTTGACCGCTCCCTTACGGTCGCGGCTCGTTGGAGACACCCTTTGATTTCTGAAACTGCTCTACTTCGGCTTCATCTTCCTGACCGCGTCCTTCGCCAGCGCCATCACCAGCGCCCGCTCGCGGGCGGTCGTCTTGGGCAATACATCGGTCTGAAAGAACTGGATCACCTTCTGCTGCTTCGCCGCGTCGAACGGCGCCTTGCGCTCTTCCTCGCGCTTCTTGCGCTGCTCGTCCGTCTCGCCATTGCGCTTCTCGTCCCCCGCCCCCATCGCCTTCCACACCGCGATACGCCCGTCGAGCCAGGCGGCGCGCTGGTCCGGCGGAAGCTGCACATATTGCTCCGCCTCCGAGACGACAAACTGCTTCCACACGCGCATCGCCTGATCGCGCAGCTCCTCCGGATGATCCTTCTTCATCTGCGCGATGCGATCCTCCACGATCTTCCGCTGATCGTCATCCATCTTCGCGTACCGCTTCATCGCCTGTTCCGTGTAATAGCGCTGATCCTCCGGCGAGAGGCGATTGAAATACGGCGACAACATGAACGCGATCAGCTCGTCCGGGCTCGCGGTGTTCAGGTCCGGCGGCTGGGCGGCGAAGTAGTCGTGAATCAGGTACACGCCTCCCGCGGTGCATGAAAGAATGATCAGCAGGTAGAGCGCGGTCTTGAGTCCTCTCATGGCGTGCTGCCTCCCGATTGCGGCATCGTGAACCAGTCGGCGTGACCATCCAGGAAAAGCGCGTTGCGCCCCCCGCCGTCTTCGTTGCCGGCGCCCGGATGCGCCGCTTCGCCGTCGATCATGATGAACGCCATCGCGGGGAATTTTTCGAAGGTGTGCATCAGTTCGTTCTTCTTGCCGGTGGAGTTGGCGGCGTCGAGGTCGATCATGGTCAGGTAGAACCCGATGAAGTATTCGTAGCTGGTGCCCACCTGTGCGAAAAGTTCGCGGTCGGCGGGGCATTTCCAGATCGACTCGGGCAGGTCGTACTTTTTCAGAACGCTCATGATCGTCGGCGCGAACGGATCGACGGGGACGGTCTGCACCTCGGGGATTTCGCCGTGATTATCGCCCATGTAGAACCCGATGCCGCCGCCGATCTGGCGAAGGTTGGAGAGACAGACGGCCCGCTTGGCGGCTTGCTGGGCGCTTTTGAGCGCCGGGAGCGTGAGCCCGACGAGCAGGACGATGATGCTGACGGTCACGAGCAGTTCGATGAGCGTAAAGGCGCGGATTGGGCGGTGAATGAAGGACATACGTGCTATCCCTACCCGTGCGGCGGCGAGCGGTTGCATAGCATCATAGGGAGAATGGCCGGCCAGCGAGGGATGCCATGGCCCTGAGAAGCCCCGAGGCGATTCGCCTGCGCACGTTGATGCATGAACTGACCCGACCGGCGGAGTTGTACGAGCCGCTGCCGGACGGGCGTTTGCTCTGTTACGCCTGCGGTCACGAGTGCAAAATCGCGGAGGGGAAGGAAGGCGTATGCCGCGTACGGTTCAACGACGGGGGCGTGCTGAAGGCGCCGCACGGTTATGTGGGCGCGCTGGCGTGCGATCCGATCGCCAAGAAGCCGTTCTTTCATGCGTTCGTCGGGGCTGAGGCGTTGAGCTTCGGCATGCTCGGTTGCGATCTGCACTGCGGGTATTGCCAGAATTGGGTGACGAGTCAGGCAATGCGCGACGAGGCGGCGGTGTCGAACGTGTACCGCATCACGCCCGAGCAGATCGTCGATCTCGCGCAGCAGCATCACGCCCCCGTCATCGCCACGACCTACAACGAACCGCTCATCACCGCCGAGTGGGCCGTCGAGGTGCTCACACCCGCCAACGAAGCGGGCCTCTGCGGCGCGTTCGTCTCCAACGGCAACGCCACGCCGCGCGTCCTCCAATACATCCGCCCCTGCGTGCAGCTTTACAAGGTGGACCTCAAGAGCTTCGACGACAAACATTATCGCGCGCTCGGCGGACAGCTCGACAATGTCAAGCGCACGATCCGCCAGCTTCATCAGATGGGCTTCTGGCTCGAGATCGTCACACTGCTCATCCCCGGCTTCAACGACAGCCCCGACGAAGTGAAGCGGATCGCCGACTTCCTCGCCGGCATCTCCCGCGACATTCCCTGGCACATCACCGCATTTCACAGCGACTACAAGATGAGCACGACGCCCAACACGCAGGTCGATCAGCTCATCGAAGCGTGTCGGATCGGGCGGCGCGCCGGGCTTCGCTACGTCTACGCGGGCAATCGGCCGGGGCAGGTCGGGGAATGGGAGCACACGCGCTGCCCCGCCTGTTCCGCCATGCTCATCGAACGCCGAGGATTCTCGATCCGCGCCAATCGTTTGCGCGATGGCCACTGCCCCGACTGCCGGACGCCGATTCCCGGATTCTGGTCGCGCGACTGCATCGTCCCGCAGGAAAACATGGGCGGCATGAGCCGTTAGGCCGCGTGTGGGAAGGCCATGGATCGACGAGCCGCGACCGTCAGGGAGCGGTCGAAACCAGCATCCATGAGCGGCGCCGTGACCGCTCCCTCACGGTCGCGGCTCGTTAAACTCCGCCTTCTCACACACGTTCTTAAATCGGGCCTGCGCATTGCGGATCGCGGCGCGGCGTGATACTTATGTGTCATGGCAAAAACGAGGCCCACGCCCGACGCGGAAGTCAAACGTCTGGAAGAGGACGCTTCACGCAAGAAGAACTGGAAGCGCTGGGGGCCATACCTTTCCGAAAGACAATGGGGCACGGTCCGCGAGGACTACTCGGCGGACGGTTCGTGCTGGAATTATTTTCCGCACGATCACGCGCGGAGCCGGGCGTATCGATGGGGCGAGGATGGGCTTCTGGGCATCAGCGACCGGGAGTGTCGGCTGTGTTTCGCCGTCGCGCTCTGGAACGGCAAGGACCCGATCATCAAGGAGCGTCTTTTCGGTCTGACCGGGCCGGAAGGCAATCACGGCGAGGACGTGAAGGAATGTTACTACTACCTGGACTCGACGCCGACGCATTCGTACATGAAGGCGTTGTACAAGTATCCGCAGAAGGCGTACCCGTATGACCAGATCGTGCGTGAGAACGCCACGCGCGGCAAGATCGGCGAATACGAGCTGATCGACACGGGGATTTTCGATTCCGATGAATACTTCGACGTCACCGCCGAGTACGCCAAGGCCGGGCCGGACGATGTGCTGATCCGCATCACGGTGGCGAACCGCGGGCCGGAGGCGGCGCTGATTCATGTGTTGCCGACGCTGTGGTTCCGCAATACCTGGGTCTGGGGCTGCACGCACGAAGGATGTACGCTCAAACCGCGCATCGCGGCCGTCAGCGACACCGAGCTTCAGGCCGACCACCCCACGCTCGGCCGCTTCCATCTCGTCGCCGAGAAGGAGCCCGAGCACTGGCTCTTCACCGACAACGAGACGAATCAGGAGCGCGTCGCCGGCGTCGAGAACTTCTGCACGTACACCAAGGACGCCTTTGACCGCTATCTCGTGCATGGCGAGCACAAGGCGGTGAACCCCAAGGAATACGGCACGAAGGTGGCGGCGCATCACGAATGGATCATCCCCGCAGGCAAGGAAAAGACGCTGCACCTGCGGCTGTTTTCCGATGCGGAACCGCCGAAGAAAGCGATGGGCGCGGGATTCAAAAAAGTGTTCGTCGACCGCATCGCCGAGGCGGAGGCGTTCTACCAGCGCGTGCTTCCGCCGGAATACGATGCGCCGAGCCGGGCGATGGCGCGGCAGGGTTATGCGGGGCTTCTGTGGTCCAAGCAGTTCTACCATCTGGTCGTGGAGGATTGGCTCAAGGGCGATCCGAACATGCCCCCGCCGCCCAAGCAGCGGATCGAACATGCGCGCAATCGCGAGTGGAAACATCTGTACAGCCGCGATGTGTTGAGCATGCCGGACAAGTGGGAGTATCCGTGGTTCGCGGAGTGGGACCTGGCGTTTCACATGATCCCCTTCGCCCGGGTCGACGCCGAGTTCGCCAAGCATCAACTGCTCACCATGCTGCGCGAATGGTACATGCACGGCAACGGGCAGATTCCGGCGTACGAGTTCTGCTTCTCCGATGTGAATCCGCCGGTGCATGCATGGGCCTGCTGGCGCGTGTACAAGATGACCGCCCCGCGCGGCAAGCGCGACGTCAAATTCCTCGCGCGGGCGTTTCAGAAGCTCATGCTCAATTTCACCTGGTGGGTCAATCGCAAGGACCCGCACGGCAAGAACCTCTTCGCCGGCGGATTCCTCGGCCTCGACAACATCGGCATCTTCGACCGCTCCGCCCCGCTGCCCGGCGGCGGCACGCTCAGTCAGGCCGACGGCACGGCATGGATGGCGTTCTACTGCGCGACGATGCTGTCAATCGCGCTGGAGTTGGCGCAGCATGACCCGGTCTACGAGGACATGGCCAGCAAGTTCTTCGAGCATTTCGTCGCCATCGTCGAAGCGATGAACAGTCTGGGCGGCACCGGACTCTGGGATGATCACGATGGGTTCTATTACGACATGCTCCATCAGGACCATCACAGCACCCGCCTGAAAATCCGCTCGATCGTCGGCGTCATCCCCCTCTTCGCCGTCGAAATCCTCGAGCGCAGCGTCATCGAAAAACTGCCGGGGTTCCACAAGCGGGCCAAGTGGTTTCTGGAGAACCGCAAGGAGCTGGCGCGGTTCATCACGTACCTCGAAGGCGATTCGGAAACGGCGCAGCGCTACATGCTCGCCGTGCCCAGCAAGCAGCGCCTCCTGCGCGTGCTCCGATACGTGCTGGACCCCAGCGAGTTCCTCTCGCCCTTCGGCATCCGCTCGCTCTCGGCGGTGCATCGCGAGAAGCCCTTCGTCCTCAACCTCGAAGGCACGGAGCATCGCGTGACCTACGTCCCCGGCGAGTCGGACACACATATGTTCGGCGGCAACAGCAACTGGCGCGGACCGATCTGGTTCCCCGTCAACTTCCTCCTCATCGAAAGTCTCGAAAAATACCACCATTTCTACGGGCAGGACATCAAGGTCGAATGCCCCACCGGCTCTGGCAAAATGATGAACCTCAAGCAGGTCGCCGCCGTGCTGCGCAAACGGCTCGTGTCGCTCTTCCTCGCGGACAAGGCGGGCAAGCGGCCCTGCCATGGCGACGATCAGCGCTACATGACCGATCCGCATTGGCGCGATCTGATTCTGTTCTACGAATATTTCCACGGCGACAGCGGCCGGGGACTCGGCGCGTCACACCAGACCGGCTGGACCGCGCTGGCGGTCAACTGCCTCGAAAAGTCCGACGCCCTGCACGCGCTGGATCACTGATCTCACCGCTCGCTTCGGGAGAGCGAGCGAAAAGTCTCAATTCGGCTCGACCACTTTCAGCATGTCCGGCGATTTGATCTCGATCTGCGGGATGTCCTTGTGCAGGACGACCTTCCCCGTTACGCGCACCGTCTTGCCGACGTAGTTTTTTTCCGGCGATTCGCCGAATTTGGCGCGGTCGTCGCCCCAGATGACGATCACGAAGCGCGACGGATCGGGATGATCCTTGCCGACGTTCAGGAACGTGGGCTTGCCCTTGATATGTTCGAGATACACCGCCCCGGCGACGGGGCCTTCGACCGTGCATGTCTTGCCCACATGCTGCTTCGCTTCGCTCCACGGCACGATCGCCTCGTCCGCCGCCAGGGCCGCTCGCATCAATCCCGCGCAAACGAGCATCACACCGACACAGGCCCACATTCGATACGTCTTCATGAGCGCGTTCCTTTCGTGCCTCCGTGAATCGATCATCCGTTCGCCGCGCCGCCCATCGCCGCACGCGCGTCTTCCAGCCCCATCCGCCATTCCATGTAACGGTACGTCAGACCCCGCTGATCATGCAAGCGGCGAAGCTCATTTTGATATTGCTCATACACCTCGTTCTGCCACGATTTCGCCGCCGGATCGCAGTAATAGATTCGGCAGCCGAGGGGCCGAATGGCATGCACGCCGCACATCTTGCTCATCTGAAACGGACACCCGTCCATCCCTCGCAGTTCCGCCGCGTCGAGCCGGGCGCGTGCGTCCGCGTCGATCTGCCCGAGCATCCATGCGATCTCGAGCCCCGTCACGTAGAGCCGGTGCCCGTAGCTTTCGAACTTGCAGCATTTGCCGCTGAGCCAGCACGTCGGCGATCGGCCCGCAATGTCGTCGACGAGCCGGTCATAAAGATCGCGCAGCGCGTGATCCACCGCCGCTTCGCCCGCCGCGTCCGCCCAGCTTCGCCAGACCCGCCTGTCATCTTCAGTGAGGTGTGCCATCGCGCATGATACGGATTTTTTCGATCGGGTAGAACGTGCCCTTGGCGCCCTCGCTCGGCAAGCCGCCCTTCGTCATCCCGGGGCACCGCTGCGCCCCCGCCTTCCATCCCGACCGGCTCCGCAGATTCTCCGGCCAGAAAGGCCACGTCCGACACTGCGTCGGACGCACCGGATAGATCGAACACCCCGCCTTCCCGTTCGCGTCGCGCTTCAGAAAAACGCAGTCGTGTCCGTGCTCCGTCAGGTTCTCATTGAGCGTGTAGTGCCCGTGCACCTTCCGCGCGTACTTGCGAAGAAACTCGTTCGGCAGCATCTTCACGTACTCGGCCATCGACTTCAACTCGTCCAGATGGAACCACACGTATCCCTCCGGCCCGGTGCAGCAGTTGCCGCATTGCGTGCACGTGAAGCTCATGCCCTCCGCGTACCATTCCTGCTTGACCGAATCGCTCATGAAAGTAACGCCCTTGTGTGTGCGGCCGCGCATCGCGCCAGAGCCGCCAGATTGTAGCCGCCTTCGAGCAGACTGATGACGCGCCCGCCGCAGTGCCGCTCGGCGATCTGAACAAGCTGCTGCGTCATCCATGTGAACGCCGCGTCGGTCAGTTCGATGTTCGCCAGCGGGTCCTCCGCCGCCGCGTCGAAACCGGCGCTGATGAGCAATACCTGCGGGCCGAACACGTCGAGTCGCGGCAAAATCGTCGCCTCGAACGCTGCCTGATACTCCCGGTCGCCGGCGCCGGGCGGCATGGGGACATTGAGCGTGAACCCCTCGCCCTTGCGAAGTCCGATCTCGCGGGCGAAGCCGGAGCCGGGGTAGAGCGTGGCGGGATCCTGGTGGATCGAGATGAACAGCACATCATTGCGATACTCGAAAGCATGCTGCGTCCCGTTGCCGTGGTGCACATCGAAATCGACGATGGCGATGCGTTCAAGCTTGTGATGGGTAATGAGATGATCGGCCGCGAGGGCGATGTTGTTGAACAGGCAAAAGCCCATCGCCGTGTCGAACTCCGCGTGATGCCCCGGCGGGCGGGCGGTGACGAAGGCACGCTCAATCTCGCCGTGCATGACCGCGTCCGCCGCATCGACCGCCGCGCCGGCGGCGAGCAGCGCCACGTCATAACTCGCCCGGCAGATCACCGTGTCCATCGAGTCGATATGCCGCACGCCGCTCCTGCATGTGGCGGCGACGCGCTGGATGTAGTCCGCATCGTGAATCGCCGCGAGTCTCGCCGGGTCGATCGGCGTCGGCGTGAGGCGGACCAGCTCGTTCGCCAGCCCCGACTTTTCAAAATGCTCGACAATCGCGCGCAAACGCTCGGGGCGCTCCGGGTGCTGGCCGGTGTCGTGCTTGAGGTAATCGTCATGATAAAACCAGCCGACGCTCATGAGGCGAGCATACCATACGGGCGATGCGATGGGATGTGGTGGACATTGTCGAAGGCGCGTTTGACGCGCTGGCGAAGGCCGCGCGGGACTGCGATGCGGAGCAGGCGGTGTACGGCATCGATGCGCTGGCGGAGTTGGGGCTGCACCCGATCATCCAGCGCGGCCTGCGCGACGCCGGTTTCGGCGTCCGGCCCGAGCAGGCGTTTCCCTCCGCGCTGGGCGCACGCAAGCGCAAAAGCGAGGGCAAGCGCTGCGACATCGTGCTCATTCCCGATGGCGCGTCGCTCGTCGATCCCGAAGCCGAGGCGACGCTGTTCAGTCCCGACGACGCCGTGCCGCTCGAAGCGGCGTACTGGCTGGAGATCAAGACAGTCAGCCAGTTCACAACCGACGGCCCGTTCGCCCGCTACTCCGCCGAACTGCTCAGCCCCGTCCGCCAGGACATCCGCAAACTCGCGCAGGACCCGATGATCTTTCACGCCGGTCTGCTGCTCGTGCTCTTCACCATCGACCGTCCCACCGCCGAGCACGATCTGAAAATCTGGGAGGAGCAATGCCTGAAGCGCGCCTTCCCCGTCGCCCCGCCCATCGTCCGCGACATGCCCATCACCGACCGCCTCGGCAACGCCCACATGACGGTGGCGCTGTTTCCGATTCGACGGCTGTGAGGCGGGGATCGGGGATCAGGGGTTGGGGATCGGTCGGACATTTCCGCCATCCTGATCATCCTGTGATCCTGTCGACTTTTCCAGAATTTGAATCGGTATAATCGCCGTGCTGCGTATGAAACCTTCCGAGGCACATTCCGCCATCGCGCTCGTCACCGGTGCTTCCAGCGGCATGGGCGCCGCCATCGCCCGTCGGCTCGCCGCGCGTGGATGGGTCACGCTGCTCCTGGCCCGCCGCGCTGACAAGCTCGCCGCCGTCGCCGATGACTGCCGCTCGCACGCCCCGTCGCATGCCCTCCCCTTCGATCTTTCGGACACCGAAGCGCTCCCGGCCATGATGCACGAACTGATGACGACCCACGGCTCGCCGACCGTACTCGTCAATGGCGCCGGGTCGGGCATGTACGGCCGGTTCCTCGATCAGACGACCGACACGGAAGACTACCTCCACCGCCTCAACTACCTCGCCCCGTCGCGCCTGATTCGTGAAACGCTGCCGTCGATGCTCCGGCAGCGGCGCGGACATGTGATCAACATCGCTTCGATCTCCGCCAAGATGTCGCCCTGGGGTCACGCCACCTACACGCCGACCAAGTCCGCGCTGGTCGCGCTCACGCAGACGCTCGCCGCCGATTACGCCGACTCGGGCGTGCATTTTTCGTATGTGCACCCGGGCGTCGTGAACACGCCGTACTTTCATACGTCCAAACCGATGGAGCTGCTCTGGAACGTGGTCCGCCCGCACGCGATCGAGCCGGACACCGTGGCCCGACATGTGGTGAATCTGCTCGACCACCCGAAGCTGGAACTCTGCGTTCCGCGCGGCTACCGCATCCTCGACTATCTCAAAGCCCTGAGCCCCACGCACACCCACCGCCTCGTCGCCCGCAACAGCAAGCCCAAATCCGACGGAGCGTAAAGCCATGACGCCGACGAAACGCCGCATTCTCTGGACGTTGGGCGCGCTCGCGGCGGCGGCGGGGATCGTCGTGACGATGCTGATCGTTCTGCTCATGCCCTACGAACACGAAGGCCCGACGCCGGGCGGGTATTACATGGGCACGCTGCCGGACGGGCGGGCGGTGACGATGACCCTCTATCCGCGCGAGGACAAGCTGGGCGGGTCGATTGAACTGGAGAATGACGAGCACACGGGCCAGTGGATCGAAGGCGAAATCGACGCGGGCGGGTCGGTGCGGATCGATGTCAATCCGAATCAGGATGTAAAGCTGCACCTGAGGGGAAAGCTGGACGACGCATCAGGCCGGCTCACCGGCGAGCTGATCATCGGCGATGGTCCGCCGCAGGCGATGGCTTTTGATCGGGTGATGACCAACTGGCGCATCGAGCGACGGACCGGCGTGCGGATCGGCGATCGGGGATGGGCAGCGCACTACACGGCGGAAGTGCCCGATCTGAAGGGCTCGCCGCTGCGTGACGCGATGCGGGCGGAGTTGATGCTGATGGCCCGCGCGTCCGCCGGGTCGCTGAACGAGAGCACGAGTTGGCGGGATGTATGGGAGAGTATGTGGGAGCCAAGCGCAACGAATTACTGGGAGGGAGAAACGTCCGTGGAGATGCTGCTCGATGACCCGACGATGATCAGCGCGGTCATCACGGACTATGCCTACACCGGCGGGGCGCATGGCAACTCGAATCTCAATGCGCGCGTATTCGCACAGCGTGATGACGGTTCGGTCGGCGCGGTCGTGCTAGAGGATGTCATCGTCGACACGCCGGCGGCGAAGGAGAAACTGGTTGAATTGTGCTGCAAGGCGCTGCGGGCTGCGGGGGCGACTTCGCTGAGCGATTATGAAGCGGGTCGGACGAAGCCGCCGATTTCGATCGACAATCTGCACACGTTCGCCGTCGTGCCGTCGGGGTTGCGGTTTTACTTTTCGCCCTATGAAGTGGGTTCGTACGCGGAGGGGGCGTACAGCATCACGATTCCGTGGGGGGAACTGGCCGGGATCATGATCAGGGACGGGCCGGTGGCGAAATGGCTGGAAGAAAAAACACGCGACAAGTCGGCTCGCTAAACGGGAAGACGGCGAATCACACGCGGTCTTTGGGTGTGATCGCGCGGGTGATTTTCAGGGCCCGGTTGCCGCGGTACTGCCCGAGGTTGGCGAGGAACTTCTTTTTGCCCTCGAGCGTCAGCACGACGGGTTGGGCGGCGGCCTTGTCGGTGAGGATCACGTCGCCAGGCGCCATGTTCATCAGGTCGCGCAGCGTGATCGTCGTCTCGGCGAGCAGCGCGGTCGACATCAGCGGGGCGCGATTGAGCTTGTCGGCGAGCCGCGTGCGCAGACTCGTGTTGGCCTTGCTGCGCGTGTAGGAGTTCCAGCTCTGACTCGAAAGCTTGTCGATCACCGGCTCGATGACGTTGAACGGGATGCACAAGCTCATCGTCCCGGCGCGCCCGCCCATCTTCAATTCAAACCCCACCACCACCACCACTTCGTTGGGCGGCACGATCTGCACAAGCTGCGGGTTCGACTCCGTCTCGGCCAGCGTGAAACGCACCGGCGTCAGCGCGGACCAGGCCTCCGTCAGCGCGCTGGTCGCGCGATCGGTGATCTTGCTCACGAGTCGCTGCTCGATCTGCGTGAGCGGACGCTGCGGGATGAACAACTCGGCGTTCGACCCGCCGAGCAGACGGTCGATGATCGGGTAGATGATCAGCGGGCTGATCTCCAGGCACATCTGCCCTTCGAGCGGCTCGCAGCGCAGCAGATTAAAGCTCGTCGGATTGGGCAGCCCCTGCGTGAACTCGGCGTAGGTAAGCTGCTCAATGTTCGCCACTTTCACTTCGACGATCGTGCGGAGAAAGCCCGAGAGCTGCGCGCCGAAGTTGCGGCCGAAGCCCTCATGAAGCTGCTCCAAGGCGCGCATCTGGTCCTTACTGACGCGCTCCGGGCGCTTAAAGTCGTAGAGGCGGATTTCAAGCTGCTTGGTCGGGCGACGCTGATTGGAAAAGACCTGCACGTTGGACGCTTCGCCGGCTTCGGCCGCGGCGACTTCCCCGCCGCCGATCGCCGCCAGCAATGCATCAACATCACCCTGATCAAGGACTTCCGCCATAAGGACTTTATCGGAACGAAGGCCCCCGCTTCTTCAAATCCCCGCACAGCCCCGGTATGATGCCCCGAACCGCCGCCCCCACACCGACGTTTCAACCACGCATGACTCATCCGCCCCGCCATTTTCCCGCCCTGCTCGCCTGTCTGATGCTCAGCATGATCGCTGTTCAGACGCGCGGACAGTTGACGGACCCGGCGGGGTTCGGCGACGCCTTCGGCGCGCCGGACGCGACTTCCGGGAGCGGGGCGCGCGAGCCGGTGGTCAAGTTCGACACGCGCTGGCAAGGCGAGGCGATCGCCGCCGACTCGGAGGGCGCGCTGGCGATTGAGCTGGACATCGATCCGCGCTACCACATTCAGCTGCATAAGCCGCAGCTTGACTACCTGGTGCCGACGGATGTGAAAGTCACGGGGCTTCCGGCGGGCGTATTGGTGTCGGGCGTGCGATACCCCGAGCCGCACCCGATCGTCGTCGACTTCGGAGAAGGTCCGCAGAAACTCGACTTCTACGCGGGCAAGGCGGCGATCGTCGTGTCGCTGCACGTCGGGCCCAGCGTCGCGCCGGGCAAGTACGACCTCGAAGCGGCGACGACGTGGCAGGCGTGCGATGACAAGACGTGCCTGCAACCGCAGACGACGATCAGCAAGGTCACGCTCACCGTCGCGCCGGCGGGGACGAACATCGCGGAAAGTCATGATGCCCCGTTCGATGTGCTCCGCCAACCGATCGCCGACGTTCCCGCAGGCGCGAACACGCTCAACATCCCGCTGTTCGGCTATGACTTTTCGATTGATCCGACAAAGTTGTGGTTGTTGCTGCTGATCGCCTTCATCGGGGGTTTTCTGCTGAATTTCACGCCATGCGTGCTGCCCCTGATTCCGATCAAGATCATGGGCCTCTCGGCGGCGGCGGGTCATCGCTCGCGCTGCCTGATGCTCGGAGCCGTGATGAGCGGCGGCGTCGTGTTCCTCTGGCTCGCATTGGGCATCGCCATCGCGACCGTCAGCGGGTTCACCGCGACGAATCAGCTTTTCCAGAAGCCGTGGTTCACGATCGGCGTGGGCGTGATCATCGCGATCATGGCGGCGGGCATGTGCGGGCTGTTCGCCGTTCGACTGCCGCAGAAGGTCTACATGTTCAACCCGTCGCACGACACGGCGTTCGGGTCGTTCCTCTTCGGGATCATGACGGCCGTGCTTTCGACGCCGTGCACCGCGCCGTTCATGGGCGCCGCCGCCGCATGGGCCGCCACGCAGAATCCCGCCGTCACGCTCTCGACCTTCGCCGCCATCGGGTCGGGCATGGCGTTCCCCTACCTGCTGCTCTCGGCGTACCCGAAGCTCATCGACCGCATGCCCCGCACCGGACCGGCCAGCGAATTGATCAAGCAGGTGATGGGTCTGTTCATGCTCGCCGCCGCGGCGTTCTTCGTCGGCACCGGCGTCTCGGGCCTGATCGTGACGCCGCCCGATCCGCCGACGCTCGCCTACTGGTACTTCGTCGGCGCGTTCATCATCGCCGCCGGGACCTGGCTGACCTGGCGCACGATCGCACTCAGACCCAAACACCGCGCGAATCTCATCACCTTCGTCCTGATCGGCCTGCTGTTCATCGGGGCCGGGGCGCACCTGGCGTACTGGTACACGCGCCACGGGCCCGTCAACTGGGTCTACTACACGCCCGAGCGCCTCGAAAATGCGAAAAAAGACGGCAAATTCATCGTCCTCGAGTTCACCGCGCAGTGGTGTCTGAATTGTCACGCCCTCGAGCATGCCGTGCTGTTCGATCCGCGCGTCACGGCGGCGCTCAACAGCAATAAGGTCGTGCCCATCAAGGTTGACCTGACGGGCGACGACAACGGCCCCGGCAACGCCCTGCTCACGCAACAGGGCCGCCGGTCGATCCCGCTGCTCGTCATCTACGCGCCCGACGGCAAGGTCGTCTTCGAGTCCGATGCGTACACGGTCAGTCAGGTGCTCGAAGCGCTCAAGTGACCGACGATGGAGAACCCATGACGCGCCATTTCGCAATCGCAGCCGTGCTGATCGCTCTGCTCACCACGATCGCGCCGGCGGCGGACCGCTTCGCCACCGATGCGAAACCCACGCGGCTCGTCACGTACAAAACCGTCGGCGATGTCGAGTTGAAGCTGCACATCTTCGAGCCGGCCGGACACAAGGCGACAGATCACACGCCCGCCATCGTGTTCTTCTTCGGCGGCGGGTGGGTCGGCGGCACACCCGCGCAGTTCTACCGGCAGGCGGCGTACCTTGCGTCGCGTGGGATGTGGGCGGCGACGGCGGAGTATCGCGTCAGCAGCCGCAATCACACGACGCCCATCGAATGCGTCAAGGACGGCAAGAGCGCGATGCGATACGTGCGGGCTCACGCCGCGGAACTGTGCATCGACCCCGACAAGCTCGCCGCCGGCGGCGGGTCGGCCGGGGGACACGTCGCGGCGGCGACGGCGACGGTCACCGACTTCAACGAAGACGGCGAAGACACGAGCGTGTCCGCCGTGCCCGATGCGCTTGTGCTGTTCAACCCGGTGTACGACAACTCCGAACATGGCTACGGCTACGACCGCGTCAAGGAATACTGGCAAAAGATCAGCCCGATGGCGAACATCGAAAAGGGCATGCCCCCCGCGATCGTCTTTCTCGGCACGCAGGACAAACTCATCCCCGTCGACACCGCCAAGGCGTTCCAGAAGAAGATGCAGGACATCGGCTCGCGCAGCGAACTGATGCTTTTTGAGGGCAAAGGCCACGGATTTTTCAACGACGGCGATGCGTACTTTCAAACCACCCGCGCGATGGACATCTTTCTCACATCGCTCGGCTACCTCAAGGGCGAACCGACGATCGGCGAAAAGCCCGAGGGAGACAAACCATGAAGCGTCTGACCGGTCTGTGCACGCTGCTGATGCTCACCGCTGTCGCGCTCGGCGCCGATGATCCGCTTCGTCCGCCGGAGGCGCAGGCGATGCCGTACAAGACAATCGACGGCACCACGCTCAACCTGTACCTCTACAAACCCGCCGACTGGCAGGCGAGCGATCATCGGCCGGTAATCGTGTTCTTCTTCGGCGGCGGGTGGAAGGCCGGTTCGCCCCGGCAGTTTGAGCATCAGTGCGAATACTTCGCTTCACGCGGCATGGTGGCGATCACGGCCGACTACCGCGTCGCCTCGCGCCAGAATGTCAAAGCCGTCGACTGCGTCACCGACGCCAAGAGCGCGATCCGCTTCGTGCGGGCGCATGCCGCGCAGCTCGGCGTCGATCCGAATCGCATCGTCGCCTCCGGCGGGAGCGCCGGCGGGCACATCGCCGCATGCACCGGTGTGATCGACAAGTTCGACGATACCGGCGAGGAAGCGACCGTGTCGTCGAAGCCGAATGCGATGGTGCTCTTCAACCCCGCCGCGGCGCTGGCGCCGTTCGAGGGCAGCCCCAAGGCGTCGGAGGAGTTGATCGCCTCGCTGCGTGATCGCTGCGGCGTTGAGCCCGTCGAAATCTCGCCGGCACATCACATCCACCCCGGCGTCGTGCCCACGATCATTTTCTTCGGCACCGACGATTCGCTGCTGTCCGGCGGGGAATACTTCACGAAGCAGATGATCGCGGCGGGCAATCGGTGCGAACTGCGCACCTGGCCGGGCATGAAGCATGGGTTTTTCAATTTCGGTCGCAACGACAATAAGCCGTATGTCGAGACGCTCGACGCCGCCGACCGATTCCTCGCATCGCTCGGTTATCTTGCCGGCGAGCCGACGATCAAAGCGCCATGAACATCACTGACCGACTAGCCGAGTTGAATCTGACCTTGCCGGCGGCGCCGAAGCCGGTCGCGGCCTATCTGCCCGCGGTGCGCAGCGGGAATCTGATCTTCGTCAGCGGGCAGTTGCCCTTCAGAGACGGCAAGCTCGCAAGCACCGGCGCGGTCAGCGACATCGCCCTCGCGCAGGCGGCGGCGGGTCAGTGCGTGCTCAACGGTCTGGCCGTCCTCGGCGACATGATCGGCGGCGACTGGTCGAAGTTCGTGCGCGTCGTGCGCGTCGGCGTGTTCGTGCAGAGCGCCGCCGGCTTCGATCAACAGGCGGCGGTGGCGAACGGAGCGAGCGAGCTTCTGCAGAAAATCTTCGGCGAATCCGGCCGACACGCCCGCGCGGCCGTCGGCGTCAACGCCCTGCCGCTCCATGCGACGGTGGAAATCGAATTCATTTTCGAAGTGCGCGGCTGAGAGAGAGCAGTTCGCCCACGGAGGACGAATCGCAATATCGTGATTGACTTCAGATCCCCGGCCGATACGTGCAGACGGTTTTGCTCGTTTCCCAGACGCGGACCTGCTCGAGCTTGACGCCGCGCTTGGCGACGGGGGATTCGAGCATGTCGTAGACGACCTTGGCGATGTGCTCCACCGACGGATTGAGCGATGCGAACTGCGGCACATCGACGTTCAGATGTTTGTGATCGAGTTTCTCGATCACCGCTACGTCGACGAGCTTGTCGAGGGCGCCGACTTCGATGGCGTGACCGGCGGCGTCGATTGGCGAGCGGACGGTGACTTCGACGCGGTAGTTATGCCCGTGCCCCGCGGGGTTGTTGCACTTGCCGAACACTTCGCGGTTCTCGGTGTCCGACAGGGCCGGGGTGTGCAGACGATGCGCGGCGGCGAACTCGAACTGCTGGCTGACGAGCACATGGGTCATGTCCGATACCTCAATGCCGATCGAAACCGTCGGCGTCAATCGCAATTCGACCTTCACCACCGTCCGATCCAGCGGCCCCCCGGAAGCTCCCAACATGCTGATCATAGTCGCCATCAATCGCCCCAGCGGCGCGTCCGCCCGCTTCGCCGCGGCGCTGATCGCCGGCAGCGCGTGCGTCCGCGCCGCTTCGTCGATCCGCTTGATGTTCATGAAATACCCCGTGTCCCGATCCGCATCGCCCACGCATGTCACCGTCAATTCGTAATACCGCCCCAGCCCGCGCATTGGGGGCCAGGCGGCGAACGAATTGCTTACCTCCGCGTCGACATCGAGCGACCCGTCGGCGGCCAGACAGAACCGAATCGTGCGTGCAAGTTCGACGCGCATGCCGTGATCATACCCGATCGTTTGACGCCTGATCCGCCTGCGTGAATCGACGGCGGAACTGGCCGGGGCTGCATCCTTTGAGCCGGGCGAACTGGCGATTGAAATTCGCGGCGTTGTTGAAGCCCGAGGCGTAGCAGACCTCCAGCACCGTGCGGTCGGTCTCGATGAGCAGACGACTCGCCCGCCCGACGCGCAGCTCGTTGATGTACGCCGTCATCGTCCGCCCCGTCGCCTTGCGGAAAAACCGGCTCAGGGCGGCGGGGTTCATCCGCACCATCTTCGCCACCTTCGCCTGATCGATCGAGCCGGTGAAGTGCTCATTGAGAAACCCGCACACCGCATCCACCCGCTGCCGATCGTGCGACCGCGCCGATGGGATATACCCCTCGCTCGCCAGCGTGTCGAACGTGCTGGTCATCGACAAATGACCCAGCGCCGTCAGCAGCGTGAACAGTCGCACGTGACCGTCGGTCATAAGCATCGACGCGAGCATCTCGGCGACGTGCCCGCAAATGTCGCCCTTGAAACGAAGCCCCCGCCTGGCGCGCTCAAGCATTTGCGCGAGGCGCGTCATCTCGGGCACATCAAAAAATCGCCGGCCCAAAAAGTCGTGATCGAAGTGCACGACTGTGGCGCGATGTTCCCTTGCCGCGTCGTCCTCATCGCTGCACCATGTATGCGGCAGGTTCGGGCCGATCAATACGAGGTCGCCGGCGGCGTAGTCGTCGATGTGGTCGCCGACGAAGCGCCGCCCGCGGCTGTCATTGATGAGCGTCAGTTCGTACTGCGGATGGTAATGCCACGCGAACTCGAACCCCTGGTCCACCCGCTCAAAGCAGTTGAACGACCGGTCCGCTGCGGTTTGGATTTGCTCAAAGTAGGCCTGCATCGAGTATCCTGTTGGCGATTTTAGCTCACAAAATCCACCGCTGGCGCAAATCGGATACATATTTTTGCCAATACGGCGGACGAAACGGCCGGTCATACCGGCGATAATGTCTGCAACACTTCCCATGAGGCCCGCCATGACGACCACCACCGCCGCGACGCGAATTGACCTCGACACGCCGTACCCCCTGACCGCTGAGCAGATCGCGTTTTTCCGGCGGGAGGGATACATCAAGCTCAAGAACGTGTTCAGCCCCGCCGAGCTTTCGCACTTCGGGCCGATCATTACGAGGAAGGTCATCGAGCTTAACAACCTCGCCGACATTCCGTGGGAGAAGCGCGACACGTATCAGAAGGCGTTCATACAAGTGATGAACCTCTGGCGGCAGGACGAAGCGGTTCGGGCGTTCACATTCGGGAAACGACTGGCGCGGATCGCGGCGGAACTGATGGGCTCGACCGGCGTGCGGCTCTATCACGATCAGGCGCTGTACAAGGAACCGGCGCGCACCGCCGGCGGCGGACATACGCCCTGGCACGCCGACCAATACTACTGGCCGATCGATACGCCCAGGACCTGCACCGCATGGGTCCCCCTGCACGCGGTGCCATTGAACATGGGCCCCCTGAGTTTCGCCGCCGAGAGTCATCAGCACGAGATCGGCCGCGATTTGCAAATCAGCGACGAGTCGGAAGCGAAGCTGCAAGCCGAACTATCCGCGGCGGGGTTCGCGAATATCGTCGAACCCTTCGATCTGGGCGAGGTCAGTTTTCATTACGGATGGACCTATCACCGGGCGGGGGCGAACACGTCGAGCCAGCCGCGCGAGGTGATGACGGTGATTTATCTGGATGAGGAGGCGAAGGTGGTCGAGCCGCGCAATGAGCATCAGGTCAATGATCACAAGACGTGGCTGCCGGGCGTGAAGGTCGGAAATGTCGCGGATTCCCCGCTCAATCCCGTGCTGTACCGGCGGGGCTAGGGTGCGTATATTACCCGGATGAATCGGCCGGCGGAGAACCCCCAGCGCATTCTGATCGTCAGGCCCAGCGCCTTGGGCGATGTCGCGCGCACCGTGCCCGCGCTGGTGAGTCTCAAGCGTGCCTTCCCCGCCGCGGACATCGACTGGCTCGTGCAGGATTCATTTGCGCAGGTCATCGCGCATCATCCCGATCTGCATCAGGCGATCGCGTTCCCGCGCAAGGACCTCCGCGCCGCCGTGCGAATGTGTTTTGCGCTGCATCGCCACCGTTACGACCGCGTGTATGACTTGCAGGGCCTCCTCCGCAGCGGCCTGTTCACCGCCGCGACGCTCGCCCCGCGACGCATCGGGGCCGGCGATGCGCGCGAGATGGCCTGGCTCGGGTATACGAAGCGCATCGCCGTCGATCCGGCGAACGTGCACACGGTCGACCGCATGCTCGCCATCATCGAAGCCGACGGCGTGCCGATCGTGCGCGACATGCGGCTCCACGTCAGCGTGCCCGACAAGCAATGGGCGCGGCAGTTCATGGCCGATCACGGCCTCGAAGCGGAGCGCTTCGCGGTGATCGCGCCGACGGCGCGGTGGGCGAGCAAGGCGTGGCCCGCCGAGCGCTATGACCAGATCGCCGAGCGGCTGGGCGAAGTGGGCATGGAGGCGGCGGTGATCGTGGCGGCGAAGAACGAGCGCGACGCGGCGGCGCTTTTGGTGAATGAAACATCCAAAAGAAAAGTCCGCCGCATCGACCTGATCGGCAAAACGTCGATCGGGCAATTGATGGCGATCTTGAGCCGTGCGGGGCTGGTGCTGGCGAATGATTCGGCGGCGCTGCACATCGCGATCGGGTTAGAACGCCGCGTGGTGAGCGTTTTCGGCCCCACCGATCCAGCGAAGGTCGGGCCTTACCGATATGACATCGGGACCGTGTGTGCGGAGCCCGGACAGCGCCTACACTATCGGTCTACCTCCGACCCGTCGGTCATCGCCTCGGTGAGTGCCGAGCGCGTTTGGCGGGCGGTGACGGAGGTGATGCGATCGGATCCGCCCCGAGGCCTGCCCCAACCGGCTCCCGCCGCTTAACCGGGATCGTCACGATGTTCCGCCGCCACGTTCGCGCCCGCATCCGACTTTACTCCGCCATCACGCGGCGCTTCGTGCTGCACAATCTCCTCCACGCCGACGATCCGCCCGAGCGCCTGGCCCGCGGCGTGGCGATCGGGCTCTTCGTGGCGTTCACGCCCACCATCGGCTTCCAGATGGGCCTCGTCCTTTTTCTGGCATGGCTCTTCCGCGCCAACAAACTCATCGGCCTGCCGATGGTCTGGATCTCCAACCCCGTCACGCTCGTGCCGATCTACTACCCGTGCTACAAGCTGGGCGTGATGCTCACGCGCATGACGCCCGTCAACGCCAAGTGGTGGAGCGATCTGGCCCATCCGCCGGAGGGTTGGTGGAACACGGTCGATTTCTACTGGACGCAGATGGTGGACGTGGCGGTGCCGATGTGGGTCGGCTGCGTCGTCGTCGGCCTGCTCTTCGCCCTGCCCAGCTACATCATCGTGCACCGCACCATCTGCTACTATCGCATCAAGCGATGGGGCCAGTTGATCCCGCCCTCCGCTTCCAAACCGCACAAGCGAGAAGCGGCGTGAGCGCGCGACTCATCCTCGCCAGCACCAGTCCGCGGCGCACGAAGCTGCTCGACGAAGCGGGCATCGCGCATCGGTGCATCGCCCCGCCGTTCGACGATTCGCATTTCGATGTGTCGCATCTGAAGGTGCGGCAGGCGGTGGCGACGCTCGCGCACATGAAGGCGGCAAGCGTGGCGGAATTGCTCGACGCCGGCCTCGTCCTCGGCGCCGACACGCTCGTCAGTCTCGACGAGCATATCCTCGGCAAACCCGCCGATGCGGACGACGCGCGGCGGATGATCGGGCAACTTGTCGGCCGCACACACGCCGTGCTGACCGGCGTGTGCCTCATTGATGCGGCGAGCGGGCGCGAACGGATTTTCGTGGACGAAGCGTTCGTCACGATCGGCCCGCTCGACGACGCGGCGATCGAAGCGTACATCGCCGGCGGGCAATGGCAAGGCAAGGCCGGCGGGTATAATCTGGCCGAGCTGACCGACCGCTGGCCCATCACGGTCGAAGGCGACCCGGCGACCGTCGTCGGCCTGCCGATGCGCCGGCTCGGCGAATGGATCGACGCATTCAACGCCTCCTCATCCCCCTCCCTTGAGGGAGGGGCCAGGGGAGGGTGAAGCGTATCAGTCGATGCGTGTTCCGATTCGGAGCCGTTGCGAAGCGATACGATTTACCCCCCCCCAACCCTCCCCCTAGGAGGGGGAGGGCTCCGAGCCGCATGCCTTTTGTCACATATCTGTCGAGCAACGCATTGAGCCACCCGCCTTTCATCGCCAATCCCTTCGCCCGCGCCGCGGCGGCGTTCGCTTCGCCGTTTTACGCGGCGGGCGTCACGCTGCGCAATCTCGCCTTCGACTCGGGCGTGCGGCGGATGCACAAGGCGCATGTGCCCGTCATCAGCGTCGGCAATCTCACCGCCGGAGGCACGGGCAAGACGCCGATGGTGATTTACCTCGTGCAGGCGCTTGGCAAGCTCGGCGCGACGCCGGCGGTATTGATGCGCGGATACAAGGCCGACCCGAACGTCGGCTCCGAAGAACGCCTGCTGCTGGGCGAAGCGCTGGGCGACACACCGATCATCACGGATGCGGATCGCGCCCGAGGCGCGCAGCTCATCGGCCGCGAGCATCCTCAAGTCAATGTCATCGTGCTCGATGACGGGTTTCAGCATCGGCGTCTGCACCGCGATCTGGACCTGGTGCTCATCGATGCGACGAATCCGTTCGGCTATGGGCACATTCTGCCTTGGGGCCTGATGCGCGAGCCGCGCGGGGCGCTCAAACGCGCAGATGCGATCATCGTCACGCGCTGCGATCAGATTGACGCGCCGGCGCTCGACAAGCTGGACGCCACCTTGAAGTCGATCACCGGTCAAGTACCCCTCGCCCATGCGTCCCATCACTGGGCGTCGATCACCGACGGGCGCGACCAGAGCGTCCAAACCAGCGGGCAAAGCGTCATCGTGATGTGCGCGATCGGCAATCCGCGGGCGCTGATCGCGCAAGCGGAAGAACGCTTCGACGTGGTCGAGTCCATCGTGCTGCCGGATCACCACCACTACCGGCCGGAGGACCTGCGGCGAGCGGATCAGCTCGCAAAACAGACCGGAGCCGCGGCCGTGCTCACGACCCACAAGGATTGGGTCAAACTCCGGACCCTGATAGAATCAACGCCCCTGTCCGTCCCCGTCTGGCGGCCCCATCTGGTCATGCGGCTCGACAACGGCGCGGACGCGCTGACCGAACTTGTGAGCAAGACGCTTCACCCATGAAACACCTCGTCGAATTCATCGACCGCTGGCAAACCCGACGCGTCATCGTCGTCGGCGACTTCATGCTCGATCAATACGTTTACGGCAACGCCGAGCGATTGAGCCCCGATGCCCCCGTCCCCGTCCTGCGCGTCGACCGCGAGGAGCACATGCCCGGCGGAGCGTCGAATGTCTGCATGGACCTGGCGGCGCTGAAGTGCCATGTCACCTGCATCGGCGTGACCGGCGCCGACGCGACCGGCGACCTGCTTCGCGCAAAACTTCGGGAAGCAAAGTGCGATTCGACGTTTCTCGTCGCCGACGCCTCGCGGCGCACGACGGTCAAGCGTTCATACATCGGTCTGGCCCAACATCGCCATCCGCAGAAAATGTTCCGCGTCGATACCGAAGACAACGGTCACCTCGATTCGGCGACGATCGACAAACTGCTCGCGCATGTCGCGGCGGCGCTCAAGGATGCCGACGTGCTGTGCATCGAAGATTACAACAAGGGCGTGCTCGGCGAGGGCGTCAGTCAGCGCGTCATCGAACTGGCGAAAAAAGCCGGCGTGCCGGTGCTGGTCGATCCGGCGGCGATCGAAGACTATTCGCGCTACCGCGGCGCGACGGCGATCACGCCCAACCGCACCGAAGCGGAGAAGGCCACCGGCAAGACGGCCGGCGACGACGCGGCGGTGCATGCGATGGCCGTGAAACTGCTCGATGATCTGGCGCTGGACGCGGTGGTGCTGACGCTCGATCGTCATGGGGCGCTGCTGCTGGAGCGCGGGGGCGAGCCCACGGCCGTGCCGACGGAGGCGCGGAATGTGTACGATGTCAGCGGCGCGGGGGACATGGTGCTCGCCATGCTCGCCGGCGCGCGGGCCAATGGGGCCAACTGGCTCGATGCGGTCAAGCTCGCCAACGTCGCGGCGGGGCTCGAAGTCGAAAAATTCGGCGTCGTGCCCATCCCGCTCGAAGAAGTCCATCTCGCCCTCTTGCTGCGCGATCATCATCAGATGGGCAAGGTCCGCACGGCCGATCAGCTTGAGGCGGAACTGAAGGCGTGGCGCCAGCAGGGACGCAAAATCGCCTTCACCAACGGCTGTTTTGACATTCTTCATGCCGGTCACGTCCGCGTTTTGCAGGGCGCGCGGGCGATGGGCGATCTGCTCGTATTGGCGGTGAACACGGACGTGTCGATCCGGGCGCAGAAGGGACCGCAGCGCCCGATCGTCAATGAGGACGAGCGCGTGCAGCTCCTCGCGGCGCTCGAGTGCGTCGACTACATCGTGCTGTTCGGCGACGGCAAAGGCGGCGAAGGCGACACGCCCATCCCGCTCATCAAGCGACTCCAACCCGATGTGCTCGTCAAAGGCGGGACGTACAGCCACGACCAGGTCGTCGGCTGGGAAATCGTCGAAAGCTACGGCGGAAAAGTCGCGACGGTCCCGCCGGTGGAGGGATTATCGACGACGAACATCGTGGAGCGCATTCGCGGGAAGGCGTGAGCGGATTTGTATTTCAATGACCATTGACAAATGGCTGATGACCAATGCATTGGTCATTAGGCATCAGGCATTTGCTATTGGTCATATCGGAAGGGAACGCCGCGGGTGTCGGCAGATGAACTTCGTCAATCCGCTGAGGCGATCGACGCGCCGCGGGGGGCGTCCTGGTTGTCGGGGGGGACGCCGAGGTAGGTGAGGGATTTTTCCATGACGTTTTTGGCGACGGGGGCGGCGACGATGCCGCCGTAGTAGCCGATGGCGGCGTCGGGTTCGTGGACGGTGACGAGGGTGATGAGGCGGGGGTTATTGAGGGGGGCGCCGCAGATGAAGCTGGCGTTGTAGGCGCGGTCCTTGTATCCGCCGTGCACGCGGTCGGGGACCTGGGCGGTGCCGGTCTTGCCCCAGAGGCGATAGATCGCCGAGTCGGCCTTGCGGCCGGTGCCTTCGGTGACGACGCGGCGGAGGGTGTCGCGCGTGTGCTGGGCGGCGTCGGCACTGATGGCGCGCTGGTAGATGGGCGTGTCGGCTTCCTCGCCCAATACGCTGGGCGAGACGATGACGCCGCCGTTGGCGAAGGCGCTGAACGCCTTGACCATCTGCACGGGCGTGACGGCGATTTCCTGTCCCATCGGCACGCTGGTCAGCGAGTATTTGGACCACTGGTTGAGCGGATTGACGATGCCCGGCGACTCGCCCGGCAGCGCGGTGCCGGTGCGCGTGCCGAAACCGTAGCTTGTCACGGCGTTGAAGAGCGCGCGGCTGCCCATGCGTTCGCCGACTTTGCCCATGCCGATGTTGGAGGAGAAGATGAGCACGTGATCGAAGTCGATGAGCCCGTGGGCATGAGCATCGCGGAGGCGTCGGCCGTAGGAGGTCACGTAGACGCCGCTGGTGGTGCAGTCGTACATTTCCGATCCGCGGGTCACGCCGGTGGAGAGGGCGGCGCCGTAGACGAAGGGCTTGAAGATCGAGCCGGGCTCGAACGGATCGGTGATGCAGCGATTGCGGCGCGCCTCGCCCTGCGCCGCGGCCGGATCATTGGGATCGAACGGGGGCCAGTTGGCCATCGCCAGAATCTGCCCCGTTCGGGCTTCCATGACGATCAGCTCGGCGCGCTTGGCCTTGAACTGCCGGCAGGCCTCGGCAAGCTCCTTCTCGGCGATCGACTGGATCACCATGTCGACGCTCAGGCGGAAGCTGCGCCCGTCGTCGGAAGGCACATACTGCGACTGCTCGATCCAGAGCGGATTGCGGCTGACGTCGCGAAGCGTGTGCACCCGGCCCGGCTCGCCGCGCAGGAGCGAGTCCAGCGCGAACTCGACGCCGTCAAGTCCCTTATGCTCAGCCCCGACGAAGCCGACAAGCTGCGACGCGAGCTGACCCTGATGATAGATGCGCACAGGGTTGGGCTCGACCCCCAGGCCGGCGAGCTTCAGGTCCTGTACCGCCTTAACCTGAGCTTCATCCAGCAAAGGGTTTATAACGATATACCGGCTGTCAATGCGGCGACTAATGAGCTGATCGATCCGGGCGGGGTCATCGCCAATGGCGTGCGCGACGTGGGCGGCGAACTCGTCGATATCGGTGATGGCCTTGGGGTCGGCGAAGAGGCGGTAGCCGAGGTGGGTCGAGGCGATGGGCCGGCCGCGCGTGTCGGTCAGGTCACCGCGGCGGGCGAGGATGCTCGCTTCGGACCCGCGGTTTTCGATGAAATCGTGCAGTCGGCGTTCAGGGTCAAGCTGAAGCTGCACGACTCGCCCGAGCAGGCCGAACATCACCAGCGACAGGCCCGCCACGAGAATCAGCCCGGTGCGATAGATTCGCACGGGCTGCTTATCGAGGTCGGCGTTCGGCTCGAACTTGGGCAAAGCTCATCGTCCCCCGGGTGAGTCGGTGCTGGCGAAGCGCGTCGCCGGGGAGGCGGAGGGCGCGACGGGCTCGAGCGCCAACTGGGCGGCGTCGATGCGGTTGCGAAGCTGGCGCGGCTCGAGCACGTTGGCCGCCTTGCCCTGCGCATCCCATATTTCCTGCCGCAGATGCACAATCTGCTGATGCAGCACCGCCGAGTCGTTGGCAAGCTGAATGCGATGTTGACGCAACACGAGCATGGCCGAGGCCAGGCAAACGAGCAGCAGCGTCATCGTCACGAGCTTGGCAAACATGAGGCGTCGCCGGTGATGAAAAGGAACGAAGCGATCCGATCAGCGGGCGGGCACGCGGATGACCGTCCCCTCCGCGATGCGATCGGGGTTGGAAATGCGATCCTTGTTAAGCTCGTAGAGCTTCTGCCAGTTCTTGGACGAGCCCATGAACTTGGCGGCGAGACTCGAGAGCGTGTCGTCCTCTTGGACCGTGTACTCGGCGGTCCTGGTCGCCTGCGGTGCGGTCGGCTTGGGCGACGCGGCGGGCGGCGTCGAAGCCGGCGCGGGAGCAACATTTCCGGGGGCGGGGGCGGATTTGCTGGGGATGATCAGCCGCACGCCCGGGCGGACGAGGTTTTCGTTGGGGATCGCCTTGCGGTTGGCGTCGAGAATGATCTGGTAATCGCCGGGGTTGCCATAGTACTGACGGGCGATGGCCGAGAGTGTTTCGCCTTCCTTGACGTAGTGGATGGTCTGTTTCGGTGCGGCGGTCGTGTTGCCATTGCTCATGACGCCCAGCGTCGCGCGGTGACCGTCGACGACGACGAAGCCTTCGGGGATGGCGCTGGTGCTGCTCACGCCGGTGTTGGAAGAACCGGTGGTCGGAACAGGATTGGGCGTCGGGCGGACGGTGTCGCGGGCGGATTCGACGGCGCGCTGCTGGCCGATGATCCCCGCCGTGTTGGGCGGCAGGTCGGTCATCGTCTTCATGGCGGGAATCAGATCACGATCCAGCCCGTCCTGCCGGATGATGTCCGGACGCGGCCCGGCGGTCGTCGCGGCGTGTTCGCCGGGATTGCCAAGCTGCGACGGCAGCGGCAACGGCGACGATGCGCCCGGACCCGAATCGCTCAAGCGCACGGGCGAGGGAATCATGTCGCGGCTGATTTCCGGCGGGACGTTGCCGGCGAGCTGCGCGGGCTGCTGACGCTGCGCATCGGAAAGATGATCGCTGATCAGAATCCCGATGAGGATGATCACGCCCATTCCCACGAGCAACCCGATTTTCGTTTCCCTGGTCATTGTCGATTCGTCCCTGAAAGTTAAAGGCGAGGGCCAGTCCGTTGGCTGTAAGCGACTATTCTATTGGCGATTCGTCCGGGGGCAACTCTCGCCATTCAATCCCGCGCAGTTTCGCGCTGCGGCTTCGACGATTCCTGGCGATCTCCGCGTCGCCGGCGATGAGCGGCTTCTTCGTCAGGCGCTCGGCTTGACCGTCCTGATGCCACTTCAAAAACGCCTGCTTGACCATGCGGTCTTCGAGCGAATGGAAGCTGATGATCGCAGCACGCCCGCCGCTCGCCAGCAATCGGGGCAGCTCTTCGAGCAGTCGCCTCAGCACGCCCAGTTCATCATTGACGGCGATGCGGAGGGCCTGAAAAGTGCGGGTCGCCGGATCGATCCGGTGTCGCCCCCTTCCGTGCCCGCCATACGCGGCGGCGCAGAGATCGGCGAGTTGCCCCGTCGTTTTTATCGGCTGGCTCTGCCGAAAAGCCACAATTTTTCGTGCGATTCTCCGCGAAAACCGCTCCTCCCCATATTCGTAGATGACGTCCGCCAGTTCCGTCTCGCTTAGACTCGCCAGCAGATCCGCCGCCGTCGTGATCAGCGACGGGTCGAGCCGCATGTCCAATGGCCCCTCCGCCGTGAAACTCAAACCGCGCGATGCATCCGCCATCTGCGTCGATGCAAACCCCAAATCCGCCAGCACCCCGTCCACCCGCGCGACGTTCAGTTCATCGAGCACCGCCCGCGCGGAGGCGAAATTCGTGCACACGCAATCGACCTGCACGCCTTCGTGACGCAGCGTGTTGCGACCATGCTCGATGTTCGTCGGGTCGACGTCGAGGCCGACGTATCGACCGCCCGGCGCTAGAAGCGGCAGGATCGCCGCCGCGTGACCGCCCCGGCCCAGCGTGCAGTCGAGCACCGTCCGCCCCGGCCTCGGCGACAGCACCGACAGCACCTGCTCCATCAAAACCGGAACATGCCCCGCTTCCGCCGCGCCTTGTGTGTGTGAAATGTCCGTCATACGCCTGTCGTGCATCCTACACCGATCCGACCGCCAAGCCCACGCGTTGGCCCGCGGGACTCCCCCCATGTTTCTACCTCCCCCATCAATCGCTATAATCCCCTGCATGATCGACCTTGCATGTCCTCAGTGCGAAAGTGAACTGGAAATCGACGATGGCTTCCGCGGCGGCGTCTGCCGATGCTTCAACTGCGGCACGCTGATGACCGTTCCCGATGACCCGGACGCCAACAGTCCCGAGTCGCTTTCCCGTCCCGATTCCCCTTCGTCCTTCGGCCCCGGATCCACCAGCCGAAAACTTAGCGTCTATCGCACCAAGACCGGCAAAACCATCGAACTGTCCGAACGACAGATCTCCGGCGTGCCCGTCGCCCGCAAAAAACGCATGGGCGTCCGCATCGGCGTCGTCAGCGTCATGATCATCATCGTGCTGTCCGTCGTCGGCGTGGTGATCTACGGGATGAGCACACTCTTCAAACCCAAGCGCGACGTCACCGCCGTCGAGGCCTGGCCCTATGACCCCGACGCCAATCCGTTCACCGAGACCCGCCCGTCGTTCATGGGCATCCCCGCCGGCAAGAAGACGATCATCATGATCGACGCATCGACCGCCATGCGCGATTATCTGGATGTCGCCAAGCAGGCGGCGCTCGCGGCGGTCTCGCACCTCGGGCCCGAACACGAGGCGCAGGTCGTCTTCTGGTCCGAGTCCGGGCCGCGCGTTTTTCCCGGTGCTTTGACCAATGGGTCGGGCCTGTCGCCCAACGCCCTGGCCGCACAGTTCGATTCAGTCGTCGCCGGCGGAGCGCTCGCCGCCCCACAGGCCTTCGCCGCCGCACTCAAGGGCAATCCCGACAAAATCATCCTCGTCGCCAAGCTCCTGCCCTCCGATGCCGAACTGGCCGTCATCGCCAATCAGGTCAAGCAGACCAACGCCGTGCTGGATGTGATCCTGCTGGACAATTCCAACGAAACGCTCAACAAGATCGCCAAGGACACCGGCGGGGAAGTCCACGAAATGCCCGCCGGTCAGATTCAGCGCTGGTACGAAAAATTCCTCCGCGCCGGTGGCCAGCCCATCACCGCCACCTCCGGCGGTCCCGCCGCCCCGGCCAAATCCGAATCCCCCAACACCCCAGCCGACGGCGACAAAAATTCCACCCCCGAAACTGCCAAATAGCTTTGCATTGCCATCATGGCGACCCGTCTGCCCTGAGCTTTTTGCCGAAGGGAGCGAAGCAAAGCGTCCGGCATGCGGCGGCTGGCGGTCGGCCCGCGGCGGCGCTTCTGAATATAATGCGGCATGAAAATCGCACGCCGATCATGGCCCGCCGCTCTGCTGCTGTTGTTGTTGCTTGTCAGTGTCGCCGCCATCGCGGACGAGCCGGCGACGCTGAGGGCCACATGGGACAAGAACACGCTGACGATTCGTGGGCCGAAGTTGCCCGGTGGCGCGATGAACGTCAACTACCTCGAAGCGTTCTGCCGGCCCGGCTCGACCAACCGCGACTGGCGCGGCACCGTCATTCCGCACAAAACACAGCTTGTCAGCGCCGCCGATGACGGCACATCGCTGGTGCTGCGCTCGACGCTCGACGACGGCGTGACCGTCGAGCATGTCATCACCGCGCACGCGGATCACATCGACTTCGCCCTGACCGCGCACAATCCGACCGACCACGCTTCGCTCGCCCACTGGGCGCAGCCCTGCGTCCGTGTCGCCGACTTCGCCGGCTGCGGCGACAAGGACACCAAAGATGCCTCCGCCTACATTCACAAATGCTTCGTCTTTCAAGGCGGACGGCTCCAGCGCATGCCCACAGAGGATTGGGCCACCAAAGCGCGCTACACCCCCGGGCAGGTATGGTGTCCGATCGGTGTGCCGCACGAGGATCTGAATCCGCGTCCGCTTAATCCCCACGCGCCCGACAACGGGCTCATTGGCTGTTTCAACGCCGACGAAACCATGATCTTCGCCATGGCGTGGGACCATTACCAGGAGCTTTTTCAGGGTGTGGCCCGCTGCGCCCACAGCGATTTCCGCATCGGCGGCCTCGCGCCTGGTGAAACCAAGAAAATCCACGGCAAAATGTACTTTCTTCCCAACGACATCCCCGCGCTCCTGAAACGCTACAACGCCGACTTCCCCGACGCCAAGTAACAAACGTTACAAGGGTCCACAGTCGTTTCGAGGATGTGACTATTTAGCTTTTAGCCTAAATGCGAAATGGAATTTTGACTTCATGCGTTTTGCCGCGTGCTGGGTTTGGCTTTGGACGATATCTGGCAGGGTTTACCAGCGGCGGGCGCGGGCGCCGGGGGGTTTGATGCTGGTGAAGCCGAAGAGCGGGGTGAGGCGGCAGAGGGGGATGGCGAGGATGAAGCCGACGAAGGCGCTGTAGAAGAGGCCGATGGCGCGGATGACCAGTTCGCTGGTGGCGGACCAGCCGGCGAGCGGTTCGTACCAGGCGCGGATGGTGAAGACCGCGACGACGATCAGTTCGACCGCCACGCCGGCAACGAGCATCATCGCGGCGACGGTCAACGGATGCTCGCGGAAGAGCATCGGGCGGACTTGCAGGAGTACATACCCGCCGACGAGATACGCCAGCGCATGCGGGCCGAGCAGGGTCAGCCCGTGATCGCCCGGGAGGGGCCAGGTCGTGGTCAGATCGATGAGGCCGCCGATGATGAGGGAGGACGCGAGGACGACGCCGGTCGGCGCGGCGAGGCCGACGAACACCGCCAAAATCAGCATGAAATGCGGCACCACCGGGCCGAATTTCGTCGGGATGCTCAGCACATCCGACACCGACACCTCGATGCCCAGAAGCAGGTATGCGAAGATGGCGAAGACCCACCACCTCATGGCGCGTCCCCCCCGGCGGGCAGACCGGCGTGGCGCGGCACGACGACCGTGACCGTGTCCATGTACCGCAGCGACCGCAGCGGCTGCACGATCACATGCTTGCGCAGAGGATCATCCGGATCCTCCATCACCTGCTCAACGCGCCCTACAAGCATGCCCTGCACCGCATCGGGCCAGCCCTCCGATCCGCCGCGGTCCATCAAGCGGGCGTAGTCGCCGACCTCCACCACGACGTCGCGCGGCACATCGTCCGCCAGAAGCGTCTGCTCGTCCTTGACGTGAAGTTGAATCAGGCGATCTCGACCGGCGGGCAACCCCTCGCGCGGCATCGTCGGCGGGGCAAGCATCACGGTCAACAGTTCATCCTTGGCGATGATCGGCTTCAAGCTGCTCGTCGCCGGGCCGACCTGCACGAGCCGCCCCACCAGATTCGCCCCGCTCACGACCGCCAGCCCGGGGTACACGCCGTCGCCGGCGCCGATGTTGATCTGAAGCGTGCCGGACGACGGATCGGCGGATCGGCCGATGACGGTCGCTTCGCGGAATCGGTAATCGTGCCCGATGCGCTGACTGAGCCCCTGCAATTCCGCGTTGGTCAGCTCCAGTTCGCGCACCTGTTTCTGCAATGCGATGACCAGCGCATCCTTGTAACGGAGTTCCTCGCTGAGCTGCTCAAGGTCGCCGAGCACGGGGCGTTCCTCCCAGCCGCGGATGTGCGCGGTCAGGGCGGTCAGCGGCATGGAGATGGGTTTGAGCAGAACAAAGGCGGCGTTGCGCAGCGGCGGGCCGTACACGCAATACGACTCGCGCAGCAACGACATGACCATCAGCGCCGCGATGATCAATGCAAAAGAGCGTCGGGCTGTGAGCGCGGGCAAGGGCATGATTTCAAGAGTGCGGCGTGAGGAGTGCGGAGTGCGGAGTAAAAAACATCAACCGTTGTCTTGAACTCCACACTCCCAACTCCACACTCCGCACTTGATCAGATTTCATCCAGATCGCTCTGAAGCTGGTTCTTCCATTCCTCGATGTTTTCGAGGTAGATGCTCGTGCCGCGGGCGACGCAGGTGAGCGGGTCCTCGGCGATGCGGGTTTCGAGGCCGGTCGCGTTGGAGAGAATCGTGTCGATGCCGCGGAGCAGCGCGCCGCCGCCGGCGAGGGTGATGCCGTTATCGACAAGGTCGGCGGCGAGTTCGGGCTCAGCGCGTTCGAGGGTGCGCGTCACGGTGTTGATGATGGAGGAGAGCGGTTCCTGAAGGCACTCGCGGATTTCCTCGCTGGTGACGACGGTTTTGCGGGGCAGCCCGCTGATCATGTCCCGGCCGCGCACTTCCATCGTGCGCTCCTGCTCGAGCGGCGCGGCCGAGCCGATCTCGATCTTGATGCGTTCGGCGGTCTGCTCGCCGATCATCAGGTTGTAGGTCTTTTTCATGTGATTGATGATCGCCTCGTCCAGATCGTCGCCGGCGACGCGCACGGAGGTGCACTCGGCGATGTCGGCGAGGGACATGATGGCGACTTCGGTCGTGCCGCCGCCGATGTCGACGATCATCGACGCGGTGGCCTCGGCGACGGGGAGCCCGGCGCCGATGGCGGCGGCCATGGGCTCCTCGACGAGGAAGACGCGGCGCGCCCCGGCCCGCTCGGCGGAGTCGAGGACAGCGCGTTTTTCGACGGCGGTGATGCCCGAGGGAATCGAGATGACGACGCGCGGGCCGACGAAGCGCGTGCGGCCCTGCACTTTGCGGATGAAGTAGGCAAGCATCGCTTCGGTGATTTCAAAGTCGCTGATGACGCCGTCTTTAAGGGGGCGAATTGCCGTGATGCTTCCGGGGGTCTTGCCGAGCATTTCCTTGGCGACCCAGCCGACGGCATTGCCGCCCTGAAGGACCTTGTTGGTGCCCTTCTGCACGGCGACGACGGAGGGCTCGTTGAGCACGATGCCCTCGCCGCGCACGCACACGAGCGTGTTGCACGTTCCGAGGTCGATGCCCATATCGACGCTGAACCAGCCTAACAGGGAGTCGAGTATCATTCGCGTCTCAATTGATCGCTGCGCGTAGGGAAACCGCCGTTGAGGTCATCATCGGCAAATCGCGTCCGGGCATCTTAACGGGAAGGTCACACGACGCAAATTGACGGGGAGGGAGTGGCAATGCGTTCGACCATCCATGGTCAGGCCGCACCAGCAAGCGTCGCGGCGGAGGTTTACGGCTTCTCGAGGACGAAGAAGGGATTGGCCCCGTTGTTGGGCTGCTGCCCCTTGGTCACTTCCACGTTCTTCCACCAGGTCACGCCCACCGCGACCGACAGCGCCACGAATGCAATGAACATCAGCACCGTGTAAACATTGCTGACGGGCTTTCGGTTGATCGGGGCTTGTCCGGCGTTCATCTGAGTCATCAGAAATATCCAGGTTTCTAGTTTCTAGTTTCTGGTTTCCAGTTCCGGGGGGTTCAGATGCCGCCGGCGAGGACTTCGTTGTTGGCCTGAATGTCGCCGCGCTTGAGGGTGACGCGACCGGCGGCGGAGTTGAGGTCCACCTGCGTGATGATCAGGTTGGCGAGGAAAGTGTCGCCCTTGTAGACCATGAACTTCATGCCTTCGGTGACCTTGTCGTTGAGGCCGACGTTGATGGCGACGAACTGATCATCGCCGATCTGGCGGACATCGGTGACGAGGCCGTGGATCGGGACATTGGGGTTGGTGCCGGGGTTCTTGATGATATCCAGCGGGCTGGTGCCCGATTTGGCGGGCATCGAGGTCTGAATGGCGTCAACCTTGGCGACGAGCTTCTCGTTCTGGCCGGCCAGATCGGTCTGCTGTTCCTTGAGGAGCTTGACCTGGCGGACAAGGGTGTCGACCTGCGTGGTGCGGTCGCGGAGATTGTCGGACAGTTCGATGTTGCGGGTCTGCAGGCGGAGCATCGCTTCGCGACGATCCTTGATTTCGTCCTGAAGCATGCCGTTGATCTGCGTCGCCTGATCGAGACCGGTGCTCAACCGGGCAAGCTGGCCGCGGACGTCGGCGTTGGCGTTTTCGAGGGTGATGATGTTGGCCTGAAGGTTCTGCAGGTTCGTGTCGCGGCTGTTGATCTCGGCCTGAAGGCGGGCGACTTCGTTCTTGTGGTTCTCGATTTCGGTGTTCTTGGCGGTGAGCAGCGCAGCCAGATCGTTCTCACGATTGGCGGCGTTGTACTTCTGCACTTCAAGCTGCGATTGGACGTCGAGCCACTTGGTCTTGTACGTGTCGGTGTTGACCACGAAGGGCACGATCAGCGCCGCCAGCAGCACCGAAAGAACCATGACCAGCACGACGAAGATTTTGGTGAAGATGCTCAAGAGTGCCTCCAGCTAGCCCAACTTTGACGATTCACGAACGGGCGAGAACCCTCAGGCCGCCCAAACGCGGCGGACCGGCTCGAAATGGCAGGTCCAGCATGGACATATCTACCGTAACGCTAGTAGCTTGTCAAACCCCCGGCGAAGATTTTTTACCCCGGTTGGCCGGCTGGTTTGACGCCGCGCGATCGTCGTAACCTCAGCTTTTGGCCATCGCAACGCTTCTTCGCAGGACGGCGGCGGCGGCGCTGACGCGCACCAGCGGATTCGGATCATCCATCAGCACACGAAGATATGCGAACGTCCGCTCATCCTTGAAATACCCGAGCATGACGGCGGCCTGCCCCCGGACGACGGGGTTTTCGTGCCCGGAGGCGTCCAGGAGCGTGTCCATGCCCTTGAGGTTGCCAAGCTTGGCCAAAGCCCCGGCGGCGGCGAGGCGAAGCTCAACCGGGGCATTGGTCAGGAATTGTTCCATCCCCACTTCCATCTTCCGATCCCCCACTTCGCCCATGGCCAGAATCGACACGACGCGCACTTCATCAAACTGGCTGAACGCGCCGGCGCGCAGGGCATCGAGCACGCTGTCGTCGCCGAGCTTGGCGATCGCCTCGGCGATCTGAATGCGGACGACGGCGACCTGCGGGGCGGCGGCGCGCGGCATCGGTTCGTTGGCGGCTTTCTTGAGCATGGGGATCGCGCTCTTGTCGCCGAGCAGGCCCAGAAGCTGCGCCACGTTCGCCCGAACCGCCGGATCGCGACCGGCCAGATAGTCGGCCAGCGGCGTCAGGTCGATCTCCTCGCCAAGCGAGTAGAGCGAGTAGATCGCCGCGGCGCGGACGGAGGGATTGGCGTCTTTGAGCAGCGGCTTGATGGCGGGGGCCAGACTCTTGAACTTGAGCACGCCGGCGGTGACGACGGCGACGTATCGCACCGCCGGATTTTCATCGGCCAATCCCTTGGTCGCCAGCGGCAAGGCGCGATCGGGCATGATCTGCATAGCTTCTAGCGCATTGGCGCGCAGCAGCGGCAACTCGTCGGATGCCGCGCTGAGCAGAATGTCCAGCGATTCGTTCTGCACTTCGCGCAGCGTTTTAGCCGGCAGATTGCGGACTTTTTCCGAGGGGCGGATCGGCGGCTTCTCGACCGGCTCGGCGCCGATCGCGCCGAACGTCATCGCCGTCATCAGCATCGCCGCCTGTACGAACATCCATGTTCCGAGTGCATGCGTCTTCATGTATGGCCCTTCCGCCAGAAAAATTGCGCCAGTCCGAGTACCGCCATGATAGCCGTTCCGACGAAGCAGACGACGCCGACCGTGTCGCCCACAACCGAATAGATCGTCGTGCGGCTGTCGAGAGTCAGGTCGTGCGTGGCGTACCCGGCGACCTGTTGCGTGCGTCCGTCGACGATGACGCGGGCGATGATGCGGCCGCACGAGTCGATGAAACTGCTCACGCCGGTGTTCACGGAGCGCGCTTCGGACACGCGATTCTCGACGCAGCGGAAGCGCGCGATCTGCTCGTGCTGCGGGCACTGGGCGGTGCCGGCGAACCAACCGTCGTTGGTCAGATTCACCAGAAGGTCCACGCGTTTCGCCCCCCCCCCGCCGTACACCATTTCCCGAGGGACATCGCTGATGACATCCTCAAAACAGATCGGCGTGGAGATGCCCCACGCGCGCCCGTCGGCGGCTTTGACATGGAAGACCGTCGCTTCGGTGCCGGCGCGAAGCGTGTAGTCGGTCTGATACGGCGTGAGCCGAAGCAGCAGGTCCTTGAGCGGCGGAATGCTCTCGACCCAGGGGATGTACTCCCCGAACGGCACACGATGAATTTTGTCATACCGGCCAGCGATACGGCCCGGCGGCTCGATCAGGTACGCGGAGTTGTAGCGGCGATGCGGCCGAAACACCGGCGTCGCCGGGTTGTACGGGGGCCAATCGTCCATCCCGTGCGCCCCCACCATCAGCGGCACGCCCGTCCGCGCGACCCAAGCCAATAGCTCATCGTGATACACCGCCATCGGCGGATTGAGCCGGCGAAACAGATCGACCGACTCGTCATTGATCGCCCGCGGCACCATCGTCTCGGGCCAGACGATCAGGTCCGGCTTATCCGCCAGCGCCTGATCGCTCATCTGAAGCATCGACTGAAAATTCGCCCAGTCCTGCTCGTCGGTCGGCGATTCCTTGTTGCTCTGCGGTATGTTCGTCTGCACGACGGTGACGCGGATCGTATGACCCACATCGATCGGCTGATTCATCCGCCATTGTCCGTACACGAGCGTGACCGCCATCGCCAGCGTCCAGAACGGCAGACTGAATCGCAACGGCGCACCCCATTGTTTGCCATGTGCTTCAAAGAGCGGACGCGTGAGCAGGTCGGCGAGAAGCCCGCTGGTCATGGCGGTGAGGAAACTCACACCGTAGGCGCCGATCGTGTCGGCGATCTGGATCATGATCGTCGGCTGCGAGTGCCCGAGTTCGAACCACGGGAACCCGGAGAGGAACACGCCGCGCATGTATTCAAGACCGACCCAGACGACGGGCACGACCAGCGCAAGGGGCCAGCGGCGGCGACTGGCGATGGAGCGCACGATGAGCACGAAGGCGACGAAGTACAGCGCCTTGTAGGCGGAAAGGCACGCGTATCCCGGCGCCGTGACGGGGATCATCCATGCGATGGCGACGAGCCACCAGACGAAGCCGGTCAGATACGTGATGAGGATCAGCGATCGCGTCCGGCGGGCGCGGAGCGCGGCGAGCGTGAGCGGCACGAGCGAGACATGCGCGAGGGGCCAGACGTCGGGTCGCGGAAACGAAAGCCAGAGCAGCCCCGCCGTCAGCGCCGCGAGGATCGCCACGCCCGGCCATGCGGTCGTGTGCCATCGCGGATGTTCATAGGCGCGGGATTGCATGGGCAGCATCTTAACGGAAGTGATGATATGGTGAAGTGGTGATTTTGCCTTTACATCACCACTTCGCCACTTCGCAATATCACCATATCAATGCACGCCGCGAGCGGCGTCGCTAAACTGGGCGCATGGATACACCCCTGACACTGGCGGCGTTTCAAAAGCACATCTACGACCGGTATTACGCCACCGACAGCGCCCGCGGCGCGGCGGCGACGTTCGTCTGGTTCATCGAGGAAGTCGGCGAGCTGGCAACCGCGCTGCACGGCAAGGACGATGACAATCTCGCGGAGGAATTCGCCGATGTGCTGGCGTGGCTCTGCACGCTGGCGAATATCAAGGGCGTCGACCTCGAAGCGGCGGTGCGCGGCAAATACCTGACCGGCGGCGGGCCGGTGGGACATAAATAAGTGGCGATGTGGTGATGTGGCGAAGTGGTGATGACGTGAACCAGTCTTTACATCACTACTTCACCATATCGCCACTTCACCATTTCAAACCACGCCGCAAGCGGCATCGCTCATCGGGGCGACGTTCGCGCGGGGCGATGACGTTAACGCGGGTCGATTACTTGTTGGCTTCAGCCAGGAGCTGAGCTTCGGCGGTGCGCCAGTTGTAATCGTCCTGACCCTGCGGACATCCGTTGGCGAGCCAGATTTCGTAGGCGCGCGCGGCGATCTGGTCGTGCGTAACGGTGATGACGGGGGTCAGGGCGGATTTGGCGGTCTTGCGGCCGCGGGGCGCGGCGGGCTTCTTGGCGGTCTTGGACATGGTGGAACCCTTGGAAGATTCGGACTTGGCTTTCACAGGCGTCGCAGTGCCCGTGGTGTTCTTTTTCTTGGAGGTCTTGGCGGACTTGGTGGTCTTCTTGGTGGTCTTCTTCTTGGCCATGGCTTGCTTCCTTACAGCCTCGGTTTCTATTTTTTCAGTGAACCCGGCGAACGCCGATGCAGCGTGATCGCCCCCAACCTTTTTCAACGGCATCCGTCCCGTCAAACCCATTCCTGACGAGCGCCATTATACCCGGTCCGCCCCGCAACGTCCGCATCGTTATCCATGAATTGTCTGTGAAACTCGATCCACGACGAAATGCATCAGCGGCGATAGATGCCTCGTTGCTCCTGCTCGGCCATACCCATGTACATGAAGATCGCCGAAACGAACGAAAGCAACGAAATCGGCCAGCAAACGAGCATGATGATCGCCATCGCGTGAGAATTGTCCCGACCCAGCATCGGCACATCCATCCCCGTCAGAATCCCCACCGCCCACATCCCCGGCGCCATCAAAGCCAGACCGATCCCCACAAGCACCGGGATCGCCAACTTGCGCAGCGACGCGGGCCGCGGCTTGCCCCGCCGGCCCTGCTTCTTCTTGTCCGTTTTGCGCTTGGGCGTATTCAAAAACGCCGGACTCGACAGCGGATTATCATAATCCACCTCGTCATCCGTCATCACCACCGGCTCGAGCAATTCGTCATCCACAGCCCCCGCAGGCGTCAAAACCTGCTTCGACGGTGGCGCACTGACCGCTTCCTCTTCTTCCACATCGAAGAGCGGTTCCGCGACGGAGTCCTCGTCGATCCGGTTTTCCGGACCGCTGCTCAGACCCTCTAACGCATCTGCCAGAAAATCCTGCGGACCAGAAGTGCCCATACACGCTCCAACGGCATCTTACATCGTCAAACGGGCCAATGCAAAGATTTTTCCGCTCACCACCGACCTGACCCCCGGAATCCCGCCCCCGGCCTTCCCCGATCCCCAACCCCCGATCCCCGCCTCTCAGTGCATCATCCGCACATTTTCACGTGTAAACGCCTGTGCCGCCCGCGCCGCCTGCGAAAGTTCGCGGTCCGTGCCCTCCGCGTATTTGCTTAGTGTCCCGTGAATCGCCCGCACGTTGGCGCTTCCGTCCGTCGTCCATTGCGAGATGCCCATCACCAGCAGCGCCTCGATCCGGAACCCCTTGTCCTTGTCCATATCGGCGATTCGCACCAGATCCCCCACACTGGCGCCGAGCGTATGGATCGTCTTCATCTTTTGGTCCCACGACCGGGTGATCGGATCGATCTTGGCGACCCATTCCGCCATCGCCGCCGTCTTCGGATCGTTTTCGCCGTATTGCCGCGCGTAGGTGATGGCGACGTTCTGCATCATGCCCAGCCCGGTGAGCCGCGGCGAGATGCGATTGTTGTTGGCGAACAGACGATGACCAAAGGTCCATACCGCCAGCATCGCCTCCTTGCCGTCCGCCTCCGGTTGCTTCTCCGCATACCGCAACGTCAGCGTCGCAAGATGCAGCGGCGCGTTCTTGTACTGCGGCACCGTGCCCGGCTCCATCGGCACGTACGCATCGGCGAACCCGTCAGCGACCTGCCCTTTGTGCCCCGCCACGATGACCATCTTCACCGCCCTGGCCGCCAGCGCCGCATCCGGCCGATCGCCCTTCAGTTCATCGTAATGCTCGATGTAGAAGTCGATCGCCTTCTTATATGTCGCTCCCGCATCGCCTTCCCCACCGGGATTCGTCACGGTCGGCAGCGTCGTCGGCAACGTCGTCCCGGCGAGCTTTTCATCGCTCGACCCGTCCGTCGCCTGGTCCATCCCGCCCCAGAACGCCGCAATCACGCCCACGACAATCAACAGCGTGATGACCGATAAGATCAGATGCTTATTCATGTATGCTCCATGTACCCGGCCCCGCCGCGGTACAGGCCCGGAGTGTAACGAATATTCCCCGATCGGTCACGCCGATCAGGCAAAAGTTTCGGTCTGTAACGGCCGATGATTCATCCATCGAGGCGAGGCGCCTTGCGACGTTGTCCCCACACATTCCGTACAGGAGACGCACACGGATGGTTCATCACATCAACGACGGCACCGTGGAATTCGCATACTTCCGGCCCGGCGCCCGCTCCGTGCACATCGCCGGCGACTTCAACGCCTGGCAGACCGACCGCTACGCCCTGAAGCGCGACGAGCGCGGCTGGTGGCACATCCGTCTGGCCCTCACCCCCGGCAAACACCGCTTCAAGTATGTCGTCGACGGCTCCATCTGGGAAGCCGACTACGCCAGCTACGGCGTCGAAAACGACAAACACGGCGGATGGAACAGCGTGATCTGGGTCGACACCCCCGCCGCCGACGAAACATCCGACCTCCGCCGCGCCGCCTGATTCACACACCCACCACCGTTTAGCGACGCCGCTTGCGGCGGGCTTTCCTAAAGTTCGCGCTGCGCAATCAGATACTCCTCAACCACCTTCCCCCCGATCAGATGCTCCTGAATGATCCGCTCCAGCACCGGCGGGTCGCACGCCCGGTACCACGTGCCTTCCGGATACACCACCGCGATCGGCCCCCCTTCGCAAATCCGCAGACAATTCGTCTTGCTCCGGTAAATCCCCCCCTTTTCGCTCAACCCCAATTCCTTGAGCCGCCGCTTCAGATAGTCCCACGCCTCCAGCCCTCGCTCCTTCGCGCAGCACTTGGGCTTGGTCTGATCGCAACACAGAAAAATATGACGCCGCGCCGCATGCACCCCCATCGCCTCCGCAATGACCCGCTGCGACTCGATCGATCCGGTTTCACTCATGGTTCCTTGAATCCTCATCAAGACTGCGCATCGGAAAATCGGCCGATGGCGTGTGTTGTTGCCGCATGATGGTATGCATCTGCGCCGTGATGTCCGGCCGCTGTTGGGCCAGGTCGTGCGTCTCCCCCGGATCGTTCGCCAGATCATACAACTGCATGGGCTTGAGCCCGAAATCCAGATGCGTCCGAATCCCCTTCCATTGCCCCATCCACAGCGCCGCCTGTCCGCCGAAGCCGGAGGTCTCGCGGTAGAGCCAAGGCCGCGGCTCCTGTTTTTCACCCATCAATATTGGGAACAAATCAATGCCGTCGGTAATCATGTGGCCATCATCTTTCAACGGCCCATCGACCTTCGGTCGACTTGCCAAGGTGATTCTCAAATCTTCAAACCCGCTCAATTTGTCGCAGACCATACCCGCACGAATGTGCCCCGGCCAACGGATGACTAGGGGTACGCGAATGCCGCCCTCATAGAGCGACCCTTTGCGTCCGCGCAGCCCGCCGGTCGAATTAAAGAATTCACAATCCGATCCGCCAAGATTGTCGTACATCGGGCCGTTAGCGCTCGTGAACAGAATGATCGTTTTTTCAGTAAGCCCCAGGTCTTCGACCTGCGCCACGATTCGACCAACATTTTCGTCCATCAGCGTGACCATTGCGGCATAAGCGGCATGTGGCGTTCGCTGCGGCGCGAACGCGCCGCCCGTGTAGGGCTTTTCGGGAAATTTGCCTTCATACTCCTTGATCGCCGCATCCGGCGCCGCCAGAGGCAGCGACGGCAACTTCATCGGATAGTAAAGACAGAAACGCTGATCGTGCATGACGCGGATGAGCGCCAGAGCCATGCCGTTGATCCACTCCGGGGCGTACACATCCCCCTTGTATCGCGCATAGGAGCGCGGATCGTTCGGATCGACATCATCCGGTAGTCTTCCGATGTATTGCGGCTCAAGAGCATTGATACGGATGACCTGTCCATTGAGTTGCAGATCGTGCGGATAATACGTCCTTGCCTCGCGTGTTGAATAATACACCGCCGTGCGGCTGAAACTCGGCACAATGGATGCATCCCGCGCATTGGTCCGCATCAACATGGGGACGCCGCAAGCCATACATGCAAATCCGCGCTCGCGCAAGTTGTACATCATGTCGGCATCATTAAGCCCCGCATGATCCTCCGCCACGCCAGCCCCCGGCTCTCGAACTTCGTCGCGGATATTCGTATGTCCTGGATGTTCGCCCGTCAGCAGGACGTACTGCGAAAGCATATTGGTCGGCCCGCCGGCATAATGCCGCGTGAACCGAATCCCTTCCGCCGCCAACTTGTCGATATTCGGTGTGCGAATTTTCGTCTGGCCATAACACCCCAGGTCTCCATACCCGAGGTCGGAAGCGATAATGATAATGATGTTGGGCGGATACGCCGGCCGTTCGCCTGTGGCGAGCGGTGCCACGACGAGGAGACAGACCCACACCCCCATCCAACTCACCCGCCGTCGCATGACGCAGGCGGTCGCGCCCATCCGCTTGGCCCCCGTGGTGTGTCCGCTTCGCTGACGTTGACGCCCAGCAAGACACGATAGCCCGCGCCGCCCCAGCGGACCACCGCCGCGCTACTGCCCCGCCTGCTCGCCCTTGAATGTTTCGTCATTGAACCGGGCGATCATTGTCGGATGTTTGTCAACAAGGTTGACGACCGTTTCGCGCGTCGCCTGCGTGTCGATGACGGTCAGCTTGGCAAGATGCTCGAGGCGATCGAGCCGGGCGATGCTCGTATCCGTGACATGCGGCTCGAACGCCACGGTCAATTCCGTCATCTGCGGCAAACCCTCGATGAGATTCGTCAGACGGTAGTCATCAAGCCCCGTGTCGAATAGATGCACGCTCGTGAGCTTGGGCAGTTTCTTGAGATAGTTGACGCCCGACTGCGTCAGCTTCGCGTCGCGCACGCACAGGTAGCGCAGCGAGGGAATCTTACCGAGGTAGGCGATGTCCCAGTCGGTGGTGCCGTCCTTGATGAGCGTGACGGAATCGACGTTCATCAGCTCGTGCACGAGGGACATGGCTTCGCGCGTCGTCGGGTTGTCGGACAGGTGCAGCGTCACCGCCACGCCCGGGTCCTCCCAGAAGACGGACCCGCCCAGTTCGGTGATGCGTGCGGCGGCGGCGTCATGGCGGGCTTTGCGAACCTCGTACTGCTCATAAGCCGTCATCGGCTTTGAACAGCCGGTCAGCACGCTGAGCGTCACAAGCACCGCGACAGACAAAATTTGGCGTTGATTCATGAACATCAGTATGCCGCAGGGCCCGACATTGAGCAACACGACTTAAGGCCCGGCGAGCTGCGCGGGCGCGACAATGATCCAGCCCCGCTGATTCAGCGCCGGGTCGTGATCCGTGTCGTTAACGCCCAGTTCGGCGGGCGAGGCGGTCATCCGCTCCCGCGTGATCGTCGTGTATTTGGGTTTGCGATCGACCCACAGGCGCACCGCCCCCGCCGCCGCGTCGGCGTAAAACAACATGGCGTGATCGCTCAGCGAGTCCCCGGCGACGAGCATCGGTCGCCGCACCGGATCGATGTACATCTGGATCGCGATGCGCTTGCCGGTGTGCCAGGTGGCGGGCGTGATCAGCGACGGCGTCAGTTCGAGCGCCATATGTTTCGCCGGCGTGAAGTCCGCATCGTACAACGCCCCCCGGGCGATCCGCTGTCGCGCCGTCGTGACGGCTCCCGTGTCCCGATCGCGCAGCAGCATCGTCACGCCGATGACATTCGCCGGCTCGACATTCAGCCCGTACCGCGCATCGCTGACGACCATGCGCACCAGCTCCTCCAGTGATGCCGTCACGACGTACACGCGCAGACCGTGCTTTTGCAGCGTGTTCACAAGCTGACGCTGCTGCTCGAAAACACGCGGCGGATCGACGGTTTCGTCCACGAAGCTTCGCTTGGGTGCTGACCAGACCCGCACGGGAATCGGCTCATGCGTGCTCATCAGCTCGTCGACCTGCTGCTTGAGTTCGCCCAGCGTGAGCCCGCTGAACGCCTGCGCGATCCAGAGGTAGCTGATGCGGTAGTCGATGGCGTCGAGGCGGTTGTAGTACGAGTAAAGCCCCTCGCCTTCGAGGAACGGAATCGGTTTGAGCGCGGCGGGCAGCTTATCGCGGCTCAGCAGCCCGCGATGCTCCATGAACGCCAGCAGCGATTCTTCCAGGTCGGAGTGCCAGAGCGTGTTGTCCGCGTCGAACACCGCGTAGGGATGATCCGTGCGGGCTTCGCATGCATGCATCATCGCCGCAAGCTGCTCGCGCGGCGCCTGCGGCCAGCCGGGCAGCGCGACGTCGTCCGCGGCGAATGTGACCGACGTCGTCAACATCAATAGCGACAGGCAAACAGCGCGCGACAACATGCATCACCTCAAAGAGGAATTCGGCGGGTTGTGCATGTTAACCGACCGCGTCGCCGCTCACGGAAAACTCACGCAGCCGACTCGGCCGGCTCGTTGATGCGGACGGGTTTGCCGTCGATCGTGATATGCGCCAGGTGCGCCAGCGGGCCGTGCTGCTTCGTCGCCTCCTCGGCGAGGCGCTCCTCGGCGGCGGGGTTGGCGTAGGCATTGAAAATCATGGCCTTGACCGTGGCCCACATCCCGCCGAAGCTCGAGAACGTGTGGTCCACCGCCGACGGCTCGTATCCGCAGTGAACCATGCACTGCTGACACGCCTTGTTGCCCGATGCCCGCCCGTAGTTGTCCCAGTCCGTGCCCTCGATGAGTTCCTTGAACGTGTCGACGTACCCGTCCTGAATGAGGTAGCAGGGCTTCTGCCAGCCGAAGATATTGAACGTCGGATTGCCCCAGGGCGTGCACTCGTAATCGCGCTTGCCCATGAGGTATTCCAGGAACAGCGGACTCTGGTTGAAGATCCACTTCTTCTTGCGGTTGGACAGGAGCGTGTCAAAAAACCGCTGCGTGTTGGTCCGCTCGCGGAGGAACGACTTCTGATCCGGCGCCTTGGGATACGCATACCCCGGCGAGACCATCATGCCTTCCACGCCCAATTCCATCATCTCATCGAAGAACGCCCGCACGCTGTTGGGGTCCGCCCCGTCAAAAAGCGTCGTGTTCGTCGTGACACGGAACCCGCGCTGCACGGCGAGGCGAATGCCCTCGCGGGCCGTCGTGAACGTCCCCTCGCGGCAGACGGCGAAGTCGTGGTTCTCTTCCTGCCCGTCCATATGCACGCTGAACGTCAGATACTTGCTGGGCGTGAACCACCCTTCCTCAAGCTTCTCCTTGAGCAACAGCGCATTCGTGCACAGATAAATGTACTTCCGCCGCTTGACCAGCTCATCGACCAGCTCGCGAATCTGCGGGTACATCAGGGGCTCGCCGCCGGGGATCGATACCATCGGCGCATCGCACTCATCGACCGCCCGCAGCGCATCCTCCAGCGGCAGATTCTTCTTCAAAATGTGCGGCGGATACTGAATCTTCCCGCACCCCGCACACGCCAGATTGCACCGGAACAAGGGCTCGAGCATCAGCACCAGGGGATACCGCTTGACCCCGCGCAGCTTCTGCTTGAGCACATACGTCGCCACGGTCCACATCTGCGAAATCGGAACGCCCATGTCTGATTGGTCCCTGGGGAAAGGTCGGTCGGTGGGGTTGAAGCAAAATGTTAGCGGAACGGGCGGGTGAATCAAGTAAGACCTTTCATGATTCCCTCCGCCCGCGCACCAGAGCGCGCCCCTCCCCGATTTTGACCACCCCCGTGCGCCCCCCGTTTTCACCACAAAATCCCCGATTTCGTCGCCCTTCGTCCCATCCCCGTGCGCATAGGCAGGTCCGTGCGCACCGCCGCGGCCACGCCGACATCCCTGTGCGACGCTTTTTAACGACTTACCTCATCCCCCGGCGCACACCGCGCGCACGCGCGTCATCCCCATGCGCCAAACGCGCCGCCCCCGTGCGCTTTGCGACGCAATCACCGCACAACACTTCCCACATTTTCGTCCGCCCTTCCACCCCGCGCCCGCCGCTTGCGGCGCACGAGCAGCGGTGCGGCGGCTCCGAGGAGCAGGGCCGACGTCGGCTCGGGGATGTAGGCGGCGGCGAAGTTGTCGGTGATCACGATGCGGTCGACCGAAGCGGTCTGCCCGTTGTAATAGTCGCCGAACATGCGCAGCTGCGTGAAGGTCTGGCCGGGGGAGAAGTTCGTGGAGTACCCGCCGGTGTATACGAAGTCGGGCGTGCCTTCGATATCGCTGGGGGGATTGACGAAGATGCTGATCTTCTCCGCGGTCCCGCCGCCGCTTGTCGCCGGGCCGCCGGCGTCCTGCTCGAACTTGACGACGATGCGATACGTCTGCCCATCGGCGATCAGGTCGGCGTTGGACACCTTGCGGTCAAAGCTCGACAACTGGCCCGTGCCGGTCTGCCCGAAGACTTCGTCGCCGAGGATGCCGAACGTGACATATCGGCCGGCGCTGTTCTTCCATTCGAGCAGGAACTGATTGGGATTGCTGTCGGCGCCGAGGGCGGCGTCCTGCTTGAAGTAGAACCCGAAGTAGATCGGCCCGGACCCGCTGTTGGGCGAATCGCCGATCGAACGCGTCGCCGAACGGGACAGCTCGAAACTGGCGCGGTCGAGCCGGCTCCCCGCACCGCGCACGAACTGCAAGCGATTGGCCGACGGGTCCAGTCCCCCGGCGGCGATGTTCCATTCCGTGAACCCGGCCGAGAAGAACGCCGACCACGCCCCGCTCCATCCGAACCCCCCCGCCTTTGCGTCCAGATGCGAGCCGACCGTGTACGAGTCGAACGATTCATAAGCCGCTTTGGAAGTCGGCGTGATCCCCAAAAGCATCACCGCCGCGAGTACCGCCATCGCACCCAGCGAAACACATCGTTGGCGATCCCCATCCGCCGCGCACGTGAATTGAAACATGAAAGCGTCTCCTTCGATCCCCCGAAAATCTCATTGCTCACCACCCGATGCCTCGCTCACAACCACCCGGCGACGCCGCCGGCCTCATCGGGCTCCATGCTCCCAATATACACCCTCCACGCGGGAAACCAAGCCAAATCCGCGGGATTTCTCGATTTTCCGAGTCAATTTGCGGACGCAATCGACGATTCATCCGACCCGCACCACCCACCTGAGCCCCACGTTCCCACGTGGGGCTTCCTTGATGATGACTTTTCCATGTGAAGTGAGCCACGCGTGGCAACGCGGGGCTCCGTTCGAGGGATCGCGACGCGGCCGGGCGGGAGGTTGGAGGCGATAACTTCGCCGCGGCCTTCCGCGGGCTCGGCCACTTCGACGCCGACTTGGATGTTCATGACGTCATCGAGATAGAGCGCGACGTCGCGGCCGGCGGCGTGCACCCCATGGATACGCGACTGCAACACTTCAACGTCGGCGGCGAAAGCTCGTCAGGCCGAGCAGGGCCAATCCCGCAGGGAGTGCGGCGGGGGTGGGGACGGCTTCGAAGCTGCTGAGCTCGAAAGCGCCAAGGATCGTGCTGGCGGATTCGCCGGTCTGCAGGATCCATCTCGAATCGGTCGTGCGGAAATACGACCGCGAGCCGTACACGATCGGATTGCTGTAGCGCCAACCGGTCGAGTCGCCGCTGACCCATGAGACGGCCAGCACATACTCCTGCGACGTCACCAACAGGTCGTGCTCCGCCGATTCGATGTGCAAAAGGTCCGTGCCGTTGTTGTTGACGACCGGATTCAGGGCCGAGAAGTTGCCGAAGTTTTCGACGAGCGTGCCCGGCGTCGCGACGCCGTTGCTTTCGTACAGCGCGACGTTGATCGTCGAAGCGGTCGTGCTGAAGCTCAACGCCGCCAGGTCGATGGAGCCGAGATGAGCATCGATGTCGGGCGTGAAGAACGCCGTCTGTGTGGAAAAGGTGGAGGACACCGACCAGCCGGACGTGTCGTACAGCGGCGGGTCGTTGAGGTCGCCGAGCGTCGAAAAGATGTCGCCCATACCGGCCCGGGCGATCGATCCGGCGAACGCAACGGATACTGCAAAAGCAATTGAAGCGGATCGAAACATGAGAATCTCTCCATGACCCGGGTCGCCGAGGCGAACCGCGCGTCGGACCAATGAGACGCCCCAACGTGTACGTGCAACGCCTCTCGAACCGCAGGCCGATTCGTGATGCGTCAACACATCGCACACATGCGACGCGCCGAAATAAGTTCATCGCGAGGAGTGATACCCGGCCTTCGACATCGGTCCTTGAATCAGACTTCTGTCGCCTTTTATTCTCGCGATCTACGCCAATCCGCTTGTAGACGATCGCGGAACGGAGGTCAAGGACAAAATCGTTAATTTTTCAATCACGCTGATCGGATGGACGCTCTTTATCAATAACACAAGCGAATGATTTGACGGGTGAAACCCGACATGGAATCCCTGCCGCGAACGTGTGCGGTCAATCATCGAGCATGCCTTTGCCTTCGAGGATCCGCGGGGTGTGTTTGTCGACGCGGGCGGAACGGGTTTTGGATTGCTTGGCACCGGCGAAGTAGAGCAGGTAGCCGCGCTGGCGGCCGGGGGTCAGGGCGGCGAAGGCCTTTTTGAGCGCGGGGTTTTCGTCGAGCTTCGCCTGCAATTCCTCGGGGACCGCGAAATCCGCGGTCTTCTTCATTTGCACCTTCTGACCGGACTTTTCAATTTCGATGGCTTCGAGCAGGTACGCCTTCAAGACGGGCGCGAGCTTGACGATGCGGTCGAGATGGTCGAATCGGATGACGCGGGCGGACTGCGTGTCCGGGCCGGGCAGTTCGAGAATGTGTTTGGGGTCCTTGAGGAGGACGCCTTTGACGAAGCTGAGCGTGCAGCAGTCCTTGAACGCGCCGAGGAAGGCGATGTTGCGTCCGTGGTCGGTGTAACAGGGGACGCGCCATTTGACCTCTTCGATCAGGGGCGTGTCCAGGACGATGGCGCGCAGCTTCGCAAGTTCCGCGGACCATTTTTTGTTCTTGCGGAGGTAGCCGTCGACGGAAGGATTCGTCTTGTTCATCACCGGATCAATGTCGCGGGAAGACGGCGGCGCGTCAAGGGTGGGGCCGGGAGGCGGGTGAGGATCGTATGAGGGGCATGGGAGACGGGACGCGCCATCATTCGGGGCCGCCCTCACCCCGGCCCTCTCCCGGGGGGAGAGGGAGTTTGCTTCACCAGTATCCGCGGACGTTGCCGCCGCTGGCGGCGGCGTGGATGAACATCTCGCCTTGGGAGAGCCAGCGGACGGAGGCGTCCAGTGTGGCGATATTGCCGCCTTCGCTGCCCAGGTCTTTGCCGGGGTCGTAGTTCTGCGGGCCTTCGACGAGGCCGAGCGGCCCGTGCGAGGCGCTGGCGCTGGGGGGCGTGAACGTGCCGGACTCGATGAGATCGCCGGCCATGGTCCACGTGCCCTTGTCGGTGAGCCGCTGCGGACTGCGCCATTTGACGTACGGGGGGTAGGTCCAGATGGATTCGTCGCGGCCGAAGAGCGTGTAGTAGGTGATGCGAATCTGCGTGACGCCCTGAATGATGACGAAGTCGGGGCCGCGGTCGGGGCAGAGGAAGGTTTTGAGATTGACGGTCAGGTGATCGCTGTAATAGTCGTAGATGGTTTTGTTGATCCAGCTCACGTGATCGACGCGCGTGGGGCTGGTGGCGTTGATGCCGTTGCGGTCCATGCGGGGCAGCGCGTTCTTGTTCTCTCCACCGTACAGGATGGCGCCGAGCGTGACCTGGCGCAGGTTCGAGGCGCATCGCGTGCGTCGCGCGACTTCACGGGCGCGGGAAAGACCCGGCAGAAGAATGGCGATGAGCAGTGCGATGATGGCGACGACGACGAGGAGTTCGATGAGGGTGAAGCCATTTCGGCATTGAGCGCGACATTTAGCGGCGGGGCTTGCCCCGCGCGGCGGGCGCATCGAACCGCGCGGGGAAAGCCCCGCCGCTAAATGCGTATCGGATTGCATCGGTTCGTGCTTCATTTGCGTCGGCGAATCGTCAGCAGGCCCATCAGCGCCAGCCCGGCGGGGAGTGCGGCGGGCGTCGGGGCGGGGATGGCGGCGAGGGTCGAGATCTGCGCGTTGGTCAAGGCGAATTCGTACATGCGGAACAGGGCGATCTTGCCGTCGAATCCGCCGTAGACGCCGTTGACGGCGTAGGAGGCGTTGAGGCCCATGAGGTTGGCGAGTCCTTCGCCCGGCAGCCCCGCCCCGCCATCGTCGCCGGACCAGTCATTGGGCGTAAACGCGGCGGAGGCGCGCAGGGTTCCGTCGACGTAGAGCTTGATCACATCGTTGGCGGTATCGAGCACCATCGTGGTGTGAACCCATGCATTGACGCCCAGGCCCAGCGACGCGAGGTCGACGGTCGCGGAGGCGTAGCTGCCGCCGTTGCGCGTCGTCAATTCGAGGACGGATCCGGAGAGCGAGAGACTCGTGCCGATGCCGTTGCCGCCCAAGTCCATGAGCAGTTGATTGCCGGTGAGGGTGTCGGCGCTGAAGAGCATTTCGAACGAGGCCGGTGCGTCGGTCGGGTCGCCGACGAAGTCGGTCTGGAGCGTCGTGCCGTTGGACCCGTTGAAGAACCCGGCCTTTTCGGAGCCGTTAAAGTCGTAGCAGGTGATCCCGCCGTAGGTGATGGCGTTCTTGGTGACAGCGGCGTTGGCGGCGTCGCGGAAGCGGATGTCAAAGGCGTTGTCGACATCGGCCTGATCGGTCCACTCGTTGTCACCGGACGTGTCGTACTTGGCGTCGAAGTTGAGCGAGGCGCGGGCGAGGGCGAAGACTTCGGAGGCGGAGAGCGTGTTGTTGTAGATGCGCACGTCATCGATGTTGCCCACGAAATTGCGCGTCGTGTCGGAGAGGCCGTTGCCGATGCGGAGGGGGTTGCCGGCGACGGTGTTGATGGCCTGTGCGCCGGAAGAGCTGATCGTCTCGGCGACGCCGTCGACGTAGAGCTTCGCCTCGTTGATGTTCAGTGAGCCGTCGTCATTGAGGGCGACGACGACATGGTGCCAGTTGCCGTCGGCGATGTTGCTGGACCCGACGATGAACCCGCCCTGCACTTCGGATCGGAGGTTGCTGCCGGCCAGACGCACGTCAAAGCGCTGTCCGTTGGTGTTCGTGCCCCATGAGACGAGGGTCGGGTTGGTGTCGGTCTGCGTGCCGGCCTTGATCCACAGCGCGACGGTGCGGGAGGCGGAGCCGACGACGTCGGCATAGTTGGCGCTGGTCTTGGCGGCGCTGGCGTCATCGCCGGCGCCGGTGAGCTTGAGCGAGCCGGCGCCGAGTTTTTTGTTGGTGGTGTCGATGGTGGCATTGGCGCCGAGCGTGGTGTTGGGGCCGACGGCGGCGTTGCCGTTCGTGTCGAAGGACCAGCGGCCGACGAGATCGGCGTGGGCGGTCGCAGCGAGGAGCGCGAGTGCGAGGGACGCGGCGGCGAGTCGTTGGTGGTTCATTCCGATTCTCCTGTGGCTGAGTCACTTGTGGGGCGAATGCGATTGGAGGTCATGAGCCAATTGATCTGTTGGGGCGTGAGGGCGACGTCGGTGACGAGCAGTTCATCGATGTCGCCGCGGAAATAGCGATAGGGTGTGTTGAGGTAGCGTCCGATGACCAGATTGCCGGGGCGGGTGTCGACGGGCTGGGGGCGGACGGCGGAGGTCGCTTCGGGTTGAGCGTCGACGTAAAGCAGCGCCTGCGCAATGTCGGTCGAACCGGGGCGGAAGACGACGGCGATGTGGTGCCATTTGCCGTCGCGCAGATCGGTCGAGCCGACGATGTACCCGTTCTGCACTTCGCAGCGCAGCGCCCCGATGACGGCATTGCCGGTTTGTTCGCTGTTCCAACAGACCTGCCATTTGCCGCCGGCGAACGCGCGGTCCGGGTCGCCCCAGCACAGGATGGCGTAGGCATTGGCGGGGTCGGCGGTCTTCGGGATACGCACCCACGCCGCGCAGGTCCGCTCCGACGAACCGACGATGCCGGGCAGGTCCGTCTCGATCACGCGATGTCCGTCAAAGTGCATCGCCTTGCCGAAGCGGCCGGGCACGAAGTCGGGGGCGTCGATCGTCATCGCCGAGAGGGTCATGCGGCCGTCGGCGCTGACCGTGCGGGCGTCGCCGTCGAAGCTGATCTGCGTGTAGCCGATCGGGACAAGCCGGGCGAGTTCGGCGGCTTCGAGTGCGAGCGTGGCGGTCGCGCCGCGGGGGAGTCGGCAGGATTCGCCGGCCGCGAGGAATCTCATCTGATCCCCGATCGTCAGCGCCACTTTCCCTTCGCGCACCAGCAGACTGGTTCCATCGGGATCGACGTCGACGGCGAAGTGCGTGCCCAGATCGATGATGGAGGCGTCGCCGGGCAGATCGACGACGAAGCCGATCGCTTCATGAGGCACGTAGGCGTCGATGCGGCCGCGGTCGAGGCGGGCGCGTTTGGATTCGAGCGTGGCGAAGTGACAGGGGCCGGTCATGTCGATGACGGCTCCGCTGCGGAACATGATCTGCGCCCGGCCGGCGACGAGATTGACATCGCCGGGGTGCAGATCGGAGCCGAGCGTCAGGTCGGAGCCGGCGAGGCGTGCCCCGGCGGAAAGGTCGCTGATCATGGCGATGGCGGAGCGAGCCATCGGCGTGCCCGTCGTGCGATGCTTCGACGGGGGCGCTGAAGGCAGGTACACAGCCGTGAGCGCGGCGGCGAGGAGGACGGCGGCGGCGATCGCGTACCACACGCTTCGCCGCGAAGCGCCGCTCCGTGCAGGCAGCGCCGGCGCGATGATGAGCGGGGCATCGTCGCTGACCAATTCGGGTTTGCCGACCTCCGAACCCTGAACCGTGAACCCTTCATCGACGGCGGCGTGCTGCCAGAGCAGGGCGCCGTGAAGCTGCATGTAATGCGAGAACGTCAGGCGTGCTCCTTCGTCTTCGCGGAGCAATCCGCAAAGCTCGGCGTGGTCCGGCGCGGTGATGGAGCCGTCGAGCAGATCGTCGATGAGACGGGTCAGCGGGGCGCTCATGTGGCGTCCCCCGTGAGCGTGCGCTCGATGCATTTGAGCAGCGCGCCGCGGATGCGGTACAGCGCCTGCTTGATCGCCCCGCTGCTGCGGCCGACCTGCTCGGCGACGCGATCGACGGAGGCGTCCTGCTGATACCGCCGGGCGACAAGGTCGCGGTCGGCGAGCGCGAGCTTGTCCAGACAATGGACCAGTGCCGTGCGTCGCTCATCGTAATGGGACACCTGCTGCGCCGCCGTCTGGGCAAGCTGACTCACCAGCGACGAATCGAACCCGAGCCAGTTCTGCCGCGTGCGGCGCTTCAAATAAGCGAGCGTCTGGTAGTAGGCGATCGTCGCCGCCCAGGCATTAAAATCGCTGCCCATCTCGAACGTCTCGCTCTTTTCCCAAAGGACGAGATTCGTCTCCTGCAAGACGTCGTCCGCCTCCGCCGGCCGGGGCAGGAGCGTGAGGATATAGGCGTAAAGCCGCCGCTGGGCGTCGGTGACCAGTCGAACAAACTCTGCCTGCCTCTGGCGGTCGTTCATGGGGACTCCATGAAGATATAGCCGCGGCGGCGGTTTGGTCAGGGGGCGTGAGGGAATATTTTCAGGGAGGATCAGGCCAGGAAACTCGAAATCCAAAACTAGAAACCCGAAACCCGAAACCAGAAACTAGAAACTAGAAACCAGAAACTAGAAACTCAAACCCCTACGCCCTTATAAAACTGAATTCCTCACCCGTCGCGGCGACGGCGAAAACCTTGTACCCCGCGGCGTTGAGCCGGGCGATGGCATGACGTGTCCGCTCCAGATGTTTACCGCTCATGCGGTGATGAAACTCCACCAGGAACTGGCGGATGTCCAGCGACTGGTCGAGCATGTCGTCGATCACATCGTATTCCGCCCCCTCGATGTCCATCTTCACCAGATCAATGTGATCGTGGCCCAGTTCGGCCATGAGCGTCGTGAGCTTGCGGACCGGCGCGCTGACCTGACCCGCCGCCCCCGATTTCATCGTGAACGACACATGCGACTCGTCCGCCGGCGCGTCGAACGACGCTTCGCCGTCGAAGTTCGCCACGCCCACCGGGTGAAACACAAACCCCGGCGGCACGCTTTGCTGCTCGACCCATGCCATCGACCGCGGCGTCGGGTCGTACGCATGCACCGTCAGCTTGTAGCGATCGATGAGCGAGAGGTCGAAGCTGATGTCCGTGCCGACGCCGAAGGCGTAGACGATGCTGTCGGCGTTGAGCGAGCCGGCCACGATGTTCCATCCGCCATAGTCGGACCCGTGCCGCTCGACGGGCAATCGGATCTGCACGCCCTGCATCAGATCCCGGCCGCTCATGTAACGAAAAAACCGGCGAACGCGTCGGACGGCTTGGACAAAAGTGCTCGCCATCGTGCGGGTCGCCGGTTGGGGGTGTCGAACCAGTCGGAACCTGAATCCGGGGCTTGGCTGCCCTGAGCCCGCGGCTTGGGGTTACCAGGCAAAGTGGGCGAACGCCTTGTTGGCGTCGGCCATGCGGTGGGTCTGTTCCTTGATGTTGACGGCCTTGCCTTCGCGGTTGGAAGCGTCATAAAGCTCGCGGGCCAGACGGTGCGACATCGGCTTGCCCTTTTCCTCGCGGGCGCTGGTGATGATCCAGCGGTAGGCCAGCGACATCTGACGACGGCGGTTGACCTGCATCGGGACCTGGTAGTTGGCGCCGCCGACGCGCTTGGAGCGGACTTCGACGCGGGGCTTGACGTTCTCGATCGCCGCCTCGAAGACTTCCATCGCGCTGGGCTTGCCCTTGGTGCGCTCCTCGATCAGCGCCAGCGCATCGTACACCACGCGCTCCGCGACGGACTTCTTGCCGTCACGCATGACGCAGTTGATGAAACGGGCGAGGGCTTTGGATCCGAACTTGGGGTCGGGACGGAGTTGGTCTTCGGCGCGGGTGATTCTTCCAGCCATGGTGGGTTCCTTTCGGCTCGTCTGCCCCGAAGCGATTCGGGGCTTCGTTCACCGGCCCGTCGGGCGGGCGGGTTACTTGCCGGGGTGAAAATGAAAACGCGGGGCGATGCCCCGCCGCTAAACGGTGAGGTTACTTGCCCTTCTTCTGGCCGTACTTGGAGCGGGACTGCTTGCGGCCGTCGACGCCGAGCGTGTCGAGGGAGCCGCGGATGATGTGGTAGCGCACACCGGGCAGGTCACGCACGCGGCCGCCTCGGACGAGCACGATCGAGTGCTCCTGAAGGTTGTGGCCTTCGCCGGGGATGTAGGCGGTGACTTCGTTGCCGTTGCTGAGGCGCACGCGGGCGACCTTGCGAAGCGCCGAGTTGGGCTTCTTGGGGGTCACGGTGCGGACGTTGAGGCACACGCCGCGCTTCTGCGGGCTGTTGCCCAGGTCCTTGACCTTGGACTTGGCGGTCTGCGGGCGGCGGGGGTTGCGGATCAACTGATTAATCGTGGGCATAGCGCGCTACCAGTACGGGTTTGCTCGGGTCCAATCGAAGGGGCAAGTATATCAGCGCGTTTTGACACAGGCAAGACGCCCCCCATAAACAAAGCGACCGCGAACTGGGGGGCAGTCGCGGCCGCTTTGCTCTCTTGGTTCTCACGACCGGGCGACGGATTTCCCTGAATCCAGCCCACACTTTCTCAGATCATTTCCCCGCCTTCTCGGTCTTCGTTCTCCGCCGCTTCCTCTTCGAGCATCTTGCGGAGGTAGTTGTTTTCCCGACGCGTCGCCTCCAGATCGAACATCAGGTACTTGATCGACAGCCGCAGGTAATCGAGACTTTCCTGCAGGTCCGACACCGTCTTGCGAAGCTTCTGGTGCCGGTTCTGGGTGGCGTCGGCCAGGGCCTGGAGTTTGGCACGCTCGCTGGCGGGCAACGTCGAAATCTCGCTCATCAGTTCCGCCAGTTTGGTCTGGAAAACGTTTTCGTCCATGGAAATGCGTCCTCGTAAATGGGCTGAACCCAGTCAGCCGGTGACGAAAGGACTTAGAACAAGCCCGTTGCCACACGAAAACGCGGGATCACGCTTGCGGACGCATCCAAACCTAATCCATGATGAATCATGGCTTTACGAGCGAAAACAAATTTTCATGGGTCAAAAACGCCTGTCGGACGGTCGCGACGGATGTGGCGTGCATGCATCATCGCCCCTCGGGCCTGTTGCTTTGCGGCAACACTGTTGCGTCAAAGCTCGATGCGCGGATCGACGAGGGTGTACGCGACATCGACGAGCAGATTGAAGACGATCAGCAGCACGGCGTAGACGAGGACGACGCCCATGCTCAGAAACAGGTCCTTGTTCTGCACCGCGGCGACGAAGTGCTGGCCCATGCCGGGGATGTTGAACACCTGCTCGACGACGAACGACCCGGTCATCGCCCCCGCCGCCGCCGGGCCCAGAAAGCTGAGCACGGGCAGGAAGGCGACCTTCAGACCGTGCTTGAAGACGACCTTGCCGGGGGCGAGCCCCTTGGCGCGGGCGGTGCGGATAAAGTCGCTGGTCATGACATCGATCATGCCCAGCCGGGTGAGCCGGGCGATGTACGCGGCGAAGGGGAGACTGAGGGTGATCATCGGGAGGATCATCTGACTGAGGCCGCCCCAACCGATGGGGACCCAACGCAGATTCAGGCAGAAGATCGCCAGGAGCGCCGAGCCGGTCACGAAGGTCGGCAAGCTGATGCCGACGAGGACGATGCCCAGCGAGACGCCGTCGAAGACGCCGCCGATGACGCCGACGACGACGCCGACGATCAGCGCGATGACGATCGCGCCCAGTCCCAGTTCGACGCTGACGGGCAGGGACGAGCCGATGATCTGATTGACGGTCCAGTCGGTGTAGGACATGCTCGGCCCCAGGTCGCCGCGGATGACCCCGCCGCGCCGCACGCCGTCTTCATCGCGCTTGCCGATGAGGTATTGGACGTAGCACTTGACGGGATCGTCGAGACTGTAGCGGGCGAGCATGGCTTCGACGATGCGCTGCTCGGGCACGCGGTCGCCGCGCTGCAGCGGATTGCCCGGCACGACCCACGCCAGCATGAACGTGCCCGTGTAGATGACCCACAGGAGCAGCGGCAGTTGGGCGAGTCGGATGGTGATGAATCGAAGCATGAGTGTTCGCCGCATGGCCCTCCCCCGCGAGGGGGAGGGTTGGGTGGGGGTGAATCGTATCAGGTCGACCCGCGTCCGCATCGATGTGCAGACAATCTGAACTGATACGCTTCACCCTCCCCCAGCCCCTCCCTCAAAGGGAGGGGGGTTCACGTGCTACCGGCCGCCGGTGATCTTCATCAAGTGATACATCTGCAGATTCCGCGGGTGCAGACTCACGCCGCTGACGCGCTTGGGGTCGTACATGTGCAGCAGCTTGTAGTAGTAGAGCGGGACGATGGGCATCTGGTCGGTCATGACGTAGTTCTCGGCTTCGCTGAGGATGTTCAGGCGCTTTTGCGGATCGAGCGTCCGGGCGGCCTCGGCGAGCATCGCGTCGTATTTCGGATCGGTGAAGCGCCCTTCATTTTTCGGATCGCCCGTCTGGAAGAGGTTCAGGAACGTCGTCGGATCGGTGTAGTCGCCGAACCATCCGCCGCGCGCGATCATGAATTTGCCTTCGCCGCGGCGGGTCAGAAAGACTTTCCATTCCTGCGCGTCGGTCGCCACTTTCACGCCCAGTTCGTCGGCCCACATCTTGGCGATCGCCTGAGCGATGTTGTCGTGACCGGACCCGGTGTTGTAGGTCATCTCGATGACGGGCAGGCCCTGGCCGCCGGGGTAGCCGGCTTCGGCGAGCAGCTTGCGCGCCAATTCGGGATCGCGATCCAGCCCCGCCGGCGAGCGATACCCTTCGATCGCACCCTTCGGGACGAACACGTTCGTCGGCGTCTGGTAGAGCCGGGTGACGCGCTCCGTCAGCGCCTTCTTGTCGATCGAGAGGGCGAACGCCTTGCGCACGCGCGGATCGTAAAACGGATTATCCCGCCCGTCCGCCAGTTTCTTCTGCGCATTGAACACGTAGTAGTAGGTCCCGTACCCGTCCACCTCATGCACATCGTCGCGCAGCCCGGCGCGGCCGGCGGCGATCAGTTCGGGCGTGATCTTCAATGCCTCCGCGCCGATCATGACATCCAGCGATCCGCTTTCGTAGGCGACGAACATCGTGCCGGGGTCTTTGTAGTTGTCGAGCCGTACGGTTTTGCACGCGACGTTCTGGGCGTTCCAGTAGTACGGATTGGCGGCGAAGCTCAGGTAGCGCTTGAACTGCCAGTCGGTCAGAATGTAAGGCCCGTTGCAGACGATGTGATCGGGTTTGACCCACTGGGGATCGCGGCGGAGCATGCGCGAGGAGCCGTCGACGTGCGTCATCGGTTCGACGACGTGCCGGGGCAGCGGGAACGTCGGCCAGGACGCGAAGATTTCGAGCATGTAGGGAATATGCCGCTCGGTGGTGACGGACAGCGTGTGCTCATCGATGAGTTTGACGCTCACGAGCTCGTCGAACCTGGCGATGCTGTCTTGCACGCGCTGGCGCGCCGCCGCCATGCGGGCGGACGGATCGGCGATGGCGTTGACCTGCTCCAGCGCCTTGTCGCACCAGTCGAAAAAGGCCTTCCCGCCTTTGATGTCCAGAAGGAACTGCTGATAGGGCTCGGCGGTGTCGGGCATCAGGCCGATGCGCCAGGTGTAGCGGAAGTCCTGCGCGGTCAGCGGCGAGCCGTCGGACCAGCGGGCGTCGGGGCGGAGATGGAAGGTGAACGTGTTGCCGTCTTCGGAGATGTCCCATGAGGACGCGATGCCGGGGATGACGGTGAACTTGTCGGGGTCGAAGGTGCAGAGTCCTTCAAAGAGCGCATAGGCGACGCGGACGTCTTCGGTGGCTTCGACCATCTGCGGATCGATCGTGCCGATCGAGGTGTACGCGCTGACCAGCTCGGCGCGCGGCTCGGGGCGGTCCCATGCCATGAACGCCGCCAGCAGCACGGCGATGAGAATGAACGGAATCAACACGCGCATCAACGACGCACTCCATCAGGAGCGCGCCATCATAACGGATTGTGCGAGCACGCGAAGACCATCCGGAGCTTCGGCGGCGCCTGAGCCCGCGGCTTGTTTGGATTTGTGTTTGAACCCCGATCCCCGATCCCCGACTCACCCGCCGATCTTCAGTTCTTCGGGAGCGATGCCGATGGCGGAGGTCGAAAGGATGCCCGGCTTGTTCTTGTCGCCGACCCAGTCGAGGGTGGCGAGCAGGAGCGCGGCGAAGTTGCCGCCCTTGGCGGGCGCGCTCAGTTCAGGCCCCGCGGCGTGGGCGGGGTCGAGCGTCTTGAGCGAATACTTGAAGATTTCCTCCACCGCATCAACGACGTCGAGGCAGGCGGGAACCAGCTCCGCGTCGACCTTCTTGGCCTGAAGCGCGGTGGCGACGACGAGCAGGTACTTACCGCTGATGGCGGTCAGGCGATGCAGCGGCTTGGCGACATTGTTGCCGACCGCCTGCTGCACGACGAGGCGGGTGTACAGATTCAAAAGCCCCTGCTTGTCCGCCCGCAGCCCGCCGGTGATCTGCTTCGACGCCGCCGCCACGCGCTGATCGAGAATGTCCAGGAGCGTGTCCTGCGCTTCGACGATCGTCAGCGCGCCAAGCGCCCGGTACATCTGCTCGAGCACCACGTCCGACGTTTCGCCCGGCATCGCCTTCTTCATCGCCGCCAGCAAGGCGTCCTGCTGGGCCTGCGTGAAGAGCGACTGCCCCGGCTGGGCGAAGCGCGACAGCTCGGCGATGGACTTGGCGGCCCAGTAGCGGTTGGCCTGATTCGCATCGGTCAACGACGCGATGATCAGCTTGTCCGAAGCGCTCGTCGGCAGTTCGGCCACGACGATCAGTGCGTTCATGCGCACGACCGGATCCTTGGCGCTGGAACATTTATTGAGCATCGCCGCCGCCGCGCTGGCCAGTGCATCCTTCACGACGTCGCTCGTCGGTGGCGCCACCGCGCGGAAAGGACCGAGCAGCCGGTCGCGCGCCTCGGCGATCGCATCCGGCGACTCGCCGCGGCAAAGCACATCCGACCAGTACTTGGCGTACGTTTCGATCTTCTCCGTCTGCTGAGGCGACAGCGGGCCCGGCGCGGTGAGAATATCGTCGCTCAGACCCTGACGCTGCGCGAAGACGGAGATGGAAAAGACAAACAACCACATGGCGACCGCGCACGTGGTCAGGCGATTTGAATCCATCCGGCCTCGATTGAGCATCCACGGCTCCGACGCAGCATTAGGGGAAGACCGCCCGGGCGCTCGCCGGTGCGGTGTGAGCGGGGCAACCTTATCAAACATCCGTGTTCCATGTCAAGCGAATCGCTCCACAACCCGCTGACACATTTTAGCTTGCAACTCGCTTGCCGTCCTTGACCATCGGCGGATGCGTCCGTATCTTTCGCCCATGAGTCGCCATCGCTCGGACGTGCCCAATCCCGCGGTCCGCCGCCTGAGTCTGTACCTGAGGCAGCTCGAGCAGCTTCAGGCGCATCAGGTCGCCACCGTGTCCAGCCACAACCTCGCCCAATCGCTGGGCCTCACCGATGCGCAGGTCCGCAAGGACCTGGCCTACTTCGGGCAGTTCGGGCGTCCGGGCGTCGGCTACGAGGTCATCCCCCTCATCCACCGCCTGCGCACCATCTTCGGCACCGACCGCATCAGCCCCACCCTCCTCATCGGGGCCGGCAACCTCGGCAAGGCCGTCGCCGCCTACCAGGGCTTCCGCTCAAAGGGCTTCGACCTCGTGGCCGTGTTCGATTCGGACCCGCGCAAGGTCGGCAAGAAGGTCGGCAAGCTGCCGGTGAGGCCGATGAACGAATTGGCCCAGACGGTGGCGCGGGAGCATGTGCGGCTCGCCATCGTGGCCGTCCCCGCTGAGGCGGCGCAGGATGTCGTCGCCAAACTCGCCGATGTCGGCATCCGCGGCATCCTCAACTTCGCGCCGATTCAGCTTCAGACCCCCGCCGGCATGAGCGTCCGCAATCTCGACGTCGCCGCCGAACTCGAACAACTCAGCTTCGTCACCACCGGCGGCGAAATCGCCCCTCCCGCCGACTGATTGTCTTCATGTTTAGCAGCGGGGCACCGCCCCGCGCTTCAATTGGCGATGGGGTGATGTCGCGAAGTGGTGACATCAATCCACTACCGCGACCCCGCAACGACCCGATTATCAATCAGCCGCGTCGTCCCCACGCGCCCCGCCACCAGACACACCACCGGCGCCAGTTCCACATTCACCACATCCAATACCGCCAGCGTCCGCGCGCTGCGCACCGCCGCGTAATCCACCGCCACATGATGCGCCTGCATCTGCATCCGCATCGCCGACTCGATCGACGCCGGGTCCAGCACGCCGTCGCGGATCATCGTCTCCGCCTCCGCCAGTGCTTTGCTCAAGGACAGCGCCGCCGGGCGTTGCTCGCTCGTCAAATAAACATTTCGGCTCGACAGCGCCAGCCCGTCCGCCTCGCGCACCGTCGGCGCCGCTTCGATCCGGACCGGCAGGCAAAGCCCCGCCGTCATCGCCTCGATGACCTTGAGCTGCTGATAGTCCTTCATGCCGAACACCGCCGTGCGCGGCTGCACGATCGAGAACAGCTTCGCCACCACGCGGCACACGCCCACAAAATGCCCCGGCCGCGCGACCCCCTCCAGCACCGCGCTCATCGCCGGCACGTCGACCGTGACCTCCAGTTCGTCCGCCGGATACATCACATCCACCGTCGGGCAGAACGCCAGATCGACCCCCGCCGTGCGGCACATGGCAAGGTCCCGTTCGATCGGCCGCGGGTACCGCGCCAGATCCTCATGAGGCCCGAACTGCGTCGGGTTCACGAAGATGGACACCACCACCTGTTTGCTAAGCATCTTCGCCCGCTTGACCAGCGCCATGTGCCCCGCGTGCAGCGCCCCCATCGTCGGCACCAACGCCACCTCGCCCAAGGTCCCAACGGCGTCGCGCGTTTCGTCAATCGTGTGCGTGATCAGCATAAATATCTCATGCAAGGCGGGGGGACTTAAGTCCCCCCGCCTCCGAAAGTCAAGGCGCGTCATTTCACAAACGGAATATTCTCCGGCGTCGTCATCTGGCGATACCGCTGGAGCGTACCCGTGACGAACTTCGACGCCGGGTGATGCGTCTGGACGTACTCGCGCGCCGCGCGGCCCATGTCGATCATGCGCCCCGGCTCGCGCACCAGTTCCAGCAGGCAAGCCGCCCAGTCGTCGGCCGTCGGCTTCGTCAACAGCCGCGCACACTCGCCCTTGTGCAGATAATCCAGATACGGGTCGTCGATGCTGATCACCGGCCGCCCCGCCGCCATCGCCTCCAGCACCAGCGACCGCACCGAGCCCAGCGGCTGCGGCTGAATCACCGCGTCCGCCTGCACCAACAGCGCCCGGCTGCCCGGCTCGAACGGCACGATGCTCACCTGCTCCAGCAGGCCCAGCTTCTCCGCCGCCTTCCATAGAAGATGCTGATCCGAGGCGACGGTGTAGAAAAAGTACATCGCCTGCTCGAACTGATCGCGCACTTTCGCCATGCCTTCCAGCAGCGATTGATAATGCCCGTCCGCCCGGCCGTCGCCGACGACGAGGCAACTCAGCGCGTGCGTCGGATCCGACAGCGGACCGCGCTCGATGTCGCTCATGTAGATGCCGACGGGGACCAAGTCGATGCTGGCGCTTTGGCCGAGACTCGTGCGGCAGGCCTCGACCAGCGCGGGCGTGGCGGCGAGATAAGCCGTCGGCGGGCCGTCCGCGTGCGGCTTGAGCATCTGCGCTTCCGCCTTGCTCCACACGCTCACCACCAGCGGCACCTCCAACGTCGCCGCCATCCGCCGGCCCACCGTCTGCAACGACCCGTCCATCACATGAATCAGGTCCAGGTCGATATCCTTCATCGTCAGTGCGACGCGCGTCAACTGAAGGTCGCGCCAGAAGCGCCATCGGCTCCCCCCGTACCACAGCCGATCCCCCGCCATGCTCTGCATCTCCTCCGGCTCGCTGTACCACTCCGGCAGAACCCGCACCACCCCGACCTGCTCATCGACGAGCCCCACCACGAGCCGCCGCAGCGTCGTCAACTCCTGCATCAACCACAATGGATCCGCCACCAGCGCGACTTTCATCACCCCAGTTTAGCGACGCCGCATCAAACATGCCCACCCCCGCCCCGTTTAGCGACGCCGCTCGCGGTGTGCGTGGCATTCGCCAAGACGCAATTGCGAAATGCGTCGACGAAGTGTACGGTTTGTCACATGGGCAAATGGGACAAGCTTCTTGACCAGATTCTTCGCGGCGCAAGCGATGCGAATATCTTGTTTGACGATCTTTGCGGCCTTCTGGAACGTCTTGGTTTTGAGCGCAGCACCGCGGCAGCCACAATATCTTCCGCCGTGAAGGTGTTGCCGAAAAGCCCAATCTGCAAAAACAGGGAAATCACCCCAAGGTGTACCAGGTGCGACAGGTCCGGGATATCATTGTGAAGAACAAACTCGGAGACAAGCTCTGATGGACAAATATGAAGTCATCATCTACTGGAGCGCCGAGGATCAGGTCTTCGTGGCCGAGATTCCTGAATTGCCCGGCTGTGTTGCCCACGGCGACTCGCAGGAACAGGCGCTGGCCAACGCCAAAGACGCCGCGCAGTTGTGGATCGACACCGCCAAACAGCACGGTGACCCGATCCCCACCCCCAAAGGCCGGCGACTGCTTTTCGCTTAAGTTCAACCCATCCCCCCGCCCAGTTGAGCGACGCCGCTCGCGGCGTGCTTCGCCTCCCCTTCGCTGGCCTTGCACCGCCCCTTCTGCTAAAATACCCATCTGTCAAAACCCCCTTGTTTTCAAGGGCCTTTTTGCCTTCCGAACTGCCAACTGAGGCGCCTATTTCATGGACGAAACCAAGCCCAAGACCCCCGCCGCAGCCGGCGATTACACCGAAGATTCCATCAAAGTGCTCGAGGGCCTCGCCGCCGTGCGCAAGCGGCCCGCCATGTACGTCGGCGGCACCGACGCACGCGGCATGCATCACCTGGTCTGGGAAGTCGTCGACAACGCCATCGACGAAGCCCTCGCCGGACACTGCGATGAAATCCACGTCACCATCAACCCCGACGAGTCGATCACCTGCGTCGACAACGGCCGCGGCATCCCCGTCGGACCCTACAAGCACGAGAACCCCCAGCTCAACGGCAAGCCCACCGTCGAAATCGTCATGACGATCCTCCACGCCGGCGGCAAGTTCGACTCAAACTCCTACAAGGTCTCCGGCGGACTGCACGGCGTGGGCGTCTCCTGCGTCAATGCCCTTTCCGAATGGCTCGAAGTCGAAGTCGCCCGCGATGGCAAGCTCTACAGCATGGGATTCGAGCGCGGCGTCCCCACCGACCCGCTCAAAGTCATCGGCGAATCCACCACGCGCGGCACGAAAATCTCCTGGCGGCCCGACAAGGAAATCTTCGGCGACATCAAGCACACCTACGAAACCATCTCCGGCCGACTCCGCGAGCGCGCCTACCTCAACCCCGGCATCAAGATCGTCGTCGCCGACGCACGACCCGGCGGCAAAACCGAAACCTTCCAGTTCAATGACGGCATCGTCGAAATGGTCCGCCATCAGACCGAGAGCAAAACCTCGCTCCACGAACCCGTTTACATCAAGACCGACGCCAACGACGGCGCCCTCGTCGTCGAAATCGCCCTCCGCTACGTCGATTCCTACAACGAAGTCATCACGACTTTCGCCAACAACATCAACACCGTCGACGGCGGAACGCACCTGTCCGGCTTCAAAACCGCGCTGACCCGCACGCTCAACAACTACGCCAAAAACTCCGGCCTCCTCAAAGGCGACTCCGCCCCGTCCGGCGATGACTGGCGCGAAGGCATCGTGGCCGTCATCAGCGTGAAGATCCCCAACCCGCAGTTCGAAGGCCAGACCAAGGGCAAGCTGCTCAACGGGGAAGTCGAAGGCATGGTGAACACGGCCGTGGGCGAGTCGCTGGGGGCGTGGTGCGAGGAGCATCCGACCGATGCCAAGCGCATCTGCTCCAAGGCGATTCTCGCCGCCCAGGCCCGCGAGGCCGCCCGCAAGGCGCGCGAATTGACCCGCCGCAAGGGCGCTCTCGATTCGCAGGGCCTGCCCGGCAAACTCGCCGACTGCACCAGCAAGGACGTCGATCGCTCCGAAATGTACATCGTCGAAGGCGACTCCGCCGGCGGCTCCGCCAAGGGCGGACGCGACCGCGAGTACCAGGCGATCCTCCCGCTCAAGGGCAAGATTCTGAACGTGGAAAAAGCCCGGCTCGACAAGATCCTCGGCTTCGAGGAAATCCGCGTCATCATTCAAGCCCTCCGCTGCGGCATCGGTGAAGAATTCGACATCAGTAAGCTCCGCTACGGCAAGATCATCATCATGACCGACGCCGACGTGGACGGTTCGCACATCCGCACGCTGCTCTTGACCTTCTTCTTCCGCCAGATGTCCGACCTGATCAAACAGAACCGCGTCTACATCGCCCAGCCCCCCCTGTATCTGGCGAGCCGGGGCAAGAAGCATGAATACGTCCTCAACGAGCGCAAGCTTTTCAACACGCTCACCGACCTGGGTCTCGACGGCACCGAACTGATTTTGCGCGACGACACTGGCAAGGAACTCAAGCGCCTCGCCGGCGAAGAGCTTCGCCGCGTCATCAATATGCTCGCCCAGCTTGATGAACTGGCGACGATCGTCGAACGCCGCGGCGTTCCCTTCGTCGATTTCCTCACGATGCGCAACGACGACCCCGAAAAAACCGGCCGCCTCCCCCGCTTCCGCGTCCTCGTCGGTGGTGACAATCTGTTTTTCTGGAACGAGAAGGACGAGATGGCCGCGCTGAAAGAGCGCGGCGTCGCCATCGACCCCTTGACCAGCGAAGCGTATCAACTCACCAGCAAGGGCGACCGCATCGCCATCCCCCGCCAGGAACTTCACGAAGTCAAGGAACTCGAAAAGCTCCTGCCCCAGCTCGCCGCCGTCGGCCTGCCCATCGAAGACTACGCCCTCACACAAGAGATCAGCGTCAGCGGCGAAAAACTCCCCACGCGCTACGCCCTCTCGACCAACCACGGCTCCGGCGAAGCGACGCTCGTCGACGTCCCCAACATCGCCTCCGTCATCGAATCCGTCCACACCATCGGCCGCAGCGGCATGGAGATCAAGCGCTTCAAAGGACTGGGCGAAATGGACGCCGAACAGCTTTGGGAAACCACGATGAACCCCGCCAACCGCACGCTCCTCCGCGTCACATGGGACGCCGCCAGCGAAGCGGAGAAGTTGTTCACCATCCTCATGGGCGAAAACGTCGAACAACGCCGCAAATTCATCGAAGACCACGCGCTGGAAGTGAAGAATCTCGACGTGTGAATTCCGGGAGCCCGTGATGCATACCCTTGTTGCTATTGCCTTCAAAACTTTGGCGCAGACTACAGACGCCGCAGCAAACAATCATGAAGTTATCAATCTGGAGTTCTGGCAGACACTCTTTGTCGCATTGGCTTCCGCTCTTATAGGTTCTTTAGGCAGTTTCGTCCTATACGTATTGAAGAGAAAAAACGCGCCGCGTAAAGAAATTTCCTACGAAATTGACATCAGTAATACTGCGCCCAAAGTTGATGCGAGCTTAGAGGACAAAGTCGCGATCACATTTAACGGCCGCATGGTTGAAGGGCTTTCTCTTATCAAATGTGACATGATTAATTCCGGTAATCAACTGATTAATAGCTTACATCTTCGTTTCGCGGTTCCCGATAAGAATCAGATTATCGAAAGCTATTTAGAACCAAATCCGCAGGAAGAAGTCGGTTTAACAACAGACGATGATCCTAGCTCGAAGCCTAACGAACGCAAATATTCCATCTCATATCTTGAACCGGGAACAAGACTAGGGTTTCGATTCATTGCTGTAGGCGATTCGCCTCCACTCTTGGAAATGTATCCTCGCAGTCCCGAAGGTGATGTGAAACTCGTTCAACGTCTTGTTCGAATTGAATTGGATGAGCTTGCAAAGGCGAAATCTTTTGTTTCACTATTCTTGCTTTACATCCTTGTAATTCCTATCTTTCAAGAGATTTCTCGGTGGATAATGCCCGCCGGTATCTTTGTTACAGCAATGCGATTAACCCTCGTTGTGATGATGTTGCCGTTTGCTCGACAATTCGCTCATGTCGCAGTTGGCGCTCTTGGAAGTCTCCGCAAGATTAAATTTGGGCACCAAGTGAATGTTTCGGGCAATGCTGACATTGGGGATGTAATAATCACGGAGCGAGATTCTCATGTCCATGCGCCCAAAGTGTCACGAGAGCCCATTCGATTTTCGTAACGATGACAGTGACGTAGGGCAGGTCATTGACCTGCCTCTTCTATCTGAGAAGACGGCAGGTGAATCACCTGCCCTACGCCGGGTGCCGCGGCTTGGCTTTGCAAGCCGCGGCACCCGTTCCAATGCGGCAGGAGAATGAGAAGCCCCTCCGGGGGCGCGGCGAGCGTTCTGCTTTTGGTTTTTCGCATCCAGGAGGTGTCAGAGGGCGGAACGCCCTCTGACGCAAGTCATCCAAGATATCCGGGGCTTTCTGCTTCGCGAAGCGCTACGCAGAACGGAGTCGGCGGCCCTCAGCCCTCGGCTTTATAGTTACAATAGGCTGATCCACTTTCGACGGAGGCACACATGTTTCATCGCGCGGTGAAGGTCGTCATGGCGGGACTCGTGTTGATGGCGATGGTGAGCAATGCGCGAGCCGTCGAGCGCGTCGAGCACAAGGACATCGAGTACGGCAACGTCGACGGGCATTCGCTCAAGCTCGATCTGTATTTGCCGAAGGACGCCAAGGGCGAGCCGCTGGTGGTATGGATTCACGGCGGAGGGTGGCGGCAGGGAAGCAAGAGCGGCGTGCCGATTCTTTATCTGGTCGATCATGGATACGCGGTGGCGTCGGTCGAATATCGCTTCTCGCAGGTGGCGATTTTCCCGGCCCAGATTCACGACTGCAAAGCGGCGATCCGGTTCCTGCGGGCCGGTGCCGACAAGTATGGGTATGACGCCAAGCGCATCGGCGTCGCCGGCGGATCGGCGGGCGGACATCTTGTCGCCATGCTCGGGACCACCGCCGACGTGAAGGAAGTCGAAGGCGATGTCGGCGGCAATCTCGATCAGTCGAGCCGCGTGCAGGCGGTCGTCGATCTGTACGGCCCGACGGACTTCATCAACTTCCTCCAGGAAACCGGCGACCCGACCAAAGCCCGCGCCTCCGTCTCGCTCAACCAACTTTTCGGCGGACCGCCCGATGAGCACGCCGCCCTCGCCAAACTCGCCAGCCCCCTCTTGTTCGTTTCGCCTGATGACGCGCCGACGTTGATCCTGCACGGCGAGAAGGATCCGATCGTGCCGCTTAAGCAGAGCACCGACTTTGACGCGGCGCTGCGCAAGGCGGGCGTGCCCTGCGAACTGGTCGTCGTGCCGGGGGCCGGTCACGGGGGCAAGGAATTCGGCGCGCCCGAACTTCAGCGGAAAATCCTCGAATTCTTCGATAAATACGTCAAGAGCGACGGCAAGTAGGATCATGCGTCATTGCCCGCGCGGGTTCCGGGGCTTCGCTGCGCTCAGCCCGCGGCTTGGATGCGATCGAATGCAACCGGTGCGCGACCTCATCGGTAGACTCCCGGTATGAGACACATCATGCGATCGATGCTTCGTGCGCTGGTTCTGCTTTCGCTCGCGTCCGCGCCGCTGCTCGGGGCGGACCCGAAGATCGATGCGGTGCGGATCGAGAAGGACGCGGTGTACGCCACCGTGAACGGGCGGGCGCTGCATGTCGATCTGTACGTGCCGCAGTTCAAGGGACCGGCCAAGCCGCCGCTCGTCGTCTGGATTCACGGCGGCGGCTGGGTCGGCGGGAACAAGGCCAACCCACCGCTCATGTTCATGGTCAACCAGGGCTTCGCCCTCGCGTCCGTCGAATATCGCTTCTCGAACGTGGCGATCTACCCGGCCCAGATTCACGACTGCAAGGCGGCGATCCGCTTCCTCCGCGCCAGTGCCGACAAGTACGGCTATGACCCGAAGCGCATCGGCGCCGTCGGCGCCTCGGCGGGCGGACATCTTGTCGCGCTGCTCGGGGTCGGACACGGCGAAAAGGCGCTCGAAGGCGATGAAGGGGATTGCCTGGATCAATCGTCGGATGTGCAGGCGGTCTGCGACGCGCTGGGGCCGACGGATTTGCTGCACTACGAAGATTGCCTGCTCAAGGCGGCCGCGGATGATCTGATCAACAAGCTGCTCGGCGGCATGCCCGCACAGAAGCCCGACCTGGCCAAACTCGCCAGTCCGCTCTATTTCGTCGATCCCACCGATCCGCCCTTTCTGATCATTCACGGTCGAATCGATCCGCTCGTCCCTGTCTCCCAAGCCCAACGTCTGCACGACGCCCTCCGCCGCGCCGGCGTCAAAAGCGATCTGCTCATCGACCCCCTCGGCGGCCATGGCAATCACATCTTCGACGACGGCTCCGCCTTCAAACGCATCACGCAATTCTTCGACGAAAACCTCCGAAAAGACCGCCGCTGATGCGTCCGCTAGCTTTCGGAGCGGATCCACCGGCTCTGCTCCTGATGCGCTTCCTCCACGCCCGGCTGCTCGGGGAATCCCTCCAGCGATCCAAGCTCGCGCTGATCGCGCGCCGCCGTCGGACCCGATTGCATGTACAGCGTCAAAAGCGTGGTGACGCTCGACAGCGCATCCATGTGCGTGCGCTCGTAACCATGCGACGCGTCGACGCCGAACGTGATCAGCGCGGTGCGAATGTCGTTGCCCGCCTCGATGGCGCTGGCGGCGTCGCAGCGGTAGTGCCGCATGACGTCGCGCTGGTGCAGCACGTCATGCTGCTCGCAGAGATTCAGGAGCTTCTGCGTCAGGTGGTAGTCGAACGGCCCGCTCATGTCCATCATGGCGACGGTCACGCCGAACTCGCTGGCGTTCTGCTCGGGGCCGGGCGTGCCGTTGTCGACGGCGACCAACTCGGCGATGTCGCCGTGAAGCACCGCCGACGCGCCGGAGCCGACTTCCTCGAAGATCGTGAACAGCGCGTGACAATCCAGCGGCAGTTCGACGCCGCTGCGCTGCACCGCTTCGAGCGCCGCCAACACGCACGCCGCACCGGCTTTGTCATCGATGTGCCGCGCATTGATGAAGCCATTCTCGACCTCCGGCCGGGCGTCGACGGCGACATAGTCCCCCACGCGCAGTCCCAGATGAAACAGCTCCTGATCGTTCTCGCATGGGTGATCGACGCGCAGCTCCAGATTGTCCCAGCTCGCGATCTGCGTTTCGACCTGTTCGTTGTAGATATGCCCCGACGCCTTGAGCGGCAGCATCGTCCCGCGATACGAGCCGCGCGGCGTGATGACCGTCACGCGCGCCCCCTCGGCGAATCGCGCCGGCCATGTCCCGATCGGCGACACGCCCATTCGCCCGTTCGGCTTGAGCCAGCGCACCATCGCGCCCAGCGTATCCAGATGCGACACAATCGCCCGGCTTGGCGAATTCGTCCTGCCCTTGAGGTTCGCGCGGATCGCGCCGCGGCGCGTGATCTCGTGCGCGATGCCCAGCGATTCGAGTTCCTTCCCGACACAGCGCACGACCTCATCGGTGTATCCCGACGGGCTGGGGATCTCCAGCAATTTGAGCAGCGTGCGCGTCAGGTACTCGGAGTCGATGGGGATTTTGTTCATGAAACCTCGGCATAAAAGTCAGGAAGCGATCGCACTGTTGGGGAACAGCAGATCGATGAATCGCTCGGCGGTTGGTTGGGGTTCGTGGTTCGCGAGGCCCGGCCGCTCGTTGGCCTCGATGATCACATACTCGGATTCGCTCGGGGATTTGACGAGCAGATCAAGCCCGACGACTGGGATCGCCAATGCCCGCGCCGCTTCGATCGACGCGGCGGCGAGGTCGGGGTGCAGGTCGGCGGTCACATCATGAATCGTCCCGCCTGTGTGCAGGTTCGCGGTCTTGCGAACGATCAGCGTTTCGTCGACAGCCAGGACATCGCCCATGTCGCGCCCCGCTGTTTTGATGCAGCGGCGCGTCTCGTCATCGATCGGCACGCGGCTCTCGCCATCGGTGGCGGCGGCGCGGCGGCGGTTGTACATCTCGATGAGTTGCCCAACCGTGTGCTTGCCCGTACCGACGATCTGGGCCGGCCGGCGCACCGCGGCGGCGACGACCTTCTCGCCGATGACGACCACGCGCAGGTCCTCGCCTTCGACGAACTGCTCGAGCAACACTTCGTCGCATACCGACTTCGCCGCCGTGATGGCGTCTTCGATTTCGCCCATGTCCGATAGGTCCACGCGGATGCCCGCCCCCTGTTCGCCCCGCGCGGGTTTGACGACGAGGCGCTGATGCTGCGACAGGAATGTCTCGTGCGTGTCGCGCTCGCCGGCGGTGCACTGGGCGGGGACGCGCAGCTTGGCGCGCTCAAGCACGCGTCGCGTCACGCGCTTGTCATCGCACCGGCTCATCGCCACGGCCGTGGTCAATTCGCTGAGCGATTCGCGGCAGCGGACGGAGCGGCCGCCGAAATGCAGGTGAAAATAGCCCACTTCCGCGTCTTCGACCTCGACGACGATCCCCCGCCGGCGGGCTTCATCGACAATAATCTTTGCATAAGGGTTCAACTGTTCCGGGGGCGCGGGGGCGATGAAGAGCGGTTCGTTGATGGGGTTTTTGTGCTTGACGCAGAAGGCGGGCATACGGACGAAGCCAAGCTTTTCGTAGAGACGGATCGCCAGACGATTGTCGTGCATGACGGAAAGGTCGATGTACGTGCGCTCGCGCGCCAGAAAATGCTCGATCACGTGACGCACCAGCGATTCGCCGATGCCGGGGGCGAACACCTGCGCATCGACGGCGAGGCACCAGAGACTCGCGCCGTTTTCGGGATCGTCGAACGCTTCGACATGATCAACCGCGCTGACGGCGCCGATGATCTGCCCATCGACCGGCTGCTCGGCGACGAGGTGAAGATACAGACGGCGATTGGCATCATCGCGCATGACCCAGTCGGGATCGAGCTTGACCATCCCGCGGGAGGCATAGATGCGATTGACCTGCTCGACATCCCGGCGGGAGCGCAGGCGGCGGATGATCATGCCGTGCGTCTGCCGCTGCGTCGGGCGGTAGTTGTTGGACCAGAGCCGATAGGTGTGCGACGGATCGAGAAAAAGCCGCTGCGGCGCGAGCGAGAGCACGACGTGCGGGTCGCGCACATACAGCGCGATGTCGCGTTGGTGCGGCTCCTCGTCGCATAGCGCGGCGGCGAGCGACTCGGCGGAGTCATAAGTATGCGCGAACAGCAGACGGCCCCAGCCCATGGGCAGCGCGACATTGGCGCGCATCCGGGCATGATCCGGCGCGGGGGCGTCCTCCCAATGGCGCTGCGTCGGGCCGGCGAGACGATCGAGGCGAAGACCGGTGGAGGCGCGTCGGGGCATGGGTCGAATCCTTCCGTGAATTCACTTCTGATGAGTCTGAAGCCACCACTCCAGCAGGGCGATCTGCCAGAGCTTGGAGCCGCGCAGCGGCGTGATGTGCTCGTCGGGGGCGGCGAGAAGCGTGTTCACGTAGTCGTGATTGAACAGGCCGCGCTTCCGGGCCGCCGGGTCGGTGAGCACTTCGCGCACTTTTTCGAGAAATTCGCCGCGCAGGTACTTGAGCGCCGGCATCGGAAAGTAGCCCTTTTCCCGGTCGATCACGTCATGGGGGATCACCTTCCGGGCCGCGTCCTTGAGCACGCCCTTGCCGTCGGAAGCGATCTTGAGCTGCGGCGGGATGCGGCCGGCGAGTTCGACCAGTTCGTGATCGAGAAAGGGCACGCGAGCTTCGAGGCCCCACGCCATCGTCATGTTGTCGACGCGCTTGACGGGGTCGTCCACGAGCATGATCGTCGTGTCGAGGCGCAGGGCCTTGTCGATCGGTGCGTCCGCGCCGGACTGCGCGAAATGCTCCGCCACGAACGCGCGCGAGAAGTCGTCGTCCGCATATTCGGCGCTGACGGCCTTGATGTAGTCCTCGTGATGGCGGTCGAAGAACACGCGCGCGTAATCCGTCACAGCGTCCTTGCTCGCCGCCATCGAGGGGTACCAGTGATAGCCCGCGAAGACTTCGTCGGCCCCCTGCCCGCTCTGCACAACCTTGACATGCTTGGCGACTTCCTGCGAAAGGAGGTAGAAGCCGATCACATCGTGACTGACCATCGGTTCGCTCATCGCTTCGATGCAGCGGGGCAAAAGTTCCATCGCCTGCGGGGACTCGACGGCAATGCGGTGATGCTCCGTGCCGAAGTGCCTGGCGATCAGGTCGGAATACTTGAACTCGTTGCCGGCCTCGCCGTTGACGGACTCGAAGCCGATCGAGAACGTGTTGAGATGCTGCTGGCCGGACTCGGCGAGGAGGCCCACGACGAGACTCGAATCAAGCCCGCCCGACAGCAGGACGCCGACGGGGACATCGGCGATGAATCGGCGTTTGACCGAGCGGCGCAGCGTATCGAGGATCAGTTCCTGCCAATCCGCCGCGGTGAGTTTGGCGTCTTCTTCGCGCCGGTTGAACTGTGGATGCCAATAGGTTTTGGACTTCGCCTGCCCGCTGGATTCGATCGTCATAATCGTCGCGGGGGGCAGTTTGCGCACACCTTTGAACATCGTGTACGGCGCGGGGACGACGGCGTGGAAGGTCATGTAATGATGCAGCGCGATCGGGTCGATCGACGTATCGACATCGCCCGCGGCGATCATGGCGGGCAAGGTCGACGCGAAGCGCAGCCGCTGCGGCGTCAGTTCGTAGTACAGCGGCTTGATGCCCAGCCGATCGCGCCCGAGGACGACGCGGCCGGTCTTCTGATCCCAGATGGCGAAGGCGAACATGCCATTGAGCTGTTCGACGAACGACTCGCCCCAAGCGTGATACGCCTTGAGCAGCACTTCGGTGTCGCCTTCGGAAAAGAAGTGGTACCCGAGGCGGTAGAGCTCGCGTTTCAGTTCGCGGTAGTTGTAGATTTCGCCGTTGTAGACGATCCCGAGGCCGAGTTTCTTGTCGATCATCGGTTGATCGGACTTGGGGGAGAGGTCGATGATGGCGAGTCGTCGATGTCCGAAGATGGAGCCGTTGTGCCGGTAGAGTCCCTCGGCGTCGGGGCCTCGGGGCGTGAGTCGTCGATTCATTTCGCCGACGACATCCGTCGCCGGCGGCAGGCCGTCAAATGCCACTTCACCGCAAATGCCACACACTTGGGTCGAGCTCCTTGGTTTTGAATGGGGGAAAACGAATGATGAGGGGAACCGGGGACGATCATACGACGATCACGCGGCGATGGCCGGCCGTGAAAGTCATCCGTATCGGCATCGTAACGGCCCGATCGGGTCGATCCACCTTGCACTGGCCAATTCGCGTGTTTTTAACGATTTGCCAGCGATTTGGCCATATTTTTCGTCGTACCACGTACATGATTCGGCGCGGAAGCGGCTCAGTGGCCCGGCTATGGCGGGCCTGCTATACTGGCCGGTTCCCCTCCGGGCCGTGGAGCGGATTCGTGTGAATCCGGCGGCCGGAAAGACCAGGGCGACGACCCCGTTCGGGATTCGTCGCCGGCCTCGCGGACAGGATGTCCGGCATCGAGGCATGCACATAAAGGACATGTCTGTGGTTGATTTCAATCTGATCAAAGAACTCGAAGATGAGGCGTTAAGCGCCAACGCGCTGATGACCGAGGCCAACGAGCTGGGCAACGATCTTGCATCGTTCCTCGGCGACGAAGTCTCGGACATCACGCGGGGCAAGATTCTCACGGGGCGCGTCGTCGGTTTCGCCGGCGATGACGTCGTCGTGGACGTCGGCTTCAAGAGCGAGGGCCTGGTCAACAAGAGCGAGTTCGACGAGTTCGAGGAGATCAAGCTCGGGAGCACGTTCGAAGTGCTGCTGGAGAATCTCGAAGCCGAGAACGGCGTGATTCAGCTATCGAAGCGCAAGGCCGATCGCATCCGCGGCTGGGAGCGGATCATCACCGAGAAGGCCGAGGGCGACGAAGTCGAAGGCAAGGTCATGCGGAAGATCAAGGGCGGTCTGCTGGTGGACATCGGCGTGCCGGTGTTCCTGCCGGCGTCGCAGGTGGACATCCGCCGCCCCGCCGACATCGGCGAGTACATCGGCAAGAAGATCAAGGCGAAGATCCTCAAGATCGACACCGACCGCCGCAACATCGTCATCTCCCGCCGTAAGCTCGTCGAAGAGGAGCGGGCCGAGAAGCGCGAGAAACTGCTCACGACGCTCACCGAGGGCGATCTCGTCAAGGGCGTGGTCAAAAACATCGCCGACTTCGGCGCGTTCGTGGACATCGGCGGGCTCGACGGCCTGCTGCACGTGACGGACATGAGCTGGGGCCGGGTCAATCATCCTTCGGAGATGCTCAGCATCAATCAGGAGATCGAGGTCAAGGTGCTTTCGATCGACCGCGAGAAGGAGAAGATCGCGCTGGGGCTCAAGCAGCGTGAGGCCAATCCATGGGACTCGATCGCGGACAAGTACCCGATCAGCTCCAAGGTCAAGGGCGAAGTCGTCAACATCGTCAGCTACGGCGCCTTCGTCAAGCTCGAGGACGGCATCGAAGGCCTCGTACACATCAGCGAAATGTCGTGGACCCGCCGGGTCAATCACCCGTCGGAGATCGTCAACGCCGGCGACATGGTCGAAGTCGTCGTGCTCGACATCAACCGCGACAAGCAGGAAATCAGTCTGGGCATGAAGCAGGCGGAAGTGAACCCGTGGGATCTTGTCGCCGACAAGTACCCGCCCGGCACCGTCATCGACGGCATCGTGCGGAACCTCACGAACTACGGCGCTTTCGTCGAGATCGAGCCGGGCATCGACGGCATGCTGCACGTCAGCGATCTGTCGTGGACCAAGAAGGTGGCTCACCCCAACGAGCTGCTTAAGAAGGGTCAGGAGATCAAGTGCATCGTGCTCGAAGTTGATCAGGAGAAGCAGCGCGTCAGTCTGGGCGTCAAGCAGCTTTCCGAAGACCCGTGGATCGAAGCGATCCCGACGCACTATCAGCCGGGCATGGTCGTGCACGGCAAGGTCACGAAGATCACCAACTTCGGCGTGTTCGTCGAACTCGAAGAGGACCTGGAAGGCCTGCTCCATATCTCCGAGCTGGCGGACCACAAGGTAGAGAACCCGCAGGATGTGGTCAAGGTCGGCGAGGACCTGGAGGTCAAGATCCTCCGCGTCGACGTCGAAGAGCGCAAGATCGGCCTGTCGCTGAAGCGTGCTCAGCTTCCGGGCGAGTCCGAGGGCGGCAGCGAATCGTTCCGTTCGTCGGACAGCGTGCAGCCGTCCCGCGGCGGCATGGATGCACATGCCAACATCCTCGGCACCGACAAGATCAGCTTCGGTCCCGGCGGTGCGAAGACCGGCAAGGACAAGGACGACGCCGGCGAGTGATCGATCGGTTCAGTTTGAATTGACGCAGGACGCACGGCTGGCCCGTGCGTCCTGTCTTTTTTGTCGTAAAATGATTTGAACGCCCCGGGGTGTTGTGCGTCTGGAAGGGTGGCACCATGCAATCGATCACAAGGAGCTTCGTGATGCGCAGGCAAATGGCGATGCGGCATTGGGTTTGGGTCATGATCGGCGCCCTTCTGGGCACGGCGGCCTTCGGCCAGCAGCAGCAGCCGGACACTGAATTGCCTGTCACCCGGGCAGTGCTCTTTTCCAGCGGCGTCGGCTACTTCGAGCACAGCGGGAAGGTCAAAGGCAATGCGAACATGGAGCTCATGTTCAAGGCCGACCAGATCAATGACGTGCTCAAGTCGATGGTGCTCATGGACGCGGACGGGGGCAACGTCTCGAGCGTGTCCTACCCGTCGCAGGAGCCCATCGAACGCGCGCTGCACAGCTTCGGCGTGGACATCTCCGACAACCCCACCCTGCCCGAACTGCTCACGCAGCTTCGCGGCGCGCAAGTCGTCATCGAAGCGCCGGACAGGATCACCGGATCCATTCTGAACGTCGAAAGCAAGACGAAAGTCATCGGCAACCCCGAAGCGACGGTGACGGAGTACATCCTGCACCTGGTGACTCCGACGGGCATCCGGTCGGTGAACATGAACAACGTGCAGAGTCTGACGCTCTCGGATCAGAAGCTTCAGCAGGAGTTGAATCAGGCGTTGTCGCTGCTCGTTCAGTCGCGCGACAAGGATCGCAAACCCGTCGAGATTCGCTTCGCCGGCGAAGGCGAGCGGCGCGTGCGGGTCGGCTATCTGGTCGAGACGCCGATCTGGAAGACGTCGTATCGGCTGGACCTTTCGGAGAAGAAGCCGCTGCTTCAGGGCTGGGCGATCGTCGAGAACACGAGCGACAGCGACTGGAAGGATGTGACGCTGTCGCTGGTGAGCGGTCGGCCGATGTCGTTCGTGATGGACCTGTATACGCCGCTGTATGTGCCGCGGCCGGTCGTCGTGCCGGAGCTTTTCGCATCGCTGACGCCCAAGCGCTACGACGAAGGCATCGAGGCGACGGACAAGCTGGCGAACCTGCGTGCGGAGGGCGGCGAAGAACGGGAGCGTCAGGCGGATCGGCGCAAGGTGATGGAGAAGGCCGCGATGGCGGCGGCGCCGATGGCGCCGGGGGCGATGGCGCAAAACGGCGGGTTCGCGGGGCGCGGGCTGGCGATGCAGCAGGACGCCGCGAAGAAGCAGGTGGACCTGAGCGGCGGCGTGCAGTCGATCGCTTCGGCGGGCGATCTCGGCGAGCTTTTCGAATACACGCTCCAGCATCCGATCAATCTCTCGCGACGACGCTCGGCCATGCTGCCGATCGTCAACAAGGAGATCAAGGCCGAGAAAGTCAGCATCTACAACCAGCAGGAACTCGCCACGCATCCGCTCAACGGCGTGTACCTCACCAACGACACCGGGTTCAAGCTCATGGGCGGGCCGGTGACCGTGTTTGACGGCGGGGCCTACGCCGGCGACGCGCAGATCGGGCACATGGCGCCCGATGAAAAGCGACTGCTCAGCTACGCGGTCGACCTGGCGGTGACGGTCGATCCGTCGATGAAGAACGATCAGGAAATGACCGGCGTGAAGATTGTGCGCGGCGTGCTGTACGTGACGCGCATGAACACCTACCAGCAGGACTACGTCATCAAGAACAAGGCCAAGGTCAAGCGCGAAATGATCATCGAGCATCCATTCTACAACGGGCGCGACCTGATCGAGCCCAAGGCGTACGAAGAGAAGACGCCCAACGTGTACCGCTTCCGCGTGGGCGTCGACGCCGGTCAGTCGGGCAAGTTCTCCGTCAAGGAACAGCAGCCGATGACGCAGTCGATCGCAATCATTCCCTCCTCGCCCGACATGCTCGTGTTCTACATCAATCAGAAGCAGATCGACGCCAAGGTGCGGGACGCCCTCGCGAAGGCGGTCGCCATGAAGCAGGAGCTCGCGGGTCTGCAAGGCCAGCGCAACGAACTGCAGCGCCAGCTCAATGAGATTCAGCAGGGCCAGGACCGCCTGCGCAAGAACCTGGCGAGTGTCGGCAATGACTCGACCCTCGGCAAGCGCTACATCACCAAGCTCTCGGAGGAAGAGGATACGATCGAAAAGCTTCAGAAGCAGATCGACGACCTGACGAAGTCCATCGACGCCAAGAACAATGAACTCGTCGACTACGTCAACGGGTTGACAATCGGCGGATAATCCACGGAACCGAATCACCGAAAGCTCAGGGATGGCCATCCCTGAGCTTTCTCATGCGCGAAGGCGGCGTAAAATGCGAATCATGAAACAACTTCTCGCACTGTTAATCGTACTGGTCGCTGCGGGCGCTGTCGACGCCGCGAAGAAGCCGAACATCCTCATCGTGTTCGGCGACATGTGGCGGGCGCAGGCGACGGGCTACGCCGGGGACCCCAACGTCAAGACGCCTCAGCTCGACAAGCTGGCGGCTCGGTCGGCGGATCTTTTCAACGCGGTGTCGAGTCAGCCGGTGTGCTGCCCGTTCCGCGCTTCGCTTATCACGGGGCAGCGCCCGCTCACGCATGGCGTCTTTCTCAATGACGTGCCGCTGCAAACCAATGCGACGACGCTCGCCCCCGCGCTGATCGCCGCCGGTTACACGACCGGATACATCGGTAAGTGGCACCTGGACGGGAATCATCGCGAGTCGTACATCCCCAAGGAGCGGCAGCACGGATTCGAATATTGGAAAGTGCTCGACTGCACGCACGACTACAACCACTCGCCGTACTTTGAAGGGGATGACCCGACCAAACAATTTTGGGAAGGATATGACGCGTTTGCACAGACGGCTGATGCGCAAAAATACATTCGCGATCACGCCAAGGGCGACAAGCCGTTCGCGCTGGTACTGTCGTGGGGTCCGCCGCACAATCCGTATCAGACCGCGCCGAAGGAATATCGCGACATGTACGACCCGGCTTCGCTGAAGCTGCGCGAGAACGTGCCGGCGGAGCATGAGAAGCAATCGCGCATTGATCTGGCCGGCTATTACGCCCATTGCACCGCGCTCGATCACTGCATTGGCGAACTGATGGACACGCTGCGCGAGACGGGTATCGAGCGCGACACGATCGTGGTGTTCACCTCCGATCACGGCGCCATGCTCGGGTCGCAGGGCATGATCCGAAAGCAGAAACCGTGGGACGAATCGATCCGCACGCCGATGCTCTGGCATTACCCGGCGGGACTCGGTGAGGACGGCAAACGAATCGACACGCCGATGAATTCGGAGGACATCATGCCGACGCTGCTGGGGCTGGCGGGCGTGCCGATTCCCGACACGGTCGAAGGGCTCGATTACAGCGGGTACATGAAAGGCGGCGACAATCCGAACAAGGACAATGCGGCGCTGATCACGTGCCCCGCGCCGTTCGGCGAATGGACGCGGGCGCGCGGCGGCAAGGAATTCCGCGGCGTGCGGACCGAGCGTTACACCTATGCCCGCGATCTGAACGGGCCGTGGCTTCTGTACGACAATCAGACGGACCCGTACCAGCTTCGCAATCTCATCGACGACCCGGCGGCGAACGATCTGAAGACGAAGCTCGACGCCCTGCTGACGCGCCGGCTGGCGGAGACGCATGACGACTTCAAACCGGCGCAGGTCTACATCGACCGCTGGCATTGGAAAGTTCAGGCCGACGGGACGGCCGGTTACACGAAGTAGGCGCGGTCACTTCGTTGGGATGAGCAGGACCTGGCGGCAGTCCATGACGGCGGACCTGGCTTTTTTGAGGCAGTGGATGGCGAGCGTGTGCGGGCCGGGTTTGTCGAGGGTGACGATGCCGATGCCGCGGTCGATGAAGTTCTGAAATCCGCCGGTGTCCTGCACGGTGAACTGAATCGCCTGATCGTCGACGGTGACGGACACGTCGCTGCCGCCGTTGCCTTTGCCGCATCCCTGTTGAATGACGACCTGGAACGAGCCGGGCTTCGTCACGGTGAATTGCCAGTCGTACCAGTCATCGGGATTCGCCCAGTAACCGACGGTGTTTTTGTAGGGTTGTGGTTCGTAGCGGACAAGTTTGCCGTGCGTCGTGGCGTTGTGAGCGGCGAGCGTGATTGAACCATCGGTCCCCTGCTCGACGACGAACGGCTCGTCGGTCACAGGCGCCGTGTTCCCTTCGATCTCCATCACGACCACGCTCGCCGTCGCATCCGGCGCCGCGTCGGGCAGGAGGATGGTCCACGAATCGATGTTCGGCTGAAGCTTGATTTTGCCGGTTGGATTACTGATGAGATACTGCCCCGGAACCTGATTGTGCAGGCGCGGCACGACGAGCTGGTGATCCTTGGGCCAGTCGAAAACGCAAAGGTAGAGTTTGTGATCCCCCGTCGTGACGCGACCCCATGCCGGGATCGCGGGGAACGGACTGGCGGTCGAGCCGTGAATCGCATCACCATTGATCGTCATCCATTGTCCGATCGCCGCGAGACGATCGAGACTTTCGGCGGGGATTTCACCCTCGGCCGTGGGTCCGACGTTGAGCAGGTAGTTGCCGCCTTTGGAGGCGATGTCGATGAGGTTGCGGATCAGGTCGGGGGCGGATTTGAACTGATGGTCCGTCTTCTTGTAGCCCCACGAATTGTTCATCGTCATGCACGATTCCCAATCCACGCCGGGCAAACCCTGCGGCGGAATCCGCTGCTCCGGCGTGCCGAAGTCGCCGGCGTACTGCTGATCGCTCTTGCTCAAACCTTCCATGCCCTTGCGGCCCTTGCCGACGCGATTGTTGACGATGACATTCGGATTGAGCGACAACAGGTAATCGTACAAATCGCGCCCGTCCGCTTCGGTCCACCAGTCCGGCCATTCGCCGTCGAACCAGAAAACTTCAGGGCTCAGCTCGTCGGTCAGCTCCTTGAGCTGCGCTTTCATGTAAGCGACATACTCGGGCTTTTTGCCGTCCTTCATTTTCGTCGGGCTGTACTGGCCGTTTTTGCCGCCGGGTTCCTGCGATGGGTGATGCCAGTCCATGATCGAGTAGTACACGCCGAAGTGCAGCCCCTGCTTGCGGCACTCGGCGGCGAGCGGCGCGAGCAGGTCCTTGCCGTACGGCGTCGCGTCCACCACGTCGTAGTCGGTCACCTTCGAGTCCCAGAGGCAAAAGCCATCGTGATGCTTGGACGTGATGACGATGTACTTCATGCCCGCCGCCTTCGCCGCGGCGACCCATGCGGCGGGATCGTACTTCGCCGGATTGAACCGGCTGGCGTACTTGACGTATTCGCCGACCGGCACGGGCGCGTTGTTCATGAGCCATTCGCTGGGGCCCTTCACTTCCCTGCCGTCGTATTCGCCGGCGGGGACGGCGTAGACACCCCAATGCACGAACATGCCGAAGCGCGCCTCGCGCCACCAGGCCATGCGCGTCGCATGCTGCTGGGGTGTCTCAGCGCGCACCGGCAACACCATGCTGTTCATCGCCAGCTGCGCCAATACCAGCGCCAAAGCCAATCGCGCCATGCGGGAATGCCTCCATCGAATCAACCATCGGCTTCAGGGGCCGGCCGGCCGGAGCTGCAACTGATGCACATCCATCACGGCCGCGCCGGCCTTCGTCATCGACTTGATGATGAGCGTATGTCGCCCGCCCTCAAGCTGCACCTCGCCCAAATCCAGGTCCACGAAATTGTGGTATCCGCCGGTGTCCTGCACCGTCCACTTGAAGGTCCGATCATCGATACTCACCGCCGCTTCGCTTCCGCCCTGACCGTTGCCGCAGCCGTGCTCGAGCATGACGTGGTACGCACCGGGCTTGTCGATGACGAAATCCCACGAAGCGGCGTCGGTCGCTTTCGTCCAGAATCCGAGTGTGTTTTTATCCGGCCGGGGCTCGTAACGCAGCGCAACGCCATGCACGGTCGCGTCTTTCGGGTAGAGCGTCAGGATGCCGTGTTCGTCAGCCCGGACCGGCTGCTCGCCCTCGGGCGCGGGGCGGAGGATGACCGCCTTGAGGTTCATCACGGCGCCGCCGACTTTCTTGATGCAGCGGACCGTCAGCGTCTGCTTGGCGGTATCCGGCAGATAGACGCGGCCGATGGGAATCGTGGTGTAGCGATACCACGAACCGGTCGACGTCAGGTCCGCCTCGAAAATTTTACTCGCATATTCGACGGCGATGCGCGTGCCATTGGCGCCCGCGGCGGAGTATGTCAGTTCGATGTCATACATGCCCCAGCGCGTGGGCGCGTAGTCCCATGTGACGTAGTCCCCCGCGTTCGTCCAGAAACCGATGCGGTGCGAGCCGGGGTGCGATTCGAGTTTGGCCTTGTCGCCATGCACGACGGCGTCGAGGGCGGAAAAGATGATGCGGCCGTCGTCGAACTGCTGCGATTTTTCGGCGGTTTCGACGGTGACGCGATGGTCAGCGTGAATGAGAATTCTCGACGCATCGCCGTTGAATTCAAGCACGGCGGGGGAATCGTCATCCTGATGCACGCGGACGATGTTGGCGAACGGCGTCGGCAGACTCATCGGGGCCGCGCCGGCGACGGTTCGCTCGATAAGAAATCGACCTTGCCCCAGAGGAGTGATACGACCCCATTCCGGCTGCGGAACCTCCGTCTGGGCGCAAACGTGCCCGATGAAAAGCGCGACAACCGCCATACTCAAAAGCCCAAGCGTCCTCTGCATGGTCACGCTCCGGCGGGCTGATTAGCAAAAGGGAGCCAGCGCTCGCTGATCTTCTCGGCGGGGATGTCGGGGTAGGCGTGACGAATCGCCGCGGCGACGAGGCCCATGAACATCGGCGCCGGCCGCAGCGGGCGACTGCTCAGTTCCGGGTGGAACTGCCCGCCGATGAAATACGGGTGCATGTCATGCGGCAGCTCCAGCACCTGCATGATCGGCTGGGTAGGGTGCCGGCCGGAGAAGATCATGCCGTGCTTCTCGAGCGTTTCGATGTATTTGGGATCGACTTCGTAGCGATGGCGGAAGCGTTCTCGGATGCGTGTCTTGTTGTCGTAGAGCATCGAGGCGAGCGTGCCGCGCGTGATGTCGATGTCCTTGCCGCCGAGCCGCATGTTCCCGCCGAGCCCTTCAATCTTCTTCTGCTCAGGCAGAATGTCGATCACCGCGCAATCGGACCGCACATCGAACTCGCTGCTCATCGCCTTGGCAAGCCCGCACACGTTGCGCGCGAACTCGATCACCGCCATCTGAAAACCAAGACAGATGCCCAGGTACGGCGTCTTGGTCTCACGGCAGAACTTGACCGACGCGACCTTGCCTTCGGTCCCCCGATGACCGAACCCGCCGGGTACGATGACGGCGTCAAGCGCCTTGAGCTGATCCGCCACCTGATCCGCGCTGATGGTGTCCATCGCGATCGTGTCGAGCCAGCGGATGTTGATGTTCGCCGACAGATGCGCCCCGCAGTGCTCGAGCGACTTTTCGATCGAAGCGTAGGCATCGCGCAGCTCAGCGTACTTGCCGGTGATGCCGACGGAGATTTCATACTTGCGCGGCCCGGAGAGCAGATCGACGAACCGACTCCATTCGCGTCGCGCCTTGTCTTCGGTCGACGGCTTGACGCGCTCGTGCAGATCGAGAATCGAGAGGATTTCCAGGTCCAGCCCCTCGCCGTGCATCTGCTCGGGGATCGTGTAGATCGAATCGCGGTCGTGCATGGAGAACACGCGGCGCTTGGGGACGTTGGAGAACATGGCGATCTTCTCACGCACTTTCTCTGTCACCGGATTGCGCCCGCGGCAGGCGATGATGTGCGGCTGCACGCCCAGCTCCATCATGCGCTTGATCCCAAGCTGCGCCGCCTTGGACTTCTGCTCGCCCAGCGCGCGCGGCTCGATGATGTACGTCAGCCCGACGAAACACACCGAATGCTCGCCTTCCTCAAAGGCCAGTTCACGCAGCGCTTCGATGTAGAAGCCATTCTCAAAGTCGCCGACCGTCCCCCCGACTTCGACGAAGATGACATCGGCGTCCTGCTTGACGGCGAGCTGGCGGAGTTGATGCTTCACTTCACCCGTCACATGCGGGATCATCTGCACATCGCGCCCGAGGTAGCCGCCCTGCCGCTCCTTGTCGAGAATGCGGCGGTAAATCTGACCGGAGGTGACGAAGTTATCGCGCGTCAGATTCTGATCGAGCATGCGCTCGTAGGTGCCAAGGTCCATGTCGGTTTCCATCCCGTCGTCGAGGACGAAAACCTCGCCGTGACGGTACGGATTGAGCGTCCCTGAATCGAGATTCAGGTAGCCCTCCATCTTGATGGGCGCGACGCGGAGGCCTTTGTCCTTGAGCAGCTTGGCGAGCGAGGAGGAAAAAATGCCCTTGCCCAGCCCGCTCATGACGGTGCCCATGACGACGACGTACTTATGGCGTCCCCGTTCGTAACCCTTGGGAATGGGCGAGTAATATTCGGTTTCGTGCGTCTGGTGACCGACTTCCGCGAGGATGTCCGTATTTTCGGTGGGCATGTCTTATCGTAACACAACGGGAGGCCCATTGGCAAGCACGTTCGCACGACGCCTCAAAGCCCAAATCACGCCCGATTCGGCGTCGAGCCGGTTGACATGCCCCCCTGTCCGCCCCACCATGGACTCTTATCATGCAAAAACACTCACGCTGTCGCTTTTTTCTGGTCGCCACATTCGCCTGCTCCCTTGTCACCATTGCCGCCGCACACGCCGAACCGCCCGCCGAATCCGCCGCGGCCGCGGTGCCGGGCGTAGTGATCTATCACACGCCCGCGGCGCTGAAGCGCTATGTCGGTTCGCCGGCGATCGTCAACGCGCCGGATGGGGCGTATCTGGCGGCCTGCGATCTGTTCGGGCCGGGCACGACGATGAACGAGAAGGGACAGGGGCTGGTCTTCCGCTCCGACGACCGCGGGGCGACATGGAAGAACATCGCCAGGATCGACGGCATGTTCTGGACCGGGTTGTTCATGCATCGCGGGGCGACGTACCTGATGGGCGTCGATCGTCAGTACGGGCATGTGGTGATCCGGCGCAGCGATGACGGCGGACGGACATGGACGAAGCCGACCGATGCGGAGCACGGCCTGCTGACAAGCGACGCGGGGTATCACACTTCGACGATGCCGATCATCGAGCACAACGGACGGCTGTGGCGCGGGATGGAGGACAATCACGGGCCCGGCGGGAAATGGGGCTTGTTCTTCCGGGCGGGTATGCTCAGTGCGCCCGCCGACGCCGACCTGCTCAAGGCGTCGAGTTGGACGCTGGCAACGCCGCTGCCGCGCGACGTGACGTGGCTCAACGGCGACTTCGGGGGATGGCTGGAGGGTAATGCCGTGGTCGCGCCGGGCGGCGGGGTCGTCGATGTGCTGCGCGTCGAGTACCCGAGCGGGAACAAGGCGGCGATCGTCACGATCAGCCCCGATGGCAAAACCGCGTCGTTCGATCCGGCGAGCGGCTTCGTCGACCTGCCCGGCGGCGCGACGAAGTTCAACATCCGCTTCGATCCGACAAGCAAGCTGTACTGGGCGCTGAGCAACCCGGCGCCGCAGGAAGCGACCAAGGGTGCGGCCGGCTATCGCAACACGCTGGCGTTGATCAGTTCGCCGGACCTGCGCACATGGACGATCCGCTGCACGCTCATCCATCACCCCGATCGCACGCGGCATGGCGTGCAGTATGCCGACTGGCAGTTCGAGGGCGAAGACATCATCGCGGCAATCCGCACGGCATGGGACGACGACGCGGGCGGGGCGCACAATTTTCATGACGCCAATTACCTGACGTTCCTGCGCATCGTCGATTTTCGCAATGCCAAATGACGCGGATCAGCGGCCGGTCATGTGACGCACGAACGCTTCGTATTGCTCGGGCGTGTCGATGCCGGTGTGACGGACGGTACGGATCACGGCGGCGATGGGGTGGCCATGCTCGAGGGCGCGAAGCTGTTCCAACGCCTCGGCCTGCTCGCAGGGCGTGGCGGGAAGCGAGATGTACGTCGGCAGGAAGTCGCGGCGATACACGTAAAGGCCGATGTGCTTGAGCACGGTCGGCGAGCCGGTGCGCGGATAGGGAATCAGACTGCGCGAAAAGTACATCGCCCGCCCGCGCTGATCGAGCACGACCTTCACGATATTCGGATTGCCTGTATCTTCGCCCGGCTGAAACGGCGAAGCGATCGTCGCCATCGGCTCCTCGCCGGCGCAGAGACGCTCGACGGCGGCGTCGATATGCTCCGGGTCGATCTGCGGTTCGTCGCCCTGCACATTCACGACGACATCGACGTTCGCCGGGAGCCCCGCCGCGACTTCAGCGATGCGGCTCGTGCCGTTGGGGTGATCGGCACGGGTCATGACGGCTTTGAATCCGGCGGCGGCGACGACGTTCTGAATGCGAGCGTCATCGGTGGCGACGATCACATCGTCGATGCAATTGGCCCGGGCGGCTTGCTCGACGACGTGCACGATCATCGCCCTGCCCGTACGGTCAAGCAGGGGCTTGCCGGGCAGACGTGTGGATGCGAAACGGGCGGGGATGACGGCGACGACGCTCATGCGACTGAACTCACGAAGGATCGCGGCCTTCCTTGAGGTCCGTCGTGAGCTTGCGCAGCATTTCGATGCGCTGACGGATGTCGTGATAGTTGATGTCGGCCTGGGCGATCTGGCTGGCGATCTTCGCCGCCTCCTGCGCGATCGCCACATCCTTCTCGCGGCGCGCCTTGGCTTCGAGCGCGCACATGAGGTTGTAACGCAGCTCCAGCGCCAGTCGATCGTCGTTATACGGATGCACTTCGATCGCGCGGTGGTAGGTATCGATCGCTTCGTCGACCCAATCCTTAAGCGCGAACGCTTCGCCGAGGTACCGCAGCGACATGGCGCGGTATTTGGGGTCGGACTGCGCTTCCTGGAAGCTGGCGATCGCCGCGTCGAACTCGCGCATCAAAAACTGACGCTTACCCAGCTCGAAGCGCCAGCGCATGTCCGTCGGATACGCCTTGACGCGGTCCTGGAACTCGCCCACTTCGAACTTGAGCTGGGCCGCCTTGATGCGGCGGATCTGCTCGGCGACCTCGGCCTTGGCTTCGTCGGTGTCGGCGGTGGCGAGCTTGGCTTCGTACTCGCGGCGGGCGGCGGCGAACTGCTTGATGCGAATCTCGCCCACCTGCATCTTGAACATGTACTGCCCGAATCGCTCAAACCCGTCTTCGAGCCACTTGATCGCTTCGTCCTGCGACGCCTTGTCGCCCTTCTGCAACAGGGCGCGGACCAGTTTCTGAAGCCGCTCGATGTCGTCGAGCTTCTCTTCGTATTCCTTGCGGAGCCGGGCGATGAGTTCGGTGAGCTGATCGCCCGTGGCGGCGATCGAGTCGGACTGCGCCAAGGCCTTGGCCTTGTCCGCGTCCTTGAGCGCCGTGCGGAAGCTGCCGCCCTCTTCGCCGTAGCGACCTTCCATGATGGTCTTCTCGGCTTCGAGGTTCTTGTACTCCTGCACGAGCTTCATGTTGTTCGGCTCCATCGCGAGCACGAACCTGCACGCCTCGACCGCCATGTCGAAAGCGCCGACCTTGGCGAAATTATCGCGGGCCTTGAGATACACCGTCATGCTGGGCTTCTTGGACTGGCGGTTCAGATCGAGCGTGATCTCGCCGATCCAGTACGTCACTTCGTCAAGCTCCGCCTTCGCCGATCCGTTCATCACCGCCAGCGCCAGCCCGGGATCCAGCGGATTCTTCGCCCACAGAAACTCGGCGTTGAGCATCTTGTCGATGGAGGTCTTGCCGCCGGAGTGCTTGAACTGATCCTTCATGCCCGCCGGCTTGCCCCCGTTGGCACGGCGGCGCAGCGCCACTTCGCGCAGCGCTTCATGATGCCGGATCGACTCGGGGTCGAACTTCAGGCCGCTGATGTAGCACTCGATGGCGTAGTCGTAGTTGCCGGTGTCCGCCACGGTCTTGCCGCGATCAAACCACGGCTGCGCGCGGCGGGGATCACGCTGATGCTCTTCAGCCGCGCCCTTCGCATCCTTCGCGCCGGCCTTGTCGGACCCGCTCTCGGCGACGTCCGTCTGCACAGCATCGTCGGACCCAGCCGCGGCATCGTCGCCATCGGCGGCCTTTTTCTTACTGAAGGGATTCCATGCCAAATGAATTCACCTGTAAAGTTCACGCGACTCATACCACGCCGGGTCGCACCGGTGCGAAGGCGGGCATCTTTGGGCGTGAACCTCTGTTGTCAGTCTATGCGCCGCACGCACTTGAGCCAAGTCCCACATCTTGGCCAAAGCCCCCATAGCATCTATGATAACGCCATGTCCGTCAAGGCCGAACAGCTACGCATCGTGCTTTATCCCGACCCCGTGCTGCGCCGCAAGGCCCGAACGATCGAGAAGGTCGATGACGAGATCCGAGCCGTTGCCGCCCGCATGATCGAGCTCATGCACGAGGCCCCCGGCGTCGGGCTCGCCGCGCCCCAGGTCGGCCTGCCCTGGCGCCTGTTCGTCGCCAATCACACCGGCGAACCCGCCGACGACCGCGTCTTCATCAACCCGGTCCTCCGCGACCCCAGTGAAGACTACGGCCCGCACAACGAAGGTTGTCTTTCGATCCCCGATGTCACCGCCGAAATCCGCCGCCCCCTCCGCATCACCATTGACGCGCTGGACATCAACGGCCAGCCCTTTTCGATGACGAGCGACGAACTGCCCGCGCGCATCTGGCAGCACGAAACGGATCACCTCGACGGCGTGCTCATCATCGATCGCATGAACCCGATGGACAAGCTCGCCTCCCGCCGCATGCTCAAACAGCTCGAAGCTGAATACAGCGGCTGAGCCGCGCGATATTCAACTTTCGTGCGAATCGAATCGGTCGCCGATTTTCAGCGCCTGCCCGCGCGCGAATTCGGACCAGTTCATGATGCGTTTGCCCGCCGGCTGAACTTCCAGAAGTTTGATCGCGCCCGAGCCGGTGGCGACGGTGCCTTCGTCGATCAATGTGCCGGGCGTCTTGTTGTGACGCACCTCCGGCAGATCCTGCACGCGGCGCAACAAGAGCAGTTTGCGATCCTGACCGAACCAGCAGCGCACGCCCGGCCAGGGCGTCAGACCATGCACCCGACAGCGGGCCAGTTCCGCACTGAGCGAAAAGTCCATGACCGTGTCCGCCTTGCCGAGTTTGGGCGCGAGCGTCACCTGCGACACATCCTGCGCCCGCGGCTCAAGACAACCCTTGTGCAGATTGTCGAGCACTTCCAGCACGAGCTTCGGCCCCATCTCCGAGAGCCGATCGTGCAATTCGCCCGCGGTTTCCATCGGATCGATGAGCGTTTGCTGCATGCCGAGGATGTCGCCGGCGTCCATTTCTTCGACGAGACTGAAGACGGTGTTGCCTGTGATATGCTCGCCCTGCATCATCGCCCAGTTGATCGGCGCCGCGCCGCGATACTTGGGCAGCAGCGAGGCGTGCAGATTCATGGTCGCTTCGGGACCGTGGCGCGGCGACTCGATGAGCGACACGCCGATCTTCTGACCGAACGCGACGACGACGTTCGCATCCGCTTCGATGCCGCGCACTTCTTCGAGAATCTCGGGCCGATTGACGCGCTCGGGTTTGAGGATGCGCATGCCGCGTTCCTGCGCCCATGCCGCGACCGGCGTCGGCGTCAATTGCCTGTTTCGCCCCGCGGGACGATCGGGCTGCGTGATGATCAGCGCCAAATGATGCGCCTCGCACAACGCCTTGAGCGTGGGCAATCCAAACGCGCCGCTGCCGAAGTAGATCAATCGCATGTGCTCAGCGTAGGAAATTGATTGCAACGCGGCAAACACATTGGTAGTCTCAGTGCATGCGGAAGAAGACTTCGGCGGCGGTTGCGAAGTGGTTGTGGAGTCCGGCGCCGATGGCGGCCGACCCGACGCGGCGAATGAACGGCGTGATGCGCCGGCGCTCGCAGCGCCGCACCGAGCAGCAACATCGCTACGACGAACTCGTGGAGCAGATGAAGCGCGAATACGACATCCGTATCAATCGATGGCGCACCAGCAGCAGCGGATGCGCCTGGCGCGTCGAGTATCGCAACGGCACGGTGACGCGCCTCATCGAAGCGCCGTATCCGCGCGGCCCGATCAGCGCGGCGGTGTTCCTGCACGAAGTCGGTCATCACGCAATCGGTTTCTACCGCTACAAGCCGCGATGCTACGAGGAGTACAAGGCGTGGCAATGGTCGCTCAAGACCATGCGGGCGCATGGTCTGAATGTCACGCCGCGCGTCGAGCAGTTGGTCGATCAGTGCCTGCGTTATGCGGTGGCCAAAGCGCGGCGGCGCGGACTGCGCCGTCTGCCTGTTGAACTGATGAAATATCTTTGAAGTGCAAGGACCAATCAGTCCGCATATTCCCACACGGTCACGTTGAGCCACTTCGCGCCCCACTGGCGGGCGATGGCGTGCGTGGGGTAGAGCAGATCAATGCGGGAACCCTTGATAGCGCTGCCGCGATCGAGCACCGGGACGGGCTGACCATCGTTGTACCCCGGCACCGTGACGATCGCGCCGAAGGGAAAGAGGCGGCGGTCTGCGGCGACGAGTTTCATGCCGTTCGTCCAGACGGAGTACCCGCTGGCGGTGATGTTGTCGGCGAACTGTCCGCAGGAGCGGGCGTCGGGGCTGTAGGCGGTGACGAGCATACGCATGGTTTTGATGACGCGGATCGGCCGGCCGTTGAACATCGGCTGGGCGGGCTTGAGCGGCGCGGGCGTCGGAGCGCTGGGCGACACGGGTTTCTCAATCTCAACGGGCGTCGTCACGACCTGCTCCGCCGGAGCCGCGACATCCTCGATCGGCACTTCGTTCTCGACGACCGGCATGACGGGCTGGACCTGCATCACCGGCGCCGCCGTGTCGAGCACGAACAGCGGAGCGACCTGCCCGGTCGAGCGCTGCGGCGCGACTTCCGAACGGATCAGCCACCACACCCCGCCGGCGACCAGCAGGAACATCGCCGACATGAGCACGGCCGCGACCTTGGAAGCGGTGCGGTCTCGCCGATAGCGGCGGCTACTACGGTAAGTCGTCGACATGCATGCGTCTCAATTTGCGGGATTAGCCGACGTCCGTGTGCGGCGAAGGAATCGGGTCTTGCGGACCCATGGGGAGTGCGAATGATACCCCATGGTTATGGGGCGTCAAGGAAATTCCGGCAATTCTTGCGCAAATAAACAGCGCTCAGGCCGGTCGCCTTGACGGCAAATCCCGCTCATTCATGGGGTTTATAGACGAAAAAATCAGGCGTGAACCGTCGCCCGCTCGATCCGGCCCAGCGCCGAAGCGAGCCCGTCCATGCGCGGGTTAACCGCCAGGGCCTGCCGGTAGCACTCGGCGGCGGCGGGGAAGTTGCCCATGTGGGCATGGCAATGGCCCATCGTCGCCAGTGCTCCGAAATGGTTGGGCGACAACTCGACCGCGCGGCGGCAGCATTCGATCGCCGCCAAGTATTCGTCGAGCATGTAATGGGCGATGGCACACTGATGAAATGCGGAGGCGAACTGACCGTCACAACGCTGGGCCTGCCGGAAATACGTCACCGCGGCGCTGGGCTGATCGGATTCGAGGGCGGCCATGCCCTTTCGGAAAAAGCGCTGACTTTCGTTGTTGCCCGTCCGGAACCAGATGGACCAGAGGGCGTGTTCCGCGAGTTGATTGACCTGAACATCCGGATCGCGAAGGGCTCGACCGACGCACTTCAAACATCTCTGATCACCGATGAGCCCGAGTGTGACACATGCCAGTTTTCGTATATCCGGGTGATCGTGATGGAGCATCTGACAAAGCTGCTGCGGGGTCCATCGGAGACTGACCTGTCGGGCCAGTTCGTCGGCTCCGCATCGCTTGAGTGCGGGGCTGACGACTCTGAGAAACTCCGCCGTGTCCACCTGCTCCATCCACATAGGCGATACCCAATTTTAGAAGTTCACGAATGCTCATTCCCACAGCAAAAAACACACTTCTGTCCGCCCGACGAAATGCTCGGACCTGCTGGCCTCACACTAGGCCCATGCCCCCGCGTTTTCAAAGATTTTCGCCGGGCCGGATCGGATTTTTTTGGATGTCCCCTCCGCTTGCGGCCGATGCTTGATCGTACCGGAACCGGGGTCTATACTACCCACTTCCATGAGCACGCAACGCTCCATCCCGACCGCCCCGCTTCTTGGCCTACTTCTTCTTTCCGCCCATTGCGGATAGGCGCGGTCGCTCCACACGGATTTTCCCCACATGACCCCCCGCCCTGTCCGCACATGCGACAGGGTTTTTTGTTGGATGCACCTTTACTGCGAGACACGAACATGGACACGGTCAAGATCTTCGACACGACGTTGCGAGACGGCGAACAATCCCCCGGCGCTTCACTGAACCGCGCCGAGAAGCTCGAAATCGCGCGGCAGCTCGAAGCGCTCGGCGTGGACATCATCGAGGCCGGTTTCCCTATCACGTCCAATGACGACTTCGAGGCCGTGCGGCAGATCGCGCACGAACTGGGCCGCGCGACGGTGGCGGGCTTGTCGCGCTGCGTGGCGAAGGATGTGGACCGGGCCGGGGAGGCGGTGCACGATGCGCCCCATCCGCGCATCCATGTGTTCTGCGCCACCTCGAAAATCCACTGCGAGCACAAATTCAAAAAGCCCTTCGAGGAAATCGTCCGCATCAGCGTCGAGCATGTGAAGCGGGCCAAACAGTTCGTCGACGATGTCGAGTTCAGCCCCGAGGACGGGTCGCGCACGGAACTGAATCATCTCGTCGAAATCATCGGCGCGGTCATCGACGCCGGGGCGACGACGATCAACATCCCCGACACCGTCGGCTACGCCACGCCCGCCGAGTACGGCCACATCTTCGCGCATGTGCGAGCACAACTGCCCGTCATCGATCAGCGCGGCATCGTGCTCTCGTCGCATTGTCATGACGATCTGGGCCTGGCGGTGGCGAACTCGCTGGCGGCGGTCATGAACGGCGCGCGGCAGGTCGAATGCACCGTCAACGGCATCGGCGAGCGGGCGGGCAACGCGAGTCTCGAAGAGTTCGTCATGGCGCTGCGAACGCGCAACGACTTTTACAAGCTGACGACGAACATCAATACACGCAAGATTTATCCGACGAGCCGCATGGTCAGCCATCTGACCGGGCTGGATGTGCAGCGGAACAAGGCGATCATCGGCGAAAACGCCTTCGCGCACGAATCGGGCATCCACCAGGACGGCATGCTCAAGGAGCGGAGCACGTACGAAATCATGGACCCGCGCGAGGTGGGCATCCCCGAAAGCAAGCTCGTGCTGGGCAAGCACTCGGGGCGTCACGCCTTCCGCCAACGGGTCGAACAACTGGGGCATACGCTCGATGACGAAGCGCTGTCGCGCGTGTTCGAGAGCTTCAAGGCGCTGGCGGACCGCAAGAAGAACGTCTATGACGAAGACATCGAGGTGCTGCTGGAGCAGGAGATGTCGGCGGCGTCGCGGCGCGATCTGTGGAAGCTGACCAACATGCAGGTCACCAGCGGCACGCACGCCATCGCCACGGCGACCGTCACGCTCACCGACTCGGCCGGCCACGCCGAGACGGACGCCTCGACCGGCGATGGGCCGATCGACGCCATCTACTCGGCGATCCAGCGGCTGACCGGCATCAAGGCGGAACTGCTCGACTACTCGATCCGGGCTGTGACGAGCGGCAAGGATGCGCAGGGCGAAGTGCGCGTCGAACTGCGACATCACGACCGTCGCGTCCGCGGTCGCGGGGCATCGACGGATGTCGTCGAAGCCAGCGCTTTGGCATATCTGGCGGCGATCAATCGGTTGCGTCAGGTGGAGGCGAATCCGCCGTCGGAACCAGCGGCGCAGCCGTAATGTGATGCGAAGACACATTCAGCGGCGGGGCAAGCCCCGCCGTTGAATTTTACTTCTGCATCGCCGTGACAAGCGACGGGTCGCCGCCGAGGGCTTCGACGATGGCGGCCAGATCATCGGGCACGGGAATCGGCGGGTTGGCCAGCCGGCCGTGCGGCTCGTGCTGCGGGGCGGCGTCCTGCACGGCTTTCATGTCGATGCCGGTGTGATACTTGACCGTCGCATCCGGGTCTTTGAGCTGGTGACCCGTCAGAATGCAGACCACATCATCGTCCGCCGCGATCACGCCTTCCTGCCGGAGCATGTGCGCCCCGGCGACGGACGCGGCAGAGGCGGGCTCGCAGCCGAACCCGTAGCGCCCGACCATTGCCTTGTGCTCGAGGATCGTCTCGTCGTCGACCTGTCGCACGACGCCGTCCATGACCTCCAGCGCCCGCAGCGCCTTGCTGAGGTTGACGGGCCGGCCGATCTCGATGGCGCTGGCGATCGTGTTCGCCTTGATGCCCTGCGCATCGTATTCGTTGTACAGCTTGTCGCGCGCGCTCTTGTCCCATCGCCCGCCGTTCCATCGCACGCCGCGCTCATTGAAAAGCGTGTGCAGCGGATTCGCTCCGGCGGCCTGAATGACGGCGAGCCGCGGGATGCGATCGATGAGCTCCAGTTCCTTGAGCTCCATGAACGCTTTGCCGAACGCCGAGCAGTTGCCGAGGTTTCCGCCGGGCACGATGATCCAGTCGGGCACCGCCCAGTTCCGCGCTTCAAGCACACGGTACATAATCGCCTTCTGACCTTCGAGTCGGAAGGGATTGACCGAGTTCATCAGGTAAATGCCAAGCTGCGGCATCTCGGTGGCGATCTGCTTGACGCGCTTGAGGCACGCGTCGAAATCGCCCTGCACCTGTAATGTCAGCGCGCCATAGTCCAGCGCCTGCGAAAGTTTGCCGTAGGCGATTTTTCCGGAGCCGATGAAGACGACGCCCTTGAATCCGGCCATGTCGGCGAACATCGCCAGCGAGGCGCTCGTGTTGCCGGTGGATGCGCAGGCGACTTTGTCGGCGCCGACCATGCGGGCGTGCGTGAACGCCGCGGTCATGCCGTTGTCTTTGAACGAGCCAGTCGGGTTGAGCCCTTCGTACTGAAGGTGCAGATGCCCGGGGGTCATGCCCAGCTCTTTGGCGAGGCGGCGGGCATCCTGCAAGTTCGTGCGGCCTTCGCCGATGGTGACGATCTGATCGCGATTGCGATAGAACGGCATCAGCTCGCGGAAGCGCCACACGCCGGAAAAGTCGAGCCGGCCGGTGCCATGTTCGCCGCGCGTCATCCATCGGTGCTCGAAAAAGTCCCACGTCGGGCGCGGCAGGCGATCCCAGTCGTAGCGGACATCCAAAAGACTCCCGCATGACGGACAGGACACCAACACCTGGTCCACACCATAGGTCGCGCCGCAGTCGGGGTGAATGCACTGTTGGAAAGCGTGGTCAGCCATAGCGTGTCATTTTAGCTCATTGGAGGTGCGGATGTATCGCGAGCGCCGCTGGAGATATTGTCGGTTTAACGCGGGGATTCGTTGAGGCCAAAGAAGCCCTGAATCCGTTTGAGAAAGTCGGCGGCGAGCGTGCGGCGGGCATCGACGGCGGCGGGCGTGTCGAACTGCTGAAGGCGGGTCTGCGTGTGGCTCCGCCGCTCGGCGAGCACACGGGAGAGCGTCTGCGCGAATTCGGGACGGGCCTGAAGAATCGGCGTGAGCACATCACGGTCCAGTTCGTAAAGCGTCGCATCCGTGACCGCTACGACAGACGCGGACCGCGGCTCGCCGGTGAGCATCGACATTTCGCCGAAGAACTGCCCGGGTTCGAGCTGCGCCACTTTGCGCGGCCGACCATTGGCGTCGACGCGCACTTCCAGAAGGCCGTCGACCACGAGAAACAGCGTAGACCCCGCATCGCCCTGATGCACGACGTGCTGCGCCCCGTTGTAGTGACGTTCCTTGAGCCCCTGCACGAGCCGATGAATTTCGTCGCCGGTCAGCCCCGTGAACAGATCGATGCGGCTGAGCAGTTCGGCGCGGTCCTTTCGCCGGTCGATCTCGCGCGGCGGCATCTGGGCAAAGTACACATCGCGCTTCGGGAATGGCACGCTCATGCCCGCCTGATACAAGTGTCGGCTGACGCTCATCGCCACCAAGTCGATCACTTCGTGCTTCCGCGCATAGCTGCTGATGAAGAATCGCAACTCGTAAAGCACGCCGTCAGCGCCGAATTCGTAGAGCAGCACATCGGGCGAAGGCGATTCGAGAACGCCTTCGGCCGCTCGCACCGCACCGAGCAGCACGCGCTTGGCGTCCCCCACCGGCACGCCGTATTCGAGCCCGATTTTCAGACCCGCGCGGAAGTGATGTTGCGGCTTGTCGTAGTTGAGCAGTTGCCGCTCGGCGATGTAGCTGTTGGGCAAAACGACCGTGACCTGATCGAGACGGACGAGGTGGGTCGCGCGCCAGTTGATCTCCACCACGCGTCCGACCGCGCCATCGACTTCGATCCAATCGCCGATGCGGAAGGCGCGTTCGACGTTCAGCGCGATGCCGGAGAACAGGTCGTTAATGGTGCGCTGAAGGGCGAAGCCGAGCACGATGCCGACGACGCCGGAGCTGACGAGGACGCCGGTGAGCGGTTGATCGAAAACCTGTGCGACGATGATGCTGATGGCCAGTGCGACGATCAGGACGCGCATGATGGCGACGAGAAGCCGCGGGGCGGGCTGCCCCGTGCGAGCTTCGACGAGCATGTGCCAGAAGAAGGCGTCGATGAGCGCGCAACCGAGCCAGGCCAGACTCAGCCCCATGCCCGTTTCGATGATGCGTTGAAGAATGATCAGCGCCTGATCCCGGATGTCGAATCCGAAGTAGATCAGCAGGGGCTCAAGCTCGATCAATGCGACAATGTGCAGGCCGGTGACGACTGCGGGAAGGATCACAGCGGCGATACGCGAGAGACGCAATCTCATCCCCTAAAAGATAACACAATCGACGATGCGGTCATCCGCGCGGCGGATAGGGCTTGAGCTGACGGCGCTGCTCGCGCGTGGGCTGACGACCGGGGCCGAACTGCCGCATATGCGGCGGAATGCCTTCGATGGTGCCCTCGCCCGTCCGCTCGGCGGCGAAGTCGGGCACGATCTGCGGCGCCGGGCCCAGCCAGCATTGATCGTTGTAGCACTTGGTGATGAGTTCGACGGCTTCGTCGATGTCGTCGGTGACATGGAACCGGCGCACGTCATCGGGCGAAATGGTGCGATATTCGTTGGCGAGCGTCTGCTGAATCCAGTCGACGAGGCCGGACCAGAAATGCGTGCCGATGCAGACCACGGGGAACGGGCTGATTTTGTGGGTCTGAATGAGCGTCATGGCCTCGAAGAATTCGTCGAGCGTGCCGAACCCGCCGGGGAAGATGATGAAGGCGCTGGCGTATTTGACGAACATCACCTTGCGGACGAAGAAGTAGCGGAAGACGACTTCGTGGGTCTGATAGGGGTTGGGCTCCTGCTCCATGGGCAGGGTGATGTTGAGGCCGACGCTGGTGCCCTTGGCTTCGTAAGCGCCGCGGTTGGCGGCTTCCATGATGCCCGGACCCCCGCCGGTGATCGTCGCGAAGCCCGCTTCGGTGAGCAGGCGGCCGCAAGCGACGGCTTTCTGATACATGGGGTCGTCGGGTTTCGTGCGTGCCGAACCGAAGACCGTGACGCTTGGCCCGATCTCGCTCATCATCTCGAATCCGTCGACGAATTCGCCGATGATGCGGAACATCCGCCATGCGTCTTTCGACAGCGTGTCGTACTTATCCACGGGCATGCGACCTCCTTGCAATCGTTACAATCGGCTCAAACCAACGCCGGCATGAGTGTACCCGGCGGTGGGGCCGAAGTCCCCCCGTCTGGGAAGTCGCATCTATAGTTGCGAGAAATCAGCGGTCCGACTTGTCGTTGATCGGCCTGGGCGCGGCGTCGATGATGACCGGCAGCGTCACCTCCAAGTCCGCCGGCTTGTCCTTGTCCTCGGCCTTGGGCTGCTCGACCGGCAACTGCTGACGCAGGATCGACGCATAATCCGGCACCATCGACGGCCAGATCTTCACGCCCGGCATCACTTGCGAAATTGCCTTCGCCACATCATCGCCCTTGCCCTGCCCATCGGGCACCTGACCGACCGACAGCAGATTGCGCTTGCGGATTTGAACCTTCGTATTGAGTGTGCTGGCCTGCAATTCGGCGACGACGCGCGGAAGCTGCTCGGCGGCAAGCTTCATCTCATAACGACCCGGCCCGGGTTCAGACGACGTGGCGTCATCGGTGGCGAGACTCTTGACAAGCTTGCGAAGCTGTGTGATCGTCGCGGCCGGATCGCGCGTCACCACACGCATCTCCATCTGCTCCGCCAGCGACGGCTGGAGCCGAATCTGACGAGCCGTGTAAGTCGGATCATCGCCATCAACGCGCGCTTCCGGCAACTCATCGCCCGGCGATCCCGGCGTGACTGGTTTGACCGGCTTGATCTTCTGAGGCGGATCGGGCAACAGATCCTTGCGCATCGGCAACGTGTCGCCGCCGTATACACCCGGCACCGGCTCAGGCGTCGCCCCCGGTGTCTTGTCGGGCGCGAGCGGCGTCGGCTTCTCGGCAACCGTCGGCGCGGGCGTCGGCATCGGCAATTCAATGACCGGCTTCTCATCCGGCGGACCCGGCGGAATCTCAACAACCGTCGGCTCCGTGATTGACGGATTCACGCTCAGATTCGGCGACGGTGTGACGGGCTTTTCATTTGCAACCGGCGTGTCGAGCTTCTCCGGCACATCCGGCTTGACGGGCGTTTCGGGTTTCTCCGGCACCGTCGGCTTGACCGCCACCGTGTCGCTGCCGGCCTTCTTCTTGTCCGGCTTGAACGAAAAACTCGTCGGCCCGACATCCAGCAGTGAGGAAATCACCACGCCCGCCACGATCATCAACATCGCCGCCAGGGCCGTACCCAGCACGATGCGACGCATGATGTGACGCTGCGCCAGCGAAACCTTGTGCGACTGACCCAGATTGAACTCCACGAGCATCGCGCGTTCAAGCTGCCGATCGACTTCGTCCATGAGCCAGTCGGGCGTGTGCGGATCGGGCATGGCGGCGACGGCGGCACGGTCCCGCTGCATCTGCGCCACCAACTGAGCAAGCCGGGCGTCCGCCGCGAGCCACTGCTCGACACGCGACCGCTCCGCCGGCGACAGGTCGCCTTCGATGTACCCCAGAAGCAGAATCTCGTCGTACGAATCAGCCATTGTCCAAATCATCCTGTGCCACGGAGGCACTTAATTTACCGTCCAGTGCAGACCGCAATGCCAATCTTGCCCGAAACAGGCGGCTCTTGACCGTCCCCAGCGGCACAGAGAGCACTTCGGCGATCTGCTGGTAGTCCATTCCCTGTAAGTCTCGCAGCAGTATGACACTACGCAACGATGGATCCAACTGGTCCAGTGCCTGGGCCAGATGGGCAAGCTGCTCTTGTGTTTCGACGCCGTGTGCGGGCGTTTGTTCCCGTTGTTGTGAGATCAGATTCTTGAGCGGCGTCGCCTGATCCGCCCCCCCGGCGATCTCATGCTCCAGACTCACCGCCTGACGCACTCGGCTCCGTCGTAAGTGACTGATCGCCAAATTCATAGCGATCCGCAGGAGCCATGTCGAAAACTTCGCCTCGCCCTTGAAATGGTCCGCGTGCTTGATCGCCCGCAGGAGCACTTCCTGTGTCAGATCCGCCGCATCCTCGGTGTTCGAAACCATGCGCAAGATCACATGGTACACGCGCTTGTGATACGCCCCAAGAAGCTCGCCCAACGCCCCCCGATCGCCTCGTTGGACCTGGTCCACGAGTTGTCGTTCGCGTTCGGGGCTGAGAATCGGGTGCGACGCCATGCTCGATCATTCTCTCAAGTTTCGGGGTGAGCGGAGTTAGGGTAATATCACCGGTCGGACGCACGGATGCAAGCCAAACCGGACGACAGGCCCGATAAAGCATCGGTCCGCAGTCGAAAAAATGTGCATCATTTGCTCATTGGACCATTTGACCGGTCAATGGTTCCAGAACTTCTGCCCCCCAAAAAGTCTGCTGACTCGCCATGAACGACGCCAACACCTACCAATCCCCGCTCGCATCCCGCAACGCCTCTGCCGCGATGCAGGCCATCTGGAGCCCGCAGCGCAAATTCTCCACCTGGCGCCGCCTCTGGCTCGCCCTTGCCGAGTCCGAGCGCGAGCTGGGCCTGTCCATCACCAATGAGCAGATCGCCCAGTTGCGCGAGCATCTGGACGACATCGACTTCGCCGCCGCCGCTTCATATGAGAAGAAGCTGCGCCACGATGTGATGGCGCATGTGCACGCGCTCGGCGACGTCGCCCCGCTCGCCCGTCCGATCATTCACCTCGGCGCGACCAGTCAGTTCGTCGTCTGTAACACCGAGCTATTGCAGATCCGTGATGCGTTGAACCTCATCGCCGCCAAGCTCGCCGCCGCCATCGACAAGCTCGCGGCCTTCGCCGAAAAATACCGCGACCTGCCCACGTTGGCGTTCACTCACTATCAGCCCGCTCAGCCGACGACCGTCGGCAAGCGCGCGACGTTATGGGCGCATGACATGGTGCTGGCGCTCGAGGAAATCGAGCACCGCCTCGCGACGCTGCGCTTCCGCGGCGTCAAAGGTACGACCGGCACGCAGGCGTCCTTCCTTTCGCTCTTCGACGATGATCACAACAAGGTGGACGCGCTCGACGAGCGCGTGACGCGGAAGATGGGCTGGCCCATCGACCGGCGCTTCGCCGTGACGGGGCAGACGTATCCGCGCCTTGTCGATGCGATGGTGCAATCCTCGCTCGCCGCCGTCGCCGCCGCGTGCGCCAAGTTCGCCACCGATCTTCGCCTTCTCGCCAATCGCAAGGAGCTTGAAGAGCCCTTCGAGAAAGATCAGATCGGCTCGTCCGCCATGGCGTACAAGCGCAATCCGATGCGCTGCGAGCGCATCTGCGGGCTGTCGCGTTTTGTGATGGGCATGACGCAGACGCCCTTCGTCACTGCCGCCGAGCAGTGGATGGAGCGGACGCTCGATGACTCCTCGTGCCGTCGCCTCACACTGCCCGAGCCGTTCCTTGCGCTCGACGGCGTGCTGGACCTCGTCAACAACGTCGCCGGCGGCATCGTCGTGTATGAGCAGACCGTCACGGCGAATCTAGCGAGGGAACTGCCGTTCATGGCGACGGAAAACCTGCTCATGGCCGCCGTGCGCCGCGGCGCGGATCGGCAACACGTGCATGAAGTGATACGAGTACACAGCCAGGCCGCCGCCGAACGCGTCAAGAGCGAAGGCGCTGATAATGATCTGCTCACCCGCCTCGCCGCCGAGCCGGACTTCGCAGGTATCGACCTCGCCGCCGAACTCGACGGCTCGCGCTTCATCGGCCGCGCTCCCCAACAGGTCGACGCCTTCCTCGCCGAAGTCGTCGCCCCCATTCGCGCCCGCTACGCCCCCGCCCTCAACCAGCGCGTCGAACTCAAAGTCTGACGCTCCAACGCGCCCCCGTTTGGCGGCAGGGCATCGCCCCGCGCTTCTTCTGCTTCCCCGCGCTCCCCTCTCCTCCGCGCCGTACAATCATCCCATGCCCCTCCAAATCATCCTCCTTATCGCCGGTCTTGCACTCCTCATCGCCGGCGGCGACATCCTCGTCCGTGGCGCGATCGGGGCCGCGCGACTCCTCGGTGTCTCAACGCTCCTGATCGGCCTGACCGTCGTCGCATTCGGTACCAGCGCCCCCGAACTCGCCGTCAACCTCTTCGCCGCGCTTCAGGGCAACAGCGATGTCAGCTTCGGCAACATCGTCGGGTCCAACATCGCCAACATCGGCCTCATCCTCGGCGCCGCCGCACTCATCACCCCGCTGACGATCAAACACACCATCGCCATCCGCGAAATCCCCATGATGCTCCTGGCCACTGTCGCCCTCTTCATCATGGGCCTCGACACATACCTCCGCTCCGCTGCCGCCGTCAACGAAATCGACCGCGCCGAGGGACTCCTCCTTCTGATGCTATTCGGCGTCTTCCTCTACTACACCATCAGCGAAGCCCTCCGCCAGCGTTCCGACAAATATCTCGCTCAAATGTCCAGCGAGATAGAACAGACCGAAAAGCCCGCCTCGATGGGGCTCTCGCTCCTGCTCCTGGTCGGCGGACTCGTCGCCGTCAGCGCCGGCGGCAAACTCACCGTCGACGCCGCCGTCTACATCGCCGAGGCCGTCGGCATCTCGCAGACCCTCATCGGACTCACCATCGTCGCCCTCGGCACCAGTCTCCCCGAACTGGCCACGAGCATCATGGCCGCCCGCCGCGGCCACGCAGACATCGCCATCGGCAACGTCGTCGGATCCAACATCTTCAATATCCTCTTCGTCCTTTCCATCACCGCCACCGCGCACCCCGTCGCCATCCCCGTCGGCGGCTTCACCGACCTCATCGCCCTGGCCCTCCTGAGTTTCGCCCTGCTACCTATCGCCTTCATCGGCAAAAACATCGTCAGCCGCTTCGAAGGCCTTCTGCTCCTCGTCGCCTACATCGGCTACATCCTCTACCGCACCTTCGGCATGCCCGCCCCCATCGCCTGACCTCAATCCCCGCCTCCGCCCCCCACCGACACCCCAAGCGCCAACCAACCGCGCGGCGATGACAAAGTATCCCATATCAGATTTAGGCTAAATGCTAAATGTTTTCCTCACGGCAAATCGCGCCACGGTGATGATGAAACAGATCGATATCCGCGATGATCCCGCCCTATGGTTCGCGCGGCAGGCCGATGCGATCGAACGGAATCGCCTCAAAATGAAGGCGCTCCAGCATCGCCGGGTCGAGCTTCACAGCCATGTCCATCGGCGTCCGTCCCGCCGTCTCCGCCATCTCGATCTCCGGCGCGTTGTCGGCGATGGCGACTTCTTCTTCCTTGACGCCGTGCAGCGTCAGCCAGTCTTTGACATTCACGAACACGTTGTGCTCGATGACATTGCCCAAAGGTGACGCCGGATCGTGATCCTTGATCGTCGCCAGCGTCGGATAGCGTTCGCTGTACGGCGGCTCGGTTATGCGCATCGCGTCGAGTTTCTCATACATGCCCCACCCGCCGCCGGGTTTGATATATTCGCTGGCCCATCCGCGTCCGCGGGCGTCGATCCAGATGCCCGTCCGGCAGCCGATGAAGATGTTGTTGCGCGTGATGTTGTCGCGTCCGCCGCCGATGAGCATGCCCCGATCCCCGCCCGCCAGAATGTTGCCCTCCACCGTGATGCCCGGCGCGGTGTCGTCGTGATAGATCAGACTTGCACCAAACGAGCGGCCGGTCCCCTTGAGGATGCCCGGCTCATCGGGTATCTCCACCGCCGGCGCCGCAGTCGGCCCGCAGTCGTGCAGGTAGTTGTAACGGATGACATGACCCCGCGCGGTCCAGTCCCGCCCCGTGTAGATCGCGCCCGCATCGTCCGAATCGAGCACGACGTGATGAATCTCGTTGAACTCGATCACCTGATCGTTCCCGCCGTAAAGAATCCCCGCGTGCGGCCCGTCATGAATCAGATTGTTCGCCACGCGCAGCCCCACACCGTGCATCGCAATGCCCGGCCGATACGTCCGCTGCACGCGCCCGAAATCGTGGATGTGATTGCCGATCGCCACATGTCCCCCGCTCTCGAGCGTCTTGCGATTCCCCCCCGACAGAATCAGTCCGGTCCCCCCGACGCCGCCGATCTCGCACGCTTCGACGCGATCGTTCCTTCCGCCTTCGATCGCCACGCCGACATCGCCGACGTTCCGCACGGTGCATCGGTGGACCGCCACATTCTCGCCGTCGCGCACGATGATCCCCGACCCGCGCGTCGCTTCGATCGTCAGTCCCTCGATCGTGACGTGCGATGCGCCGCGCATTGAAATCATCGGACCATCCATCACCGACAGCATCACCTCGCCCGACCCCTTCGGCGGCCAGAAGTACAACTTCCCCGTCCCGCGATCCAGGTACCACTCGCCCGGCGCGTCCAATTCACAGAGCAGGTTGTAACCGATGAAGCGTGCGCCCGTCTTCATGCCGTAGTCGTGACTTACTCCCGTGATGATCGTTTTCGCTTCGGTGTCGATCGACTTGATCGGAAGATACTGATCCGCCCAATCGTGTCGCCAGTACCCGTACACCCACGCATCCGGCTCCGCCTTCCATCGCGCCGGCCGATCGCCCGGGTACGTGAACTGATCGCCGGGCTCGCCGCCCGAACCCTTTACCGCGCCCAGCCACCCGGCATTCGGATAGCGCGCCAGCGTCATCACCTGACCGTCGAAGAACAACTCCGGCCACATCGTCGCGCCGCGCCCGAAACCCGTCGCGCCAATGGCGCCGAAGTCCTTAACACCGAACTTCGCCAGATCGACGACGCGCACATGCTCCCGCGCCGCCGGATCGAGCCGCGACGTCACCGCTTCGTCCGTCACCGGTTCAAATCCGACCAGCACCACGCCGCCGCAGAACACCGGCTTCTCGTTGTTTGCCGCGCGATACGTGACCGGCGCCGCCTCCGTCCCGCCATCTTCGCGCTTCAGTTCGAAACTTGTCATGCATCGATACAGACCGCCATGCACGATGATTGTCACCGCGTCGCTGATCTGTCGCGCTTTGCGCTGAGCCCGCACACGATCGCGCGCCGCTTCGAGCGTCGCCAGCGGCGCGTCGGCTGATCCCGTCGCCTGATCGTTGCCGTCGGGCGCGACATGTAGTTCCGTCGCGCGGGCTGTCAGGGTGATGCACAACATGAGCGCGGCGAGCATCGGCCGCCGCAGGCCGTACAAATGATTCATCATTTCTCGATCCGATACAGATGCGTGCGCGTCCGCAGGTACAGCGCGTTGTCCACGACGGCGGGCGACGCCATGAACCCGTCGTCCAGTGTGTTTTCAGCGAGTTTCTTGAATGTTTTGCCCGCTTCGATGACCGTCGTCTTGCCATGTTCTTCAAAGAAATAGATGCGACCCGCCGCATAGATCGGCGAGGCGGAGTACGTCCCGTCGATGCGATCCTTCCATATTTCCTGTCCGGTCATGGCGTCGAGGCACGTCAGCACGCCGCTGTCTTCGCACATGTAAATGAGCCCGTCGACAAGCAGCGGCGACGGCTTCTTCGGCACGCCGCGCAGGACTTTCCACACCACATTCGTGTCATTGACCACCCCGCTCCCGCCCGGCCGCACGGCCCAGAGCTGCCCGCGCGCCAGTCCCGTGCAGAAGTAGGCCAGTCCGTTACCCGCCACCGGGCGCGAGCTGGCCGAGTGATTCGACTTTTCCTCGATGCGCCAAAGCTCTTCGCCCGTGCGCGGGTCGTAGGCGTAACCGGCCTTCGAAGCCGGGCTCAACAGCACCGGCTTACCATCGAGCGCCGCGATCAGCGGCGTGGCGAAACCCTTGCGGAAATCGCCATCACCCTTGGGCTTGCCGCTCGGCTCCAGGTCGCCGAAGTCCACCGAGCGATTCGTCTTCCACACGACCTTACCCGTGTTCTTGTCCATCGCGCAGATGAACTGGTAGTCGCTGCCGTCAAAGGGCAGAATCAGCAGATTCTCAAAAAGAATCGGCGACGCCCCCGCGCCGCGGAAGTGATTGCAGTAAAGGTCGCGCTGCGTCCAGAGCACTTTGCCCGTCGCCGTATCGATGCAGGCCGTGCCGGCGGAGCCGAACGTCACGTACACCCGCCCCGCTTCGATGACCGGCGACGGCGAGGCATAGCTGTTGAAGTCATGGCAGAATTGCGGTTCCGCCACCTCGAACAGCTTCATGTCATGCACGATCTTTCCCGTATTTCGATCGACGCAGACGGCGTAGCGCTCATGCCCTGCCGGGTCGGCCGTCGTCATCCAAATCTGATCGCCCCAGATAACCGGCGATGACCACGCCTTCCCGTGAATCGCCGTCTTCCACTTGACGTTCTCGCTCTCGCTCCATGTCAGCGGCAGGTCCGTCGCGTCGACGATGCCCATGTGCCCCGGCCCGCGAAAATCGGGCCAGTTGTCCGACGCCCGCACCGCGGCGTTCATCATGATCGCCATCACACCCGTCAGCACCATCACCATCGCGCGCATCATGCACCTCATTGTGTCACCGGAATCAGTTCCATGCACAAAAGTCGATCCGCCCCGCGTACATACAGCAGTCCGTGCGAAAGAATCGGCGCCGCCCATGCGGGATACTTGAGCTTCTCGGTCCCGTCGTCATCGCCCAGCGCGAGCATGCCCGCCATGTCGAACTTCTCGTGGTTGACACGCAGGAGCAGCAACCGGCCATATTCCGTCAGACAGATGAAATGATCATCGACATAGAGCAGCGACGACCGCGTCAATCGCGGTTGACTCCACTTCACTTCGCCCGTCTTGAAATCGAGGCAGCGCAGTTCAGCGTTGCCCGTGTGCCGCCCGCTGCAACCATACAGATACCCCTCGCGTACAATCGGCGTGTTCCAATGCGCCTGCATGTGCTCCCGCTCATTGGGCCCGTCGCGCCAGACGATGTCGTACCCGCCGGGTTTGACCTTCAAGAGCGACGCCCCCGGCCCGTAGGTCTCGCTGATGAACACCATGTCGTTGACCACAATCGGCGTCGAGGCGTTGACGCTCTCGTTGATGCGCGCCCGCCAAGGGTATTGAAAGTCGACTTTCCCCGTTGCGGGCTCAAAGCCGACGAGTCCCCCGCGCGTGAAGACGAAGCACCATCGCCTCCCGTCGATCGTCGCCGTCACGGGACTCGAATAGCTCGCCAGTTCATCGGTGATGTGATACACGACCTGGCCGGTGTGTTTGTTGAACGCGACGATGCCGCTGTCGAGGCCTTTGGTGTGCCCCGAGCCGATGGGTTCACTGTCGGGCGGGCTGCCGCCGACTTGCGCGATGAGCAGGTCGCCTTCGATGACGGGCGTCGACCCGACGCCGAAAAAATTGGGCACGACGTTGAACTTCTCGAATGTGTCGACCTGCCAGATGACTTTGCCATTGACGACGTTCAGGCACGTCAGTTTCCCGAGCGGCCCATAGATGTAGACGCGATCGTCATCGACGATCGGGCTGCACCGCGGCCCATTGTTGTAACCGTACATGTCTTCGTACTTGGTCGGATAGGCATAGCTCCAAAGATCCGTGCCGCCTTCGCTGGTCATGCAGGTGAGCGTGAGCTGGTCGCCGATGCGTTCAAAGAGAAAGAGCCGGCCGCGCGAAATCGTCGGCATGGAGTAACCGGTGTTGAGCTTGCGTTCCCAGATGATGCGCGGCGGGTGCGCGTCCCATTGCGTGAGGATGCCTTTCTCGTCAGACGTGCTGTTGTGATGGGGGCCCAGAAACGTCGGCCAATCGTCGCCGGCCTTGCGCGTCCCCAAATCGGGAACCTGTGCGGCGGCGTAACCCGTCGCCAGAGCGATGCTCATGATTACCCATAAAACCCGTCGCACGATACAATATTCCTCGCACATGCCTCGTTGAACCGGAGCATCATAGCACTCCGTCCCGCACAACCCCATCGAAGAGCCGACGCATGAGAAGCCCGATCTGTTGCATCGCCCTGTTGTGCGGCCTAATCGCCCCGAACGCTTTCGCGCAGGAATGGACGCGATTCCGGGGACCTAACGGGACCGGGATCAGCGACGCCGCCACGATTCCGACAAAGTGGACCGATGCCGACTATGTGTGGAAGATCGAATTGCCCGGCGAAGGACACTCGTCGCCGGTGCTCTGGGGCAAGAAGCTGTTTCTTCTGTGCACGGACAAAAAGACCGCGACCCGCACGCTTGTGTGCATCGACGCGGACACAGGCAAGGTGAACTGGAAGACGGACTTCGCCTCGTCGACGTCGCACCTTCATGATTTCAACAGCTACGCCTCCTCGACGCCGGCGGTCGATGCGGAGCGCGTGTACATCACATGGGCCACGCCCGAGAAGGACCAGATCGTCGCGCTGGATCACGATGGGAAGATCGTATGGGACTGCGACCTGGGGCCGTTCAATTCGCAGCACGGTTCCGGCGCGTCGCCGATGGTGTACGAAGACAAGGTGATCATCGCCGACGATCAACTGGGCCCGAGTTTCGTTTTCGCCATCGACGCCAAGAGCGGCAAGGTCGTCTGGCGCACCGCGCGGCGGAGTGCGAACACGGCGTACTCGACGCCGTGCGTCTACACCCCCGCCACCGGACGCCCGATGCTGCTGTTCACCAGCAACGGCAACGGCATCAGCGCGATGGACCCCGACAGCGGCGCGATGCTCTGGGACACGCCCAAGGTGTTCGACAAACGCAGCATCTTCTCGCCCGTGCTCGCCGGCGACGTCGTCATCGGTAGCTGCGGGTCCGGCGGCGGCGCGAAGAACTACACCGTCGCGCTCAAACTCGACCCGCATCATCCCAACGATCCGCCCAAGGAACTCTACCGCATCGATCGCGCCTCGGCGTACGTGCCGACGCCGATCTCGTTCAACGGGCGCATCTTCATGGTCGCCGACAGCGGCGTAGCCACATGCTTCAACCCCGAAACCGGCGAAGTCGTCTGGCGCGAACGGCTCGGCGGGGAGTTCTTCTCGTCGCCCCTGTGCATCAACGGCGTGATCTACGCCGTCAGCCGGGCGGGCGAAGTGGTGACATTCAAGGCGTCGGATCAGTTTGAGGTCCTCGGGCGCATGCCGCTCGACGAACTGACGCATGCCACGCCTGCCGTCGCGATGGGCCGCCTGTACATCCGCACGCTGACGCATCTTTACTGCATTGGAGGCAAGTCTTGAACCAACCGACGCTGACCCGACGCTCGCTCTTGTCAGCCGCCGCTATCGCCGCGGTGTCGCCGATGTTTCCCGCAGCACGAACGCTGGCGATGGAACCGATCAAACGCACCGGGCGGCAGCACCTGAAGCTCAGTCTCGCGGCATATTCGATGCGCAAATATCTGGGCGCGGCCAAAGACAGCGCCGACGCGATGGACATGCTCGGGTTCATCGACTGGGCCGCCACCCTCAATCTCGATTCGGTGGAGCTGACGAGCTACTGGATTCCCGATCCGCCGACGCCCGAGTACCTCGCGCAGATCAAGCAGCACTGCCACCTGCACGGCCTGAACGTCAGCGGCGGCGCGATCCGCAACAACTTCACGCTCCCGGCGGGCGATGAACTGGAAAAATGGTTCAAGCACGTCGAATCGTGGGTCGAGTACTACGCGGCGATCGGGGCGCCGGTGATCCGCATCTTCGCCGGCGTGCCGCCCAAGGGGACGAGCGACGAGGAAGGCATCGCGCGGGCGATTCCGAACATCGAGCGGGCGTGCGACATCGCCGGCAAGCGCGGCATCATGCTCGGTCTCGAAAACCACGACTATCTCACCAACATCGACCGCCTCATGCCGATCATCGAAGCGGTCAAGTCGCCGTGGTTCGGCGTGAACCTCGACACGGGTAACTTCAATTCGCCCGATCCGTATATCGACATCGAGCGCGTCGCGCCGTATGCCGTCAACGTGCAGGTCAAAGCCGAGATTCACCGGACGGGCAAGCCCAAGGAGCCGGCGGACCTGAAACGCGTGGTGAAGATCCTCAAGGACTCGGGCTACAGCGGGCCGCTCGCGCTGGAGTACGAAGCGGAGGAAGAGCCGCGCACGGCGATTCCGCGTCTGCTCGATGAACTGCGAAGCTACCTGTAAGTCGGCGACGTGACGTATGGATCGCAACTACTGGGACATGGCCGCACAGGATTACGACCGGCAGATCCTCGATTCGCTCAACACCGATCTTCGCGGCGTGATCCCCCGACGGCTCGATGAACTGTCGGACGCCCGGCACACCGCCTGCGATTTCGGGTGCGGCGTCGGGCATTATCTGCCGTCGCTCGCTGCCCGATTCAAGCGCGTGATCGGCATCGATCTGTCACCGAAACTGCTCAAGATCGCTTCGGAGCGCTGCGGGCATCTCAATAATGTGGAACTGGTCGTCGGCGATCTGGCGCGGACACGGCGGAGATTGCCGAAGGTGCATCTGGCCGTGTGCACCAACGTGCTCATCGCGCCGGCTCTTCACAAATCTCGGGCGATTCTCGGCAATATTCACCGCCATGTCGTGCGCGGCGGGCGACTCATGCTGCTCGTGCCGTCGCTCGAATCGGCGCTGTGGGCGAACCTGCGCCTCATCGAATGGAACCAACGCTGCGGACAATCGCTGGCGGCGGCTCGGCGGGAGGCGATCAAGCCCGACTACGCGGCGCTGGAAGGCGTGATCGATCGCGAGGAGGTGCCGCACCGTCACTACCTGCGCGAGCAGATCATCGCGATGCTCGACGAAGCGGGTTTCGTCACGGAGCGGACGGACAAGGCGGAGTATCCGTGGGACACGGAGTTCGAACATCCCCCGGGGTGGATGAAGGAACCCTATCCGTGGGACTGGCTCATCATCGCGCGGAAACGTTGAGGTCAGCTCAGAATGGCGTGCACCGGCTCGGCGGGGTTGACGCCGGTGAGGCGCATGTCCAGTCCCTGGTACTTGACGCTGAAGCGGTCGTGATCAATGCCGAGCTGATGCAGCATGGTCGCATGCAGGTCGCGGACGTTGACGGGGTTTTCGACGGCGCTGTAGCCCAGTTCATCGGTCGCGCCGTAGCTGACGCCGCCCTTGACTCCGCCGCCGGCGAGCATCATGGAAAAGCCCTTGATGTGGTGATCTCGCCCGTCGCCCTGTGCCATGGGCGTGCGGCCGAATTCGCCGCCCCAGATGATGAGCGTGTCCTCGAGCATGCCGCGCTGCTTCAGGTCATTGATCAGCGCCGCGGTGGGCTGATCGGTCAGGCCCGAGCAGATTTCCATGAACTTCTTGAGACCGCCGTGATGGTCCCATCCACGATGATAGAGATGAATGAATCGCACGCCGCGTTCGGCGAGTCGCCGCGCGAGGAGGCAGTTGCTGGCAAATGATCCGTCGCCGGGCTTTTTGACGCCGTACATGTCGAGGATATGCTTGGGCTCGTCGGACATGTCCATCAGTTCGGGGACGGACATCTGCATGCGGAACGCCATCTCGTACTGCGTGATGCGCGTGGCGATTTCGGGATTTTCGACGGCTTCGTTGCGGACCTCGTCAAGCTGCTGCACCGTGCGGATGACGCATTCCTGCTGCGCGCGGGTGTAGCCGGCGGGATTGGACACGTAATGCACCGGGTCCCCGGTCGAGTAGAACTCGACGCCCTGAAAGCGCGAGGGGAGAAAACCACTGGACCACTGACGCGACGAGATCGGCTGCGGGCTGCGGCCGCCGCGGCTGGTGAGCACGACGAAACCGGGCAGGTCCTGCGTGTCGGAGCCGAGCCCATAGAGTGTCCATGAGCCCATCGAAGGGCGTCCGCTGATGGCGGTGCCGGTGTTCATGAACGTGTGCGCGGGGTCGTGATTGATCTGCTCCGTGACCATCGAACGCACGATGGCGACCTCGTCGGCGATCGAACCGATGTGCGGGAAGAAGTCGCTGATGACCTGTCCGCTCTTGCCGTACTTTTTGAATTTCGTCTGCGGGCCGTAGCAGTTGAGCGGCTTGCCCTGAAGCTGCGCGATGGGCATGCCGGCGGTGTAGGACCCGGGCATGGGCTTGCCGTTCATCTCTTCGAGCTTGGGCTTGTAGTCGAAGGTTTCGAGGTGACTGGGTCCGCCGGCCATGCACAGGAAGATGACGCGCTTGGCCCGGGGCGCGAAATGGCGGGGATCGACGACGCCCCGGTACGGCGTCGACGCGGCGGCGCTTCCCGGCACTGCCAGCAGGCGTTCATTGAGCAGTGTCGACAGCGCCGCCGCACCGAGGCCGACGCCGGAGTTGCGCAGGAATGTGCGGCGGGTCGAATGAAGCTGAAGTTTTTCGAGGGGATTCATGAGAGTTCTCCGCGTTGGCGGTTTGTCAGTTGCGTGTGATGGTTTCGTTGAGGTTCAGAAGCGCGCGAGCCACGCTGGTCCAGGCCGCAAGCTCCGGCGCCGCGATATCCTTCGGCGCCGGGGTGAACCCGACCTGCGCGAGCGACGCCGCCGAGGATGGATCCGCGGAAAATTCGCTGCGATGCTCCGTCAGCAGATCGCTCAAAAGTGCGACCTCGCGCTCCTGCGGCGTGCGGCTCGTCGCCATGCGGAATGCCCAGCCGATCTTCGCCTTGTCCGTCGCCCCGCCTTCGTGCACGATCCGAGCGGCGAAGACGCGGGCGGCCTCGGTGAACGTCGGATCGTTGAGCATCGTCAATGCGGCCGTCGGCGTGTTGCTCACCGGCCGCATCGCCGTGCATTCCTCGCGGCTCGGGGCGTCGAAGGCCTTGAGCATCGGATGCAGGAACTGACGCTGCCAGTGCATGTACACGCCGCGACGCCACTGGTTTTCATCCTTATCTTCCTGATATTTACGCTCGGGAAAGTTCAGGTGGGCGTAATAGCCCTGGGGCTGATACGGTTTGCAGCTCGGGCCGCCGATCGTATCGACGAGCAACCCGCTGATCGCCAATGCATTGTCGCGGATCATCTCGGCGGGCAGGCGCGGGCGGGACTGATGCGCATAGAGTCGATTGTCCGGATCGCGCTCGGCGATCTGCGCGGGCGTGACGGACGACTGGCGATACGCGCGGCTCATCACGATGAGCTTCATCATGTGCTTGACGTCCCATCCGCTGTGCATGAACTCCAGCGCCAGCCGATCGAGAAGTTCCGGGTACACCGGCGGCTCGCCCTGTCCGCCGAAGTCGTCAAGCACGCGCGCGATGCCGACGCCCATGAGCAGGTACCAGAATCGGTTCGCCTGCACGCGCGCCGTCATCTCGCCGACGCCGCCCTCGGCGACGGGCTTGAAGAGCCAGTGCGCCAGGTCAAGCCGCGTCGCCCGCTGGTCGTCGGCACGGATGTGGCCCATGAACTGCGGAATCGCCGGCTCGACGATCTCGCCTGACTCATCCATCCAGTTGCCCCGATTGAGCACGCGCACCACGCGCGGCTCCTTCAGCGCCCGCGTGTACATCGTCAACGGGCCCCGCTTCTCGATGCCATCGCGCTCCTTCTGAAGCACGGCGATCTGCGCACCGAGTTTCGCATAATCAGCCGACTGGCCCAACTGATAACTCGCCAGTGCTTCACGCTGCGCCTTCGTGCGTTTGTCGCCGGGCGTGCGCAGCGCTTCAACAATGGCCGGGGGGAGCTGAGCGGCGCTGACGACGCCCATGTCATCCCAGTACACCGACCCGCCGAACTGGGTGAACGCCACGGCGGACACCGCATCGCCCTTGTTCAGGCCGACTTTCGCCGCGTTGACCTCAAGGCGCACCCACTTGCCCGCCTCGGGCAAATCACCCGCGCGGTGATAGGACGGCACATCCTTCGCATCGCGCCCGTAGGTAATGGCGTTCTCGCCCCAATAGGCGCGGTGCACCCAGTCCGTGCCGTCGTTGAACTGGATCATGACCGCCTTGGGCGGATTCTTGGCGTCGAGATAGACCCAAAGATAGAACGCTTGATCATCGACGATCAATTTCGCGGGATTGATGCCTTCGAAGATATGCTGCGTCAATCCGCCTGACGTCTGCAACCGACTGGTCTTTCCGCTGTGTACCGGTCCTTTGTCCGCTGCAACATCCTTCCATCCGCCGCGCACCTTGCTGCCCGCCAGCGGACCGTCATCAAGCCACGCATAATCCTGCGGCTTGGCGCCCTTGATATCCGCAAGCATTTCCTTCTCCCACTTCGCCTGACCCGACGCCAGCGTCGCCTTGAACTGATCCATCTCTTTCTGCACCGCGGCGATTTTCTGATCGAGCTCCGCCGCCTTCGCCTTCAGCTCCGCCGTCATCACGCGCATCTCCGGCAAGCGCACGGTCGGCAGGCCGTTGAGACTGCCCTGACGCCGCAGATGGTCTTCATCATCGATGTCCGCGAAGAACGCGCCCATCGAGTAGAAGTCCTTGATGGTGTACGGATCATACTTGTGGTTGTGGCACTGGCAGCAGCCCATCGTCGCGCCCATCCACACCTGTGAAAAATTGCGGATGCGGTCGGCCTGATAAATCGCGCGGTATTCCTTGAGCTGGAGCCCGCCTTCGTGCGTCGTCTGAAGCACGCGGTTGTAGCCCGTCGCCACGATCTGATCCTCCGTCGGATTCGGCAGAAGATCACCGGCAAGCTGCTCGGTGCTGAACTGGTCGAAGGGCTTGTTCGCGTTGAGCGCGTTGATGATGTAGTCGCGATAGGGATAGATGCTCTGGGGTTGATCCCCGTGATACCCGACCGTGTCCGCGTAACGCACCAGGTCGAGCCAGTAGATCGCCATGCGCTCCCCGTAATGCGGCGAGGCGAGCAGGCGATCGACCACTTTCTCAAACGCATTGGGGCTCTTGTCATTCACGAACGCATCGACTTGAGCAAGCGTCGGCGGCAACCCCGTCAGATCGAACGATACGCGACGAATCAGCGTCGCGCGGTCGGCGTCCGGAGCCGGATGCAGCCCCTCCGCATCGAGCCGGGCCTCGACGTAGTTGTCGATCCAGTTGGCGGGCCAGGCCGCATCCTTCACCGTCGGCGCCGGCGTCTCCTTGGGCGGCACATACGCCCAGTGCTTCTCGTACACCGCGCCCTGCTCGATCCATTTCTTAAGCGTCGCTTTCTCCGCATCGCTCAGCGGTTTGTGCGCCTTGGGCGGCGGCATGATGTCGTCCGGATCGCTGGCGTAGATGCGCTCGACCAGCTTGCTCTTTTCCGGATGACCCGCCACGATCGCCGCCGCGCCGTGTTTGTCGAGCTTGACGGCGCTGTCGCGCTGGTCGATGCGCAGATCGCCCTTGACGTGCTTGGCGTCCGGGCCGTGACAGGCGAAGCATTTGTCCGTGATGATCGGGGCGATGTCGCGGTTGAAGTCCACGGGCTTGTCCGCCTTCGCGACCGCCCCGAGGATCAACACGCACGCCGGCAACATGAAAAACTTCCGAACCATAACTGCTCCCAATTACGGGTGATGAATCATCTGATAGTGCTCGCGGATTTGTTCGTCCGACAGAGCCCGGTTGTAGATCGCCACTTCGTCAAGCCGCCCGATGAAGTACCGCCGATAGGGCATCGTCTTGATGTCCGTCAGCTTGCCGAACGACACGTATGGATCGAGGTAGATGTTCGTCGCATCGGTCGCGATGCCTGTCAGTTCGCCGTCGAGATAGAACCGCATGTTCGCGCCCTGCTTGACCGCCACGACATGATGCCACTTGCCCGGCTCGTAGGTCCGTGCGGAATAAATGTTCGTCCCGCCTTCGATCCCCGCCGGCACGCGATGCAGGAAGCGGATCGTCGCGTCGTCTTCGAGTTCCGCCGCCATGACATGATGCTGACGGTCCGTGCGCGTCGGTTCACCGCTTCGCTCGGTCATCTCCACGAGCATCCCGCGGTGCACCCATTCGGGCATGACCCAGAACTCCACGCAGTAATCATTCATCTGCATCCCGTCGAGCGGTTCGGTTGCATACAGATACTGGTCCGACCGGTTGGGGCGGAACACCGCCGCGCGATCGCCCGGCGGACCGACCAGCGTGACCTTCCCGACGATCTGCGCCGCGTAATGGTCAGACATCTCGTTGGGCGATTGTCCATCGACAATCCGCTCGAACCGCCAATACCCGACCGGGTTGAGCGACTCGACCGCGTTGACATAGGCGTTCGTCACGCCCAGCCGGCGCGCTTCCAATTCTCGTATGAAATGCATCGGCTCTGCGGGCTTCCAATCCTCGATCGCCCCCGCTTTCGTCATGCAAATCTGCTCGCTGGCATGAAGCGCCCGCGTCACCGTTTGCCCCTCATGTTCCGTCACCGCATCGACGACGCCCTCGAACACCTGCACATTCGTCTCGCCGCCCACGTCGACGCCGAACGCCGTCCCGCGATCGATGACGCGCCCTGTCGGCGTGACGACCGTGAACCCGACGCTCTGCGGCGGCACATACGCCGTCAGCCGCCCCCGCCGCACATGCACCTGCATGCGCGAATCGAGCGACAACTCCGCCGGTCCCTCCACGATCAAATTCGCCCCCGACAACATCGCAATCTCCGCCCGCCCCGAGTCGATCGAAATCGTCCGCGGCGTCATCTCCTGCCCCACCCTCACCGGCTCCATCGCATCCGGCCAGTGCGCATCCTCCGCATACGTGAGCACCGCCACCGTCGCCGGCTCCGTCGCCGGGCGATTCGGCGTGAACATCCATACGAAAAGCCCGCACATCATCACCATCGCCGCCGCCGCCAGCGCCGGCCGCGCCCAGCGCCGCCGCACCGTGAAAATCGGCTCGATAAGCCCCGGTTCGTGCATCGCCTGCCGCAGCATCCGCTCGCGCGTGAGCCGCACCTGCATGCACGCATCGACGAACATCCGTCGCGCCGCCGCGTCCTCCCGCAGTTCGTCGTTCAACGCGCGCATCTGCGCTTCGTCCAGCGCACCGTCCAGATACGCCGCGAGGCGCTCGTCGATCGTCATCCGCGTCGCCTCAGACATTCGGCGCCTCCGAACCATGCACCTGCCGGTGCATGCAATCCGCCACCGCGCGATGAATTCGGCTCAAAGCCGTGTACACCGACGCGACTGTCTGCTTCGTCCGTTCCGCCACAGTCTCCCCGCTCATGCCCTGCTCGTATCGCATGGCGTACATCTGACGCGCCCGCGGCGTCAGCCCGCTCAGACAATGCGCCAATGCATCATCCAGTTCGTACTGCTCAATCCCGTCAAACCGGCTCCACTGATCCTCCAAAAGGTCCAGCACATCGCTGTCGATCACCGTCGCGTGCCTGGCCGCATCGCGCTTCAGATGTATCACCTTGTACTTCGCCGCCTGACGCAGCCAGCCCAGCAGATGTGCCGCGCTTTCGATCTCGGCGCGCTTGCGGATCGCCAGAATCGAAATCTCCTGGTAGACGTCCTCCGCCGCGTGATCGTCGCGCAGCAACGACCAGATGAACGCCAGCAGCTTGGCGCGATCCTTCAGAAGCAGCCGAACAACAACATCGTGATCAATCGCCATGGGTCTACCTGTATCTTCCCACAGCGTGGACCGACTCAACACCGTCCCGAAAAAATATTTTATGCAAGGATCGGGTGAATCACCTCGCCCGCCACGTCCGTGAGCCGGAATCGCCGGCCGTTGTACAGGTAGGTCAGCTTCGTGTGATCCATGCCCATCAGGTGCAGAATCGTGGCGTGAAAGTCGTTGACCGACACCTTGTCGACCGCCGCCTTGTGCCCGATTTCGTCGGATTCGCCGTAGCTCGTGCCCCCCTTGACGCCGCCGCCGGCGAACCAGGCGGTGAAACAGTGCGGATTATGATCACGCCCCGGCTTCGCGCCCGTCTGGCTCAGAGGCAGACGCCCGAACTCGCCCGCCCAGATCACCAGCGTCTCATCCAATAGCCCCCGCTGCTCCAGATCGGCCAGCAACCCCGCCACCGGTTGATCCGTCTCGCCCGCGAACTGCGAATGGTTCCCGACGATGTCGTTGTGCCCGTCCCATGAACGCTGGTTCTCCATGCCCCCCGAATAAATCTGCACGAAGCGCACGCCGCGCTCGACCATGCGCCGCGCCGTGATGCACTGACGCGCGAAGTGCGTGCACTTCTTGTCGTTCAGGCCGTACATCTCCTTGATGTGCGCCGGCTCCGAATCGACATCCAGCGCCTCCGGCGCCGCTGACTGCATGCGATACGCCAGTTCAAAACTCTCGATGCGGGCCGTCAACTCCGCTTCGCTCTCGTTGCCGTTCATGTGTGCATGATTGAGTCGGCCGATCAGGTCCAGTTGTCTGCGCTGCTGCGCTTCGCTCATCGCCTTGGGCCGATCGAGATTCGCGATCGGATCGCCGGTCGGCTGAAGCCACGTGCCCTGATACACGCCCGGCAAAAACGCCGCGCCCCAGTTGGCCGCATTGCCCTTGGGCAGCCCGCGGCCGAGCGGATCGCTCATCACCACAAACCCCGGCAGATCCCGGCTCACGCTGCCCAGCCCGTATGTCACCCATGAACCCACACATGGAAAGCCCATGCGCGGCATGCCGGTGTTCATCATGAACAGCGCCGGGCTGTGGTTGTTCGACTCCGTGTGCCCCGAGTGAATGAACGCCATCTTGTCCACGTGCTCGCCGAGGTACGGGAAGATTTCGCTGACCATTTTGCCGCACTGCCCGCGTGGCGTGAACTTGAACGGCGACTTCATCAGCGGGCCGACGTTTTTAGCGAAAAACCCGGTGTTTTTGTCGAATCCCGCCAGGTCCTTGCCGTCCATCTTCTCGAGCCCCGGCTTGTAGTCCCACGTGTCGACCTGGCTGGGCCCGCCGTTGATGAATATCCAGATCACCGCCTTGGCGCGCCCCGTCGTGTGCGACGGCACCGGCGCCATCGGGTTCAGCGCCCGCGAACCGAGACTCGCGCCCTGGGCTGCGCTGAGCAGACCTTCATCATTCAAGAGCGACATCAATCCGAGCAGGCCCGCGCCCGCGCCGCAGCGGGCAAGCCACTGGCGACGGGAGAAGATTCGTTCGTTGGGGTTCATGGTCATGATGATTCACTCCATGTAGAGAAATTCGTTGAGGCCCATCAGCGCCTGGCAGAAATCGATCATCGCCAACCGCGGCGCGTCCGCCTTCTTCGTCGCCTGATACGAGGCGATCTGCTGATTGATGAAGGCCTGTGCATCGGCGCGTTCCACCTTCGATGGCTCGCGATTGAAGGCGAGGCGATACGCATTGCCGATCGCGTCGTCGCCCGACATCTTCGTGACCCGCTGGGCGAAATCCGTCGCATAGGTCCGCGCCTGCGGGCTGTTCATGAACATCAATGCCTGCGGCGCGATTGTCGTCGACGCCCGGGCGCCGATGCTCACCAGATGTTCGGGCCAGTCGAAGAGCATCATCGTCGGAATCAGCTTGCTGCGCTTGATGGTGAAATACACGCTGCGCCGGGTCATGTTCTCGTCGAGCGTGCCCTGGCCGTACATCGCGCTGTTGAGTGTGCCGGCGACGCTGAGCATGGTGTCGCGAATCGCCTCGGCTTCGAGCCGCCGCGGCGACCATCGCCAAAGGTACAAATTCGTCGGATCGATCTGCGTGCGCTGCGAATCGCTGTCGGCGCTCTGCATGTATACCGCGCTGGTCATGATCAGCTTCTGGAGCCGCTTGAGTTTCCAGCCGTGCTCGATCAGATCGCTCGCCAGAAATTCGAGAAGCTGCGGGTGCGTCGGCCGATCGCCCTGCACGCCGAAGTCATTGGGCGTGGCGACGATGCCGCGGCCCAGATGATGCTGCCAGAGTCGATTGACGATGACGCGGGCGGCCAGATGTCCCGCGCCGTGATCGACATCCGTCATCCAGTTCGCCAGCGACGCGCGCCGATAGCTCGTGCGGGCGCCCGCAGGCGGCGCGATGCGCCAGTGATTCGCGTCCAGCCCGTCGCGTTCGAGCACCTGCAAATAGCCCGCCTCGACCACTTCCGTCTTCTGATTCACATCGCCGCGCTTCAGCAGGTAAGTCTGCGGATAAAAGTGCGGGAACCCGCGATCGTCGGCATGATGTTTGACCGGTTTGAGGCCTTCGCTGGTGATCTGAATCTTCTCGTTGTGCGACTTTGGGGCGGACTTTTCGCATTCGAGCACCGCAGCATTGAGCTTCGACCACTGCGCATCGCGCGGCGCGAACCACGCAAGCAGCACCTCGCGCGAGGCATCGGGCAGCGTGTCCAGCGTCACGCCCTCATCGATCTGCTTCAACGCCGCCGCCACCTCCGCGGGCGGCCCCGCATCGCCGACCGCCACCGGCGCGTCCGTCGTCCCGCTCACCGAAAGGCGCGGCCGGCCGATGTTGTGACTCGTGTTCACGCGGAAGTCCATTTCAATGGTAAGTTCCGCGCCGTCGTCGAAGGTGATCGGCTTCTCGAAGTCGAACACCGCCGCCTGCGGCTTGCCGATGCCGCCGAAGTCCACCGCCCAACCGGTTTTGGGGTTATCGTCGAGCGAGGACGCCACCGACAAACCCGTCTGGTTCTGCTCATGCGTCGCGCGAGCGCGCGTCAGCTTCACCGCCACGGGCTTCTGATCGCCGCCCAACTGTTTGACGCTCACTTTCAGATCGCTCAGCGCGAAGTTGCCGTTGCTCGCCCGACCCGGTCCGCCCTTGACCATCGACGGATCCGTCAGCGCTTCGATGCGCAGCTCGGCGATGGACTTGAGCGGCGTGGTGACGACGAACGTGTAATGCTCGTCCTTCGCGTTCGGACCCTCGGCCAGCAGCGACCCGTCGTCCTGCGGCTTGAACGTCGCCCCGCCGCTCGAATTCGCCGAGACGATCGTCGGAAGCAACCATGCACCCCGCGCCGCCGCACGATTCGCCGGATTGGCGAGCCACTTGATCAGCGCCTGCCGCATCGGCCCCGCCGCGTAATCATCGCGCGCTTTTTCGGCCGCATCGTGCCGGGCGTCGTACGCCTTCTGAGCCGCGTCGTCCTCATCGGGCGCGACGGAGAAATCGATGTCGTTGCGGATCGCCGTCGTGAACACGGCGGCGAAGCGGTAGTAATCACGACTCGGAATCGGGTCGTACTTGTGATCGTGACAGCGGGCGCAGCCGATGGTGAGCCCGAGCATGGCCTCGCTGGTCGCGCGCGCCATGTCGTCAAGCTCATCGTATCGGGCCGACTCGAATTCCTTCTCGGTAAGCTGCGTCGGAAACGCCCCGGCGGTCAGAAAGCCCGTCGCCACCATCGCCTGTTCGTCCCGCGGCGCCAGTTCGTCGCCGGCAAGCTGCCACTTGAGGAACTGATCGTAGGGCATGTCGTCGTTGAAGGCCCGGATGACAAAGTCGCGGTAGTGCCAGGCGAAAGGCCGATCGTAGTCCTGCTCGTAACCCATCGACTCGGCGAAACGCGCCACGTCCAGCCAGTACGGCGCCCACCGCTCGCCGTACTGCGGGCTGGCGAGCAGGCGGTCGATGAGCTTGCCGTAGGCATCGGGGTCGGTGCTGGCGACGAACGCCTCGACTTCCTCCGGCGTCGGCGGCATGCCGATCAGATCGAAATAGGCGCGGCGGATGAGCGTGCGCCGATCGGCGATCGGGTTCGGCTCCAGCCCGCGCGACTCCATCTGCGCCAAGGCATACCGATCGATCGGCGTGCGAACCCACTTCTCATGCTTCACCGGAGGCGGATCGACCGGGTGCAGCGGCACGAACGACCAGAACTGCCGATCCGAATCATGAACGATCATCTCCTTGCGCGCCCCTGCGCCGTTTTCGATCAGCGGCTTGTCGTATGGGGCGCCGAGATTGATCCAATCGGCGATGAGCTTGATCGACGCGTCGGGCAGCTTGTCCTTCTTGTAAGGCATGTGCGGCGTGTCGAGATGAGCGACATGGCGATACAGGGCGCTGCCGTCGGCATCGCCGGGGGTCAGCACGGGGCCATGATCGCCGCCTTTGATGAGCGATTCGCGCGAGGCCAGGTCGAGGCCCGACTTGACCTTTTCGCCGCCGTGACACTGAAGGCAGTGGTCGGTGAGGATGGCGCGGACGCTGGTGGAAAAGAGCTTCAAGCCGGCGGCCATGTCGGCGGCGTGATCAGCGGCATGCGCGGACCGTCTCGACAGGGCGACACACAAACACATCATGATCAGGCGACGCATCATGCAGGCACTCGTTACTGAGGTTTGCCCGCCTCGTACATGCGGCTGACTTCGTCGGCGGCAAGCGGGCGGGAGAAGATGATGAACTCGTCGATGGAGCCGTTGAGCGTGCGGGCCTTGTCGGCGGGTCCGTTGTACTGGCTCCAGTTGCCGATGGCGGTCGGGCCCATCGTCAGGGGTTGGTTGGCGGTGATGGATTCGGTCGAGACGACGCGGCCGTCGAGGTAATGCGTGACTTTGCCGGCGGGCGCGTCGTAGACGGTCACGAGGTGAACCCATCGGCCCAGGTCTTCGGAGCCGAGCAGATGTTTGGCAGTGTAGTAATTGTGCGAGGGGATTCTCGAATTACCGCCGACGCCGAGAATCATCTCGCCTTCCCAGGTGACGTGCCAGTGCGGATGCCCGGGGCCCCACGAATCGGTGAGCATCAGCGAACTGAGCCAGCGGTCGAAAGCGTCGAAGCGGACCCACGCCGCGAGCGTCAGCGATTCATACGTGCCGGGAATGCTCACGCGCACCCGATCGCTGAGGCGTTTGAACTGAAGCGCGCCCTTGCCGGGCCAGCGGCCGGTGGACCAGTCGCAACCGACAATCGCGCCGTCGCGCGAGCCGTCGGAGTTTTCGCGCTGATCGCGCAGTGTGCGCTGCCATGCGGGCTGATCGTCGAAGGTGTAGTAGAGCACGACGGAGGGATCACGCTTGATGCGTTCGCTTTCGAGCTTCCATGTCGCAAGCCGCTGATCGCGATCGCGGTCGGCGAGGGTGGCGAGCCGGGCGGAGGACATGAAGGCGTGGTCGTCGATGGAGATCGGCGTGAGCGAACCGTTGGATTCAAGGCGCATGCCGTGCCCCGTGGTCAGACTCATCGGCGCACCGTCGCGGGGGTGGTGCAGCTCGACTTCGCCATCGAAGACATGCACCTCGGCGTGACCGGTCGCATCGACGTTAAGTCCAAACTCCGTCCCGAGATCGACGACGTCCATATCCGCGGCTTCGAGCGTGAAACCGTGCGCGGGGACGGGGACGTGCGCACGCACGCGGCCGCTTCGGACGATGCCGCGCTTGGCGCTGACAAGCTCGAATTTCGCCGGGCCTTCGAGCACGACCGTCGCGCCGCTGTAGAACTCGATCTGGGCCAGGCCCTTCGTCAATTCGATCATGCCCGGTTTGAGCGCCGCCCCGATTTCGGTCGGCGTGTCGCCCCCGGCCCATGCGGCATCGACCGCCCGGGTCAACACGGCGATCGTCCGCGGGCCGGTGTCGACGTCCGTCTGCTCGGACGGGTTGGCCTCCGCGATCGTCGGGGCCGACGGCGCCGCGGAATTGTCATGGCGCTGCATCAGCAAAGCCGCCCCAAGCGCGACGGCCAAGAGCAAACTCGCCGCCAGCGCCCAGCGCGTGAGCACCATGCTGTGCCTCGACACGGCCGGGGGCGCCGCTTCGATGCGCTGACGCAGCAGCGCTTCGCTGAGCATGATGGCGGCTTCGGGCGATTCGCCGTCGGCGGCGAAGCTCAGATCGGTGGCGTAACCGCGAAGACCGGCGGACTGGTTCATGTACTGAAGGTAAATCCGCCGCGCCTCGGCATGCTCAGCGAGCAGCGATTCAAGCAGCCGCGCCTGCTCATCGGTCAAGGCGTCGTCGCGCAACGCGGCGAGAAGCGGGCGCATCCGCGCATGCAATGTTTCGTCATGATTCATAGCTTATCCGCTCCGGTCTTGCGGTTGACGCAGTCGTGCAGCGCGTCCTCGATGCGGGCGAACGCCTTGTAGAGCCCCTGCACCGGCCGGCCCACCGCTTCGGCGATCGCCTTCACCGTCGCGCCGATTTCATAGCGCCGGCGAATCAGATCGCGATCCCGCGCCGGAAGTTCGGCCATGCACTCGGCCAGGGCGGCATGACGCTGGTCCATCTCCTGCGTCATCGATTCGAGCTCGCGGCTCATGGCGTCAATGAGCGACTGATCGAACTTGAGCCGACTCCGCCGGCGGGTCTGCAAGTGGGTCATCACCTTGTTGCGCGCGATGGCGAAGGCCCATGCGGTGAAGCTCGTGCCGGGCTGATAGTCGGCGAACTTGCGCCAGAGAACGACGCTGGTCTCCTGAAGCACATCGTCCGCGTCGGCGAGATTGGGCAGCAGCGCCAGGATGTAGGTGTAGATGCGGCGCTCGTTGGCCATGAAAAGGCGGATGAACCGCTCCGCGGCATCGGCGTTGGGCTCGTGCATCGGCAAAAGTCGCCTCGCATCAGACTTTAAGGAAATCATATCCGGCGGCGGGTCTATCAGATAATCACGCTCACATGGCGAATTGGAGGGCGCGCCGGAAAATTATTGTTCGCAAAAATGTCCTGAACGCAACCAGCGCAAGGATCGACAATACTCTGCGATGCGATCTGGCCTGCTCCCCAAAATCTGATTCAGCGGCTATGAGAGTCTCAGCGGCCCGGATGGGCCAGGAGACTTTCGATGTCGGACAGCAAGAAGTGCAAGCGGCACAGTGGCGAGCAGATCATCGGCAAGCCGCCCGTGCGGCCGCTCCATGACGTAAGGTAATGGGGGATGATGAGGCGGGGTCATTGCCATTTTTGGGACTATGACTCTCGGCCCTCATTTCTTCCCAGTTTCAGAGTGGGTGAGCAACTACGTCGCTAATATGGTTGATAGTGATACATGAGGCGGTTTTGACCCGCATTATTGTGCGTCACCCATGCCTGCTTCAAGTACCCAGCACCATCGGACTCGTAGACTGTCCACTCCGAATCCGTTACGGCTGCTCTCCACCACTCCGGGCAAAGCGCAAGCACGTCTTTGTCGAATCTTGGCTCGATCTTTTGGAACTGATCTGACTTGAGGATGATCCCCAAGTCTGCATCGTTGACGACGAACTCCAAATAAGATTCATATCCTTCCGCAATATTCTGGTCGCCAGTTTCGTAACGCAACATGCGCAACGACGCTGGCGGCGGGCTAACAACAACATGCTCAAAATTTCCTTGCGGTGACCGGTCCGGAGGCCAAGCAATACCGGCGATGATCATTGCGAATAACAAGATCGCAAGACCGCAGCCAATCTTGAATCCGAGCTTCACCTGGCTTACTCGCATGTTCGTTCCAGGCAACGATGCAGGTCCGGGCCTGCCCGGACACGAATGACGAACGCATGAACATCATACGATGAACGCCCGCCGCTCGGTAGCGCGGGAGCGGCGTAGGTTCCGGGCCTGCCCGGACCGGTTGCCGAAATTACTTTTCGCTGAGCACAAGCTGGCCGGCGAAATCCTTGGGGGGAGTGACGAGGTATTTGCGGCAGGTTTGGCGGTAGAGGTCGGTCAGTTTGTCGGGGCTGAACATGGCGTCGAGCATGTCGGCGGCGTTGATGCACTCCCACCACTGGGAGGCGACGTAGGCGTCGACCATCGTCTGCGTCATCGTCACCAGCTCGCGCTGACGGTCGGTCGCGGCTTCGATGAGACACAGCGGGTTGTAGGTGAGGACGCCCGCCGACTTGCCGACGACCTGAAGCCGGCCGACCGGTCGGAAGAGGAACTTGCCCTCGGCGAGTTCGGCGGTGCGGGAGGAGAGCATGGTCAGCGAGCCGACGGCTTTGTTGGCGGATTCGAGTCGTGCGGCGAGGTTCACGACGTCGCCGAGCACGGTGTAGTCGGAGGCGTCGGGCGGGCCGGCGTCGCCGACGATCATGAGCCCGGTGGCGATGCCGGCGCGCATCTTGACGTTGGGGAGGTTGCGCTGGGTGAGCGTTTCGTTGAAGGGGTCCATGGCCTGCTGCATGGCCATGACGGTTTCGATGGCGTGCTGGGCGTGGTGGGGATTGTCGAGGGGGGCGCTGAAGAAGAACATGATGCCGTCGCCGAGGAACTTGTTGACGAATCCGCCGCGGGCGCGGATGAGGGGGACCATCAGGCCCATGTACTCATTGAGCAGCTCGACGGTCTTTTCACCGAGGCGTTCGGAAAGGGTCGTGAACCCGGCCAGGTCGGTGAAGACGACGCTCATCTCCTTCTGCGTGCCGGCGAGATGGGCCTGTTCGGGGTGCTCGATCACGTAGCTGACGAGGGCGGGGTCGACGTAGGCGCGGAAGCGGCGGGTGATGCGGGCGCGTTCGGCGCGTTCGGCGATGAAGCGCATGACGGTGCAGCCGGCCCATGCGGCGATGACGGCGAAGGCCGGGGAGCCCAGGTCGGCGACGATGTTGCCGTAGTCGAACATGACCAGGCAGTTGAGAAGCGTCCAGCCGAGCAGGATGCTCACGGCCGCGACGGCCGCCCGGGCGGGCGAGAAGCTGGTGACGAGAAACGTGGTCATCGCACCGAGGACGAGGATGACGGTCGGCGTGAACCAGAGGGGGGCGGCCTTCCAAAGGTCGCCGTTGAGGATGCCGTTGTAGATCATGCCGTGCACGACGACGCCGGGGCAGCGCGAATGCAGCGAAGTGGGCACGAAGTCGGCCGCCGCCGCCGTGGCGGTCCAACCCATGAGCACGGCTTTGCCCTGAAAGATCTGCTTGAGCAGGTCACGCTTGTCGTGCAGCGACTGTTCGAGCGTTCGATTGATCTGAAGGACGCCCTTGAGCCCGCGATACAGATTCATGAACGCCTTGTCTTCGTCGCGTAGTTCCTCGGGCTTCATTTCCTCGTAAAACTTCATGTAGTCGGCGGCATTGGCGAGGATATACTCGATGGTCGGAATGCGCGCGGAAAAATCATCGAGCGGCGGGATCTGCGCCGCGTACGCCGTCGCTTTCGCCCCATCGAGCAGCGGCAACAGCTTGCTGACGGCGAAGTCGATCTGGTGATTGTTGCCTGCGAGCCGTTCGCGAATCTCGATGACGCTCCAGACGGTATTGAGCGGCACGTGCTGGCGCGGCTCGCGATAGTCGGGAAAGTCGTACATGTCCTTCCAGTCCTCGCGCGGCCCGAACCAGGGAATCTCGACGAAGCCCGAGTAGCTTCGGCCCGCCGCCTCGATGTAGTGCTGACGCGTGGGGATGACGACCTGCGTACCGTCGGGTTTGGGGATGATGACGGTGTGATCGGTGATGATCAGGTCCTTGACGTCCACGCCCATCGTCAGACACGCCAGCGCAAGACTGAACTGCGGGTAGAGCCGGCCGCGGTATTCGATCCACAGGGGCACGCCTCGGACGACGCCGTCGCTGAAGGGGACGTAGGTGACGTACCCGCTCATCGCCGCCGCGCGCGCCAGGCGCGTGATCGGCGCGATGTCTTCGTAGCCGTGGAGCATCTGCGGCAGCTCGGGCCGCATCGGCTTGGAGAACTTGTCGAGCGAGTGGATCGCCTGCACGTGGCGGAACTGCCGCTCAAAGAGCCGCAGCACCGGCGTCGTCACATACAGGTTCTCATGCGGAAGAAGCTGCGCCGCCGCCTGCGGAAACGTCAGGTCGTCGTGCGAAAGCAGCGCATCGATCCGCTCGTACATCGCGCCCTTGCGCGCCTGAATGTAGTAGTCGGTCAACTCCGGTCCGCCGTGCGCGATCAGGTCGTTGGTCGGCGAGAGGATCTTGACGACCTGCGGGAGATCCAACTCCAGGTTCGTCGTCAACAGCGTCTGCATCGCGTCCTTGAGGGGATTGGTGGCGACATGCGGCGTCGGCGTGATGGCGATGGGAATGAGCACCCGGCCGAACTCGCGCACCGCGCGTTCGAACTCGGCGTCATCGTCGATGAGTTCGGTGGGCTTGCCCTCCGCGTCGATGCCGTAGCGCGGCTCCTGGGGCTCGCCGAAAATCACGTCCATCGCCAGCGCATCGGTGCCCGCCAGATGAAGCTCGTCAAGAATCTCCGCCAGGCGCCGCCGCGGCCAGGGCCACGAACCGACGACCTCCAGCGCCGCGTCGTCGATGTCCAGGTGCACGAACTTGTCCGACGGCGGCGGCGTGAAGAACTGAAAGTAGGCGACGCGGCGATGGTAGAGCCAGTATTCGGCGGGCGTCAGCCAGCCGGCGCGATCGGCCGCAAACACCAGCGCCGTCAGCGCCAGGCCCACGAGCATGGTGTGCGTCCATCGCTGCCGTTCTACACGCGTCATGGCCATGAGGCGTCAAATCGCTCCGTACGGACGACTTATGCATCGGTCCAAACATGATATCGGAATAGACCGCACCCGTACCGGAGTCTTTGCGAATTGAAAATGATTCGGCCGCGACACGAAGGAAACCCGCGGCGAACAATGCGTCAGATGAGGGTCACGCGGCGGTCAAACCGCCCTGCTGTACAGTTTCGTCGCTCAGCCGTCGAACTCGGACAAGTGATGATAAACCTCTTCCATCTGCGTGCCCTTGTTGCCCTTGACTTCGTCGGTGATGTCGTTGGTGGTGTCGCGGTAGGTGCCGTCGGGGTTCTCGCCGTTGAGTTCGTCTTCGGTGTCGGTTGAACCCTTCTTCTGAGGATTGAAGGTGTTGGTGCGAAGAGCAGTCTTGATGGGGTTCGCGTCCTTGTCGGTGGTCAGCACCTTGTTGGGAAGGGGAATGTGACGGAGGAGGCCGTTGGCGTCGTGCATGATGGCGGATGCTTCGTGCTCGGTGCAGTAGACGATGGTCTGGAACGCATCGGTGACCATCGCACCGGCGGACCCGCGGACGGCCAGCGAAGCGGTCGGGGCATGAATCACCGATTCGTGCTCCACGCCGCCCGCCTCGACGCGCAGCTCCGATCGGCCGTATTTGAGGCCCAGGTCCATCTTGATCGCCCCGTTGGCCTTGATGGCGTCGAGCACCTTGATCGTGCCGAGCCGGTCGAGTTTGACGATCTGTGTGTCGCCGACCTTGAACTCCACGGTCGAGCGCGGCCCGGTCCGGAACTCCGCCCCGTTATCGAGCTTCATCCCCACCGTGGCCTTGACCCACGGCTGATCCTCGCCCTGCCGCACCTGCACCAGTCCGGTCACCGAAGTGATCTCGGTCGTCATCGCGGCGCCGGCCTGCTCAGGCGCCGCAGCCGGAGCGGCGGGCTTTTCCGCCTGGGGCGCGTCCGCCCCCCAGACGACCGAAGCGGTCAGGAGCGTCATGGTGAGCACGGCTCGTCCGATGCGGAGGGGATGGAATGAAGTCATGACACCTCAACTTTACAATGTACATTGAAACGGGGCCAACCGGAAGCACGATTCATTTTCCTAACTCAACCGCCGCCGGGCACGACCACGTTGAAGTTCGAGCTGAACTGCCCGCTGGTCAGGGTGCCGGTCTTGGTGACGGAGGTATGTCCGTTGTCGCCGGAGAGGATCAGCGTGAAGGGGGTGGTGGCGTTGCCGTGCGAGCTGAAGTTATGGACGAAGAAGGTGTAGGTTCCGCCGGGGACGCTGGTGCCGTTGACGGCGATGTTCTCCACGCGGTAATCCGGAGCGGCGTCGATGACGCCGCCGGTGTTGTCGTGATCGAGCTTGGCGATCGCGCCGCCGCCGTTGAAAGTCACCATTGTATTGGAGAACGAGACTTCGTCCTCCGAGGGCAGGATCAGGTGCAGGTCGAGGTCGGCGGTGTTGTTCCAGATGAGCTGCCCGCGGATCTGGCCGGTGCCGCCGATGTTGATGAGGCCGCCGCCGCTGTTGTCGGCGACCATGTCCTGCATCATTGAGGTGTTGCCCGCACCGGTCAGACCATTGGTGTCCACGCCGCCGCCGGCGCCGGTGAAGGTTCCGGTCGGGTACTGGGCGTAGAGCGTATTTTCGGTTTCGGTCGAGCCACCCTGCTGCGGGTTGAACGTGTCGGTGGAACGGATGGCGTCGGTCGAGTCGCCGTTCTTGTCGGTGGCGAGGACCTTCTCAGGCAGCTTGACCTGCACGACCTTGCCCTTGCTGTCTTTGACGGTCGCGGTGGCCAGATGCTCGGTGCAGTACACGACGGTGCCCCATGCATTGGTGTCCATCGCACCGGCGGACCCGCGGACGGCCAGCGTCGTACCGGGGGCGTAGATCTTCGACTCGTGTTCGAGACCGCCGCCGGCGTCGACCTTCAGTTCCGATCGGCCGTACTTGAGGCCCAGATCGGTTTCGACCTTGCCGCCCTGCTTGATGGCGTCGATGACTTTGATGGTGCCGAGGCGGTCGAGACTGACGATCTGCGTGTCGCCGACCTTGAACTGCACCTGCGAGCGCGGCCCGGTGCGGAACTCGGCGCCGGCGGCGAGCTTCATGCCCACTTCCGCCTTGACCCAAGGCTGATCCTCCGCCTGCCGCACCTGCACCAGACCGTTGACGAACGTCACGACCGTCGCCAGGTCCTGCACCGGAGCCGCCGCATCCGCCGGCTTCTCGGCGGCGGGCGCTTCGGCGGCGGGCTTCTCCGCGGCCGGCGCTTCATCAGCCGCATGCAACACACCGGTCCATCCGCCAAGCACGAGACTCAGCAGCGTGACGAGCAACATGTTGTGTTTGTGATTGTTCATGGTTTTATGCCAGTGCAACGAGACTGGCTCCTTCTCACGGGGTTTTTGCAGGGACGAAGAACGGAATATGAATGTCCTGTCCTGGCGACAACACGCCGAGGTTGGACAGGTTCTTGATGACGAGGAATCCGCCGCCGCCGGTCGCCGCCGCGGCGCCGAAGTCGTCGATACTCGCCGCAGCGGGGCCGTTGTTGAAGATGATCGCTTCGTAGGTGCCGGCCTGGAGCGGTTCGGATGACGAGAATGTCGTGATCTGCTCGAAATTCTGCATGGCTAGGTTTGGCGAGGATCGATCGCCGGTGCTGTGCAGCCCGCCGAGCGGGTCGGAGACGTTGAAGGCGATGAGGTTACCCGAGGGCGACTTGAGCCGCAGATCGACGTTCGCCGCCATCGCCGACGCGACGGAGGTGAAGTCGATGCTCACATCGAGCTGGCCCATGGTCAGCAACCCGCCGGTCACCATGTCCTTGTTGGTGTCGAACTTGTTCATCTGCTGCAGGCCCTGGGTCCCGGCCTGGCGATTGGCGAAGGTGCCGTTGGGCTGCTGCGCGATGACCATCTGCTCGCCGCCGGTCGTACCAGCCTGTTGCGGATTGAAGGCAATCGCGCGGGCGGCGGTCGCATTCGGATCGACGTCCGCGTTCGTGGTGAGCAGGCGTTCCTGGAGCGGGACGGTGACGACCGTCCCCGACGGGCCGCGCATGTGGGCTTCGGCGAAGTGGTTCGTGCAGTAGGCGACGGTTTCAAAGGCATCATCCACGATCCCGCCGACCGATCCGCGCACCGCCAGCGTCGCGCCGGGGGCGTGAATCGCCGACTCGTGTTCGATGCCGCCGGTCTCGACCTGCAGTTCGCTGCGGCCGTACTTGAGACCCAAGTCGGTCATGACCTTGCCGTTCTGCTTGATCGCGTCGATCACCTTGATCGTGCCCAATCGATCGAGCTTGACGATCTGCGACTCGCCGACCTTGAACTCGACGGCGGAATGCGGACCGGTGCGGAATTCGGCCCCGGCCTCAAGCTTCATGCCGGGCTCGGCCTTGACCCACGGCTGTTCCTCCGCCTGACGCACCTGCACCAGACCCTTGACCGCCATCACCACCGTCGGCAGCGCAACCGCCGCCGCCGCGACCGCCGCTTCCGGCTCGGCCGCCTTGACTTCCGCCGCCGGCTTCTGTGCCGCCGGTTCATCGGCCGCCCAGACCATCGTCGCGCCGATCGACAGCGCCGCGAACGTCAGGGCCAGCGTCAGAGTGTCAAAGGCAAAGTCGAACATGGGTCATCCACAATGCGTCGTTCACTTGCTCGCAACGATCTCGGGCTGCGAAGCGGAGTTGCCGCCGGAGCTCTTGAAGGGGTTCTGACGCTGATAGTCTTCGGCGCGACCGATGAGACTGACGAACTGAGCGCCGCTGAACGTCTGCTGCTCGCTGGACGGCGGGACGACCTGCAGGTACTGCAGTTCGCGCAAGGCGTAGCGCGGCGAGGGACCGAACGCCTGCATGATGATGCCGCCCTTGATGTGCAGGATGCCCACCAGCAGCATCGCCGTCGTGCCGCGGCCCACCGCCCGGTCGGCCGACTCATCGAAATTCGCCGGCAGGAACTTGCGGCCCTTGAGCGCGGCCACGCGTTCGTCGTAGCTCTTGGACGCGTCCGAGCCGTCGGTGAACAGCAGCACGGCGTGGAACGCTTCGTCATTGGACGTGAGCGGGCGCTCCTCGAGCGTGTGCCAGAATTCCATCTGGGCGTCGATGTCGTCGCCGGCGAGCTTGGCGGTCAGCGGCTCGGCGACTTTCGCGCTGGAGCAGCCGGTCAAAGCTGCGGCGGTGAGGCCCAGAACACCCATGCGATTCAGAAAATTCATGATCGTCTCCAGTAGATCAGAATGCGACGGTCAAACCGGTGAAGAAGAAGTGACGGATATCCGAGTCGGCATCGACGATGCCCGAGCCGGGGAAGAACACGCCGTAACGCGCCGACACGGCCAGATCGCTGGTGATCTGCCAGTTGGCGTAGAAGTCCGATTCGAAGCCCAGGTAGCGGTCGCCCGCGTTCGTGGCCTCATCGATCGGACCATCGGGATTGAACTTGTTGAACAGGAACAGGTCGACGCCGATCTGAAGGCGACGGAACCATTCGGTGTTGCGGAGCGGATACGTCGCCGCGCCGACGCGCATCACGAACAGGTTCGACACGTCCGGCGAGAACGCCAGACCCGTGTTGAGCAGGCCGAAGGCGTTGAACGCATGGTCCTTCGTGCCGGGTGTGTTGCCGCCGAAGGAGCTTGAGGAACTGAGCACGCGGTCGGAGTCGCCGGTGGCGAGAATCAACTCGCCGCTGAAGAACGTGCCCGCCTGGTCATGCAGGAAGTAGTCGAGCCGGGCGTCGACGGCCCATGCGGAGATGTCTTCTTTCGTCTGCGTCACGCCGGTGAACACGCCGCCGGTGTTGACAAACGCGCTGCTCAGCGAGGTCCCGCCTTCGTAGGCGAACTCGACGCCGTAGCGGAGGTAGTCGGTGATTTTGCCCTTGGAGCCGAACCCGACGTAGAAACTGTTGTAGTCGAAGTTCGTGTTGGTGCCGCCGACGGTGACGGTGTCATCGGGGTTGTCGTCCTGCTGCACGAGGCCGTACAGATACGGCGTGTGATCGCCGTCGGCCAGATCGCAGCTCATCATCGCACCGAAGAAATTGCGGTGCGTCGAGTCCTCGAAGTTGGGGCGGGCGCTGTCGATGTCGACCTGATCCGGTCGCGTGCGGCCCAGCAGCAGTTCGAGCTTGCCCGGGCCGTATTCCAGATCGACGACCGCACCGTCGATGTCCTCCGAGAGCACCAGACCGTTGGCCCAGTGCACGAGCTGTCGCCCGCCGGTGAACACGAAGTTGTACGGCAGGGTCTCGCCCTTGTACGCTTCGCTGGCGCGTCGGAGGTCGAAGGTGTAGGACGCGCGATCGAGCGTGGCGTCGATCCATTCGTCGCCCTTGCCGTCAAAGTCATCGCCCTGATTGAAGTCCTGATATCCGACGCGGCCGCGGATGAACACCTGGTGCACGCCGTCGATGTCGGCTCGGAAGTAGCCGTTCAGTTCGGACTGGCGCAGCAGGTGCGTATTGCCCGTTGGGTCATCGAGGGCGAGGAAATAGAACGAGGCGTAGCCGCCGTAATCGATCAGGGCTCGCTGCTCGGGCGGCACGTCCGGGCGAACCAGCAGCCGCGTGTCGCGGCGGATCTGCTCAAGCTGTCGCTCGAAGCGGTCAAGTTGGGCCTGCCCCATCGCAGAAGTCGCACCCAACCCCAAAAGGCCGGCCACGGTGAGCGCGCGATACATCGACGTTCCTCTGGTCTTAGTCAATGGTTGTCCCCGCTAATACGGTTCATGTTGGACACAGCAAAGTTGAAAAGCACCCTGAACACCCTAACACACACCCTGCCGCCATAGGGTATCACCCATCGCGGCGATTGACAACTGCAAATCTTCATCGGGATTCCGCTTTGAAACTCTGGAATTAGGACAGCTTATCAAATATCGCCCGGCGATCGGCGACCGCTTTGGCTCAGGGCACCGCCTTGGCGCCGGCGGGCGGATTGAAGTCGCCCAGGTCCTGCTGCCACCAGTACACCATGCGCGAATAGCTGTTGCCGTGCCAGTTGTGCATGAAATACATATCCCCGAATGGCACCCACGACCCCGACCCGTCGGCGAACACCTCGTTGCCCCCGACGGGCCACGGGTCGGCATCGCGGTGCTGGGGCATATCGCCGTACATCGACGCCCGTCCGCCGCCCCAGACGCCGTCGATCTTGGCGACCGCATCGACGATCAGCGCCCAGCTTGGCCGGGCCGAGTCGAAGTCCGACGGGCTGCGGGCCTTGAATTCCCCGAACGGGCTCGTCCACTTCTCCATGCCGCCCAGGTAGTGATACGAGATCGCCATCTGCCCCGTGCCCTCCCACTGACTTTCGTATTTGCGCGACGGGCAATTCCACACGGGCGCGGGCAAATAATTCCCGCCCGGCGCCTGCCCCTTGTTGATCGCCAGCCCGACCTGCGCCATGGCGGCGATCCAGTCCACCTTGGCGTCCTCGGCACTGGACCACCCCCCGCCGCCGAGCGGATTCATCGCATCGACCACCGTCCGCCCGCGGCAGGGAATCAACTCGTTGCGGTTGGACGTGGCGTAGATCGTCATCGCCTTGTGGATCTGCGCTTCCTGCGCCAGGCAGGCGACGCGCTTGGCCATCTCCCGCGCCCGTGCCAGCGACGGGAGGAGGATGGCGATCAGCAAAGCGATGATCGCCACGACGACGAGAAGTTCGATCAATGTGAAACCATGTCGGCATCGAGCGCGCCATTTAGCGGCGGGGCTTGCCCCGCGCGGCCTGAGGCGCGCGCCGCGCGGGGCAAGCCCCGCCGCTAAATGAGCCGCGCGATGTGCGTTGGTTTTCATCATTTGCGCCGGCGCACCATGAGCAGTCCCATCAGCGCCAGACCCGCCGGCAGGGCCGCGGGGTTGGGCACGGCGATGAGCGTGAACCCGTTGAGCACCGTCTCGTGATCCGAAGGCGACACGTCATCGAAGAAGATCGTGATGGGATTGACGCCGTCGGAGTAGATCATGTAGGTGGGCATGGCGACGCTCGAAGGCGACGTGCCGCCGCTGGTCACCAGGTTGTCGACGACGAGGCGGTTGGAGCCCAGCGCATCGGAGACGTAGATGTCGATGAGGTTGCCCGCCCCGCCGGCGTTCGTGCCGTTCTGGCCTTCGTGATGGAAGCTGGTCATGTCGTACCAGCCCTGAGCCAGGTCGGTGAGGGTCAGCAGCAGGCCGGCGGTTTGGCCCTTGATGTGATCTTCAAGCACGTCGCCAATGGAGTCGAAAGTCACATCACCGCGATCGCGGAAGTCGACGTTGATGCCGCCTTCGCCCGAGACGGACACGCTGACGGTCCCGCTGTTGCCCAGCACGCTGTCGTACACCTCGGTGATCGGACCGGCCTGCCCGAAATTGTTGGCGCTCGTGCCGCGGGAAAATTCCTGAAAATACGGATTGACGTCCTGACCGCCGGCGCCGAAGTCAACCGCCAGGCCGGGCGCGGCGAGAAACTGATAGTCGGGCAGCGCCACGTCGCTGAGGCGGATTTCATCGAGGAACCCCGCGTTGATCGACGGCGAGGAGAGCGTGCCGCCGTCGACGCCGTTGCCGACCTTCAGGTCGCCCGCGCCGGTCCATCGCAGGGCCTGCCCGGCGGTGCCGGTGTCGGTGGCGGTGACCGCGCCGTCGACGTAGGTCCTGCCCACGCCGCTGGCCTGATCGTACGTCCAGGCAAAGTGGTGCCACGTCGTGTTGGGATCGAACACGTTGCTCATCGTATGGGTCACGCTGCCGCCGATGCCGTCGTCGGTGTAGTACGTCAGGTCCAGGCCGGTGAAATCGCCGATGGTGAACCCGGACGACGAGCCGTCGGTGCGGGAGATGAGCGTGCCGGAGCCCTCCGCGGAGCGGACCCACAGTTCGACGGTGATCGAACCGGAGTCGAGGGCGGCGTAGCTGGTGACGGTGGCGTTAAGGTCGTTGTTGCCGTCGAAAGTGCCGGTGTTGATCGCGCCGGTCTGGGGGATGACTTTGACGGGCAGCGAGGCGGGGTTGAAGTCGACGCTCGCGGCGGAGGCGGTCAGCGGATTGCCGCCGGCGACTTCGTTGGGGTTTGAAAGCCCCCCGCCGCCGTTCGTATCGGATTCGGCTCGCCAGTAGCCGGTCGTCGAAGCGTGTGCGGACGCGGACGAACCGATGACGGCGGCGAGGACCATCGCGGCGAACTTGCTGCGTTGCGTTGTGTGACCCAATCCCATGGCGTTCTCCTTGCAGAAATATGTTTGCCCCACAGAGGGCGTCTCACGGTTCCAATGACTCATGGGCCAGCGCCGGCAGCGCCGCCCGGTAATGTTTGCGGATATCCCCCATCGACAGCGCGTGGTCATACACGGCGACCTGCGCCATCGAGCCCTTCCAGTAACGCTGATGCTCCGGCGAATCGTTGGCGTTGCCGAGCCGGCCCAGTTGCATCGTCGGATCGGGCACGACGCCCGTCGACTCCGCCTCCGCGCCGACGAGCCGGCCGTCCAGATAGATGCTCATCGTCGACGCATCCTTGACGAGCACAAGGTGGTGCCAGATGCCTTCATCGCAGGGCGTATCCGAAAAGAGCGACGTCCCGCCGCCGGGCCCCGGCGGGTTGCGATGCATGTATCGCACCGCGCCGTCGCTCTGCATCTCGACCTGCACGCCGTTGCGATTGCCCAGCGAGCCGGGCTCCGCCGCGTACAGCAGCGACACCAGTTCGCCGTAGTTGATCGCCTCGCAATGGAGCCACAGTTCGATGCTGTACGCATGCGGTCCGAACTTGGGCAGCGGGCCGTCGGCCATGGCGAAGTCTTCCGTCTCGACGCCCTTGAAACGAGCCGACGCCACGCCGTGCGGCGCCTCGATCTTCAGCCCGCCTTCCAGCGCCATCGCCGGCCCGTCCGCCACTTCGTTGGCCACGCGCCCGTCCGTGGCCGACGCGAAACGCCAGTACGACCGCGGCACGTCCGACAGCACCGCGTTGACATAGCTGACATTGAACTGCGGGCGATGCGCGTCGGCCGTGGTCGGCGTCCCCGACCCGACATTGACCAGTTCCATCCGCCCCGTCATCGGATCAAAGCGCAGCCCTTCGGCCACGCCCAGTTCCACGACCTTGCCCGTAAACGGCGGGCGCATCGTCGCCATGACGCGCCCCGATCGCACGCCCAGTTCCGTCCGCCCGCTGCGATCCACCGAAACGTCGAACGCCGTGCCGAGGTCGACGATCTCCATCGTCGGCGTGCTGATCGCAAAGCCCGATGTCCCCCGCGTCATCGTCGCCGAAACGCGCCCGCGCTCCAGTTCCAGGTGCATCCCGTCGACAAACCGGAACCGCGTCGGCCCGGTCATCGTCAGCGACACGCCGCTGTACATTTCAAACGTGGTCGAGCCCTGCTTGAGTTCGACCCAGCGCGTGTCGCACGACTGACCGTCCATGATCGGCGCCGTGCCCCACGTCACGCCGTTGGTCTGCATCAGCACTGCGACCTTCGGGCCGGTCATTTCGATGGGCGCATCCGTCGCATGCGTCGAGGCGAAGTAGTTGATCAGCCCCGCCGCCAGGGCGATCATCGCCGCCGCCGACAAGCCGATGGCCCAGCGGCGGCGCCGGCGATGGACCTGATCCATGAACTGCGCCGCCCGCTGCGCCGGCTTGATCTGCTGACGCGAGCGGCGCGTCTCGGCGAAGGCCTCGCTGCGGAACGTCTCATCGACGAGCCCCGCCGCATGTACGAATGCCGCGAACGCCCGCCGCGCCCCGCCGTCTTCCGACAGCCGCGATTCGAGCTGCGCCGCCTCCGCCGCGCTCATCAATCCGTCCAGGTAGCGCATCGCCAGATCAGCGATGGGCTCGGGCGTCGGGTTGCGGGCGGTCGGGGTCATGAGGTTCTTCGATTACGAGTGCGCGGAGGTGCGACGCTGCATGCACTCAGCCAGCGCCGAATGCGCCCGGCTCAGTGCGACGTAGACGGTATTCATGGGCCGGCCCATGCGCTGGGCCAAGCTCTGACCCGTCAGATTCTCGCGATACCGCTGACGCAGCAGATCGCGGGCGTAGTCGGACAGTTCGCCCATGCAGCGCTCCAGCGCATTGAGCATGTCCGCGGTCTTGTGATCGAAGCCCGCCCATTCCGATTCGATCAGGTCCAGTACCTTCTCGTTGAACACCAACGGGTCGCGCTGCTGCTTGCGGAGAGCATTGAGGGCTTCGAACTTGGCGCTTTTGCGGAGCCAGGCCGGCAGATGGGCCAGCGAAGCGATGTCCTCGCGTTTGCGGACGGCCAGAATCGACACTTCCTGAAACACATCCTCCGCCATGTGCCGATCGCGCACGATCGACCGGATGTATCCGATCAGACTCGCTCGCTCCGAGAGCAGATGACGCAGAAGTTGGTCCTGTTCGATGCCGATGTGACATGACCTCCTATCCGTCCCCGTCGAACCGCACGCCGGATTTTACATGCGGCGGAAAATTTTCCGAGACTTTTTTCCAATCCCCGCCGCGTTCCGGCCCCGCGCGATCCTGCTATACTCCAAAATCCCCCCATCAAGGAGCCCGCCATGTCCCGATCCTTTCGTTTTCACGTCGGCGTGATTCTCCCGGTTTTGATGCTGCAAATGGCGGCGTCCGCGGCGGATGTGACGCTCAAGAAGCTCGATGACCGCGTCCGCGTCGAAGTCCGCGGCAATCTCTTCACCGACTACCTCTTCACCGGGTACAACAAGCCGATCTGCTACCCCATTCTCGCGCCGGGCCAGGTCCCCATGACCCGCGACTTCCCCCAGAAGGACGACACCCCGGGCGAATCGCATGACCATCCCCATCACCGTTCCCTCTGGTTCACCCACGGGTCCGTCAACGGCATCGACTTCTGGGCGGAAAAGCCCGGCGAAACCGGCTCCATCGTCACGACCCAGACCCACATCGAAGGCCCGACCCTCACCACACAGGACGAATGGCGCGCCCCCGATGGCAAGGTCATCCTCACCGACACCCGCACGCTGACTTTCTCCGCCACCGAGGATCAGCGCGTCATCGATATCGCCGTCGAACTGCACGCCTCGCATGGCGACATCACCTTTCAAGACACCAAGGAAGGGACGATGGGCCTCCGCACGCGCCCCGAGCTGCGCCTGACCCCCGTCGACAAAAAAGCCCACTCCGAAGCCCACGCCCTCAACAGCGAAGGCCTCAAGGACAAAGCCCTCTGGGGCAAAAAGGCCGACTGGGTCGACTACTGGGCACCCATCAATGGCCAGACCTACGGGATCGCCATGTTCGACAATCCCCAAAACCCCCGCCACCCCACCTACTGGCACGCCCGCGAGTACGGCCTCGTCGCCGCCAATCCTTTCGGCGTCCACGACTTCACCGGCCAGAAGGACGAACCGCACCTGGGCGACTTCCCCATCAAGTCCGGCCAGTCCGTGACTTTCCGCTACCGCATCATCTTCCACAAAGGCGACCCCGAAACCGCCAAAATCGCCGAGCAATACAAGGCCTATGCCAAATAAGCCGCTTGCGGCTTAGCATTGCCTTCACCGCTCTTCGGAACAGGCGTCAGAAAATATTTTTCAGGTTCCGACACAGGTTCGCCCTCGCCGGCGCGATAGCTTATAGAGCCATTTCGCTTCCGTGAGGCGCCGCGTGGATGAGACGCTCGCAAAATCCGGTGACTTTGAAGCCGCGGACCCGGCGGTGCGGCACGAGTAGTTCATCCGCCGCTACTCCGATGCGCAGCGCCGCCTTCATGCCTACATCGCCTCCTTCCTCCGCAATCCCGCCGACGTGGACGAGGTCCTGCAGGACACCAGCGTCGTGCTCTGGCGCAAGTTCGAGACGTTCGATCCGACGGGCGACTTTTTCAGATGGGCCTGCGGGATCGCGCGGCTCGAGGTGTTTCGCTTCTCGCGCGAGAACAAGCGGGCCGCCCTGCCGCTCGATGAACAGACGATCGACGCCATCAGCTTCGAGCATCAGCGGCTCAGCGACGATCTGACCGATCGCCGGGCGGCGCTGGCAAGCTGCATGGACAAACTGTCGGCGACGGATCGTGATCTGGTGCGTCGATGCTACGCGGCCGACAAGCTCTCGCGCGATGTGGCGGCGGAACTGGGCCGGCCGGTCAACAGCGTCTACAAGTCGCTGGGCCGCATTCGTTCGGCGCTGCAGGAGTGCATCCGCCGCACGCTGAACCGGGAGGCGTCGGCATGAACGAGCTGCAAGCCCTTCTCAACGCCTGGTGCAACCGGCAGACGACGCCCGAAGAGGAGCAGCGGCTCGCGGAACTCATCCGCACCGATGCCGACGCCCGCCGGGCGTACATCCAATACATGGACCTGCACGCGGCCCTGGCGTGGACCACCAGTGCCGAATCCGAAGCAACTCCCATCGAATCCCCCGCCTCGCACGAGCCCCTTCCGGTGGTGCGACCGAGCAGGAATGTTTTTGCATGGTCCGCGATGGCGGCGTGCATCGCGCTGGCCCTCGGTGCGGCGATGTTTCTTGTCTTCGCCGATCCAAAATCCGCAAACCAAAATCCAAAATCACCCAACGCCGTCGCGCTCCTGACCGATACGGCCGACGCACAATGGGGCGATGCCTCCGTGCAGCCGTCGCTCGGCGCCGACCTGTTGCCCGGCCGCATGGAACTCGTCGGCGGGACGGCCCAGATCATGTTCCGCTCCGGCGCGGTCGTCGATCTGACCGGCCCGTGCCAGATCGAAATCACCTCGCCCGACAAGCTGACGCTCCTGCGCGGCGTACTGGAGGCGTTGGTCCCCAAGCAGGCGCACGGGTTCACCGTCATCGGCCCGACCGCCAACGTCATCGACCTCGGCACCGCGTTCTCGTATGAGATCACCGACGGCGGCATCGCCAACGTCGCCTGCACCGAAGGCCGCATCCAGCTTGTCCCGCGGCACGGATCGCCCGTCGCGCTCAAGGCCGGGGACGTCGGCACGGTGTCGAATCCCGCGGGGTCGCCGACGTTGATGAAACTCGATGTCACGCTCGGCGCGGATCGCGCCGCGTCGCTCGTCGGCCTGGCTCAGCAGAACGTCACGCCCGGCTTCGACGCCGATCCGACGACGATGATCGTCGGCGTCAGCGGGTCGGGGACGACGCACTCGCGTCAGATGACCAATGCGCTTTTCGGCTTCGACCTGCCGCCGATGACGGGCCGGCTCGTCAAAGCGGAATTTGTCGCGGTCAAGGCCGAGGACAAAATCGCCAGCACCACGGCGGGACTGAAGGTTTCACTGAGCATGATGAGCAGCGACGATCCGCAGGCGACAGGACTTGACGCCTTCGTCAACGGGCCGGTCGATGCGGCGCATGCGACGCTTGTGACCGACCATTTCATCAGCGATCAGACGCCCGATCAGCAGATGGCGACGGCGGACCTCACCGAGCTTGTCCGCGCGTTGTATGCCGACGGCCTGCCGGCCCGCCGCACGATGTGGGTCCGGCTCAGTCCGTCGCGTCCGCTGGCGCTGGACGTCATCGATCGCATCAACATTGAACCGAAATCTGCACGGTTACATCTGGTTTTCGAGTCCGCCAATCCGTCACGCAAGGAGAACTAAGTCATGACGAATGAGAACCAACTCCCCGGCCAATCCAAGCGTCTTTTGCCGATCGCGGCGCTGATCGTCACCGCAGCGTGTCGTTTCGCCGCCGCCGAACTGGTCGCCGATTACCAGTTTAACGATGTGTTGACGAGTTCCGATCCGCAGACGGCATGGACCACCAGCAGTTTCGCCTCCGCCAGCGGTTCGTTCACCCCCGCGTTCATCGCCGCCGGCAATCCGGGCAAATCCATCGAGACCGATGGCTCCGAAACGCAGAACTCGGTGGCGACGTCGATCAGCACGAGCCGGTACTACACGTTCAGCGTGACCCCGGCGGCGGATCATGTGATCGTGTACAACTCGATTTCATGGGACGCGCGGGCGCTGGCATCGGGGACGGGCGCGATGAACACCAACACCGCGGCGTTCTGGTCGACGGACGCGTTCGCGAACGAAATCGGCGCTCAGGAATTCACCGAAATCGCCCCGGACAATTCCACCAGCGCCTGGGGCACGCACACGGTGAGTCTGGGCGGAACGGTCGTCGAATCCGGCGCGACCACGTTCCGCCTCGCCGTCTGGGACAACAGCACCTCGCCCAACAAGCGCAATCAGATCGACAATGTGCGCGTGCAGGCGAGCGTCTACGCGTATCAGCACCTCACGCCGACCTCGATCGACAACATCCGCGGCGAAGGCCAGTCCAACGCGCCGACCGGCTACTACGCCAACGGCGGTCGAAACGTCGTCGGCGTGCAGGGCTCGACGGCGACCAACACGCGGCAGAACGAAAACCTCGTCCTGGGCTTCACCCTGCCGACCAACATCGGCGGCGAAATCTACAAGGCCACGCTGAGTCTGGCCAAGCTCGATCAGCGCTTCGACAGCGGCGTTTTCAACCTCGATCTCTACGGCCTGCTCACGAGCAATCCCGATGTGACCGGCACGAGCTTCTTCCTCGAAGCCAACACCGATGGCAACGTCAACGTCGACAAGCTCGCCGACAACTACATCACCAGCGGGCAGGCCAACGGATCGACCTCGACCGTCGACGTCACCGCATTCATCAAGGCCCTGTATTCGGGCAACAACCCCACGCAGACCGAAGCGTTCTTCCGGCTCAATCCCGACCGCAATCTGGCGTTCACCTCCGCCATCGACCGGATTCTGGTGGACCTGGCCAGCGCGGACCTGGCGATCGTGGTGATCCCGACGCCGGCGGCGCTGCCGGGCGGGCTATTGATGTTCACGCTGCTGATGGTGCGCCGTCGCAAATGAAACACGCTCGCAGACAATGTGAGTTCGCGTTCACCTTGATCGAACTGCTCGTCGTCGTGGCGATCATCGCGCTGCTGATCGCCATTCTGCTCCCGTCGCTGGCGATGGCGCGGCAGACGGCCAAGGCGACGGTCTGTGCGTCCAACGAGCGGCAGATCTACCAGCTCGCATCGTTCTACGCCGCCGACTACGCCGGCTGGCTCGCGCCGGAGGTCGCCTCACCGCTGGATAATCAGCTCGATGAGACGTTCCACAGCCGCTACTTCAGCCAGTTCGGCAAGCGCAAGAACCTGGGCGTGATGCACAAGGCGGGGTACCTCGACAAGGATGAGTATCGCCTGTACTACTGCCCGTCGATGCGGTCGCCGGGCTTCATGCCTGATCTGTACCTGCCGTTTCCCAAAGAGGACGTGACGCTCAACGACACCAACTCAGCGGTGCGCGTGCCGTACAACTGGAACCCGCACGTCAAAAATTTCACCTCCAACCACAAGCGGGCGTACGTGCGTCTGGCCGACGCGCCGGCGGGCGACATGCTCCTCGTCGATCTGCTCACGGACATCAAGGCCGACACGATGGCGCACGCGGAGCTGGGCGGGTGGAACGTGCTGGGCTTCAGCGGGGCCGTCCATTTCGCACAGTCCCGCACCGTCATCGCCAACCTCGCCACGCACACCTCCAACTACACGCTCTACGGCCAGTCCATCGAACTGCTCGAACAGTAGCCGCCCTGCGGTCCCTCCTCATCGACGCCCGTACAATGTCGCCATGATGCGACCTACCCGCCATACGATCGTTGTGGTCCTCGCGATTCTGTCGGCGACCTGCGCCGCTGAGGCCCGCGATTATTATGTGACCCCGCAAGGCGCCGCCGACCGGACGGGCGCGGATTTTGACCATGCGATGAGCCGCGATGATCTGACCGGCCTGCTCGCCGAACGCGTCGAGCCCGGCGATCACATCCGCCTCGGGTCCGGCGACTATTTCATGATCGATCACAAGGATCACAAGACGATCACCTTCGCCCGCTCCGGCCGCACGGACGCGCCGATCCTCGTCGAAGGCGTCGACACCGGCGCGGGCCTGCCGCGGATCGTCGGCCAGTGGTCCGACAAGAAGATCACCTATCACGCCCACAGCTATTGCGCCCTCTCCTTCGCCCCCGGCGCTTCGTACATCCAGGTGCGCCATCTGCGCATCGCCGGCTACATGCAGGGCGTCACCACCAACGCCGATCACGTCGCCCTCGAATTCGACGACCTGGCCATCGAAAACGTCCGCGAGGGATTCTCGCTTGAAGGCGTCGCCGATTCGACCTTCCGCAACTGCTCGATCACGCACTACGTGAAGCGCGGCTTCCGCTTCGAGAAAAAGTGCCATGACCTGACGCTCTCGCATATCACCGCCGACGCCACCGCCGGCGAACCCGACGCGGTCACCGAGAATTTCCCCATCGGGTTCTCGATTCAGGACGATGCGTCCAATCATGACATCGCCTACGACCATTGCGTGGCCCGCAACAATCAGTACCACGACGACACGCATGCTTACTGGAACGGCGACGGGTTCTGCTGCGAATCGTCGCCGCGGCGGATTTCGTATCGCGACTGCGCCTCGTTCGACAACACCGACGGCGGATGGGACGACAAATCGCTGACGCCGACGCTCGTCAACTGCGTCGCGGCGCGGAACAAGCGGAACTTTCGGCTCTGGAACGTCGGCGGGGATGCGGATCACCCGGCGAAGCTGACCAACTGCCTCGGCGTGGCGAGTCTACGCCGCGGCGGCATCGGGTCGAGCGTCGGATTGTGGACCTGCGGGGCGGTGGTGGCGGAGCGATGCACATTCGCCGACAACATGGAGCACGCCGTCGCTGTTGAAAACAACAAGCACGCGGGGAACATGACGCTTCGTCGGTGCATCCTCAGCAGCGCGACGGCGCAGAAGCTCATCCTGCAGGAGTCCGACACGCAATTTTCCGCGGAGGAAACGGTGATGTTCACGCCTTCGCAGCCCGGCGAGGGCGACCCGCAGTTCGTCGCGCCGGCGAAGGATTGGTCGGGCGAACCGGCCAATGCGTTTGACAGCCGGCGGTATCCGGAGCGGGGGTACGTCGCGCCCTGATGTGGGGGAGCGCTAAGCCGCAAGCGGCTGAGGCGGCGCCTCCGCCGGGCGGGCGAGGACGAGGATCATCAGGGACCAAAGACACTGCACGACGTTCTGAATGGGCAATTGCAGCGCCAGCGGCAGGCAGTAAATGAGCACCACCGCCGGCAGCCACACGCCCCAGTTGGACACCATCAGCGGCATGACGTAGAGGCGATACCAGTGACCGATCGGCCGAATGCGCATGCGACGCCGATCGTAACCCGCATCCTTGAATTGATACACCAGCACCGTCAGCGGCAGTGCGTAGATTGTGGTGAACAGCCCCTGATCGAACGCGACTTTCGACACGACCGCCCGCACGCCGCTCTCCCCGAACGCCCACGCCTCGGCTCGGTAAAGCCCATCGACCTGCAAGCCGACCAAGGCCCAGAAGCACGTCAGATACACGATCGACCGCCGGGCCGCGATGACCTCCGCACGATGGCGTCCGCCGGGCATGATCGACGCCAGCGCGATCGGCAGGAGCGAACCGAAGCATGCCGTGCAGACGACGGAGTAGATGTATCCGTAGCGTGTTTTGAGCTGGGCGACGTGCTCGAGCAGATCGTGGCCGGTCTGGGTGAAATAGTAGCTGAGCACGATCGCCGCGGCGGCGAGTTGCAGCAGCGTCCCCGGCAGCACGTTCACCTTCGCCGCGTAAAACCCCATCCGAATCGCCTGCCCGAACGTCGGCGCAGCCGGGGGCGCCGCCGGCGTTGCGGCGGCGGGTAGCACAGGCATGGGTGAAACCGTCTGCGTCATGCGGCGATCATAGCCCCCCGCCGCTCCGCTTTCCGTCCCACACATATCCGGGTCATCCGCTATGATGCTCCGCACCATGAAACGCTACTTCGCCGAAGCCATCGGAACCTTCATGCTCGTCCTCGCCGGATGCGGCGCCATCGCCGTCAACCAGCTCAGCGACGGCGCCATCACCCACCCCGGCATCGCCCTGACCTTCGGCCTCGTCGTCATGGCCATGATCTACGCCCTCGGCGACACCTCCGGAGCCCATCTCAATCCCGCCGTCTCGATCGCCTTCCGCGTCGCCGGACGACTCCCCACACGCGACATGCTCGCCTACATCCTCGCGCAATGCCTCGGCGCCATCGCCGCCGCCGCGCTCCTCAAATGGCTCTTCCCATCCAGCCAAACCCTCGGCGCCACCCTCCCCGCCGGCTCGAACGCTCAGTCCTTCGTCCTCGAACTGATCATCACCCTCATGCTCATGTACGTCATCCTCGCCGTCGCCACCGGCGCCAAGGAAAAGGGCATCATGGCCGGCATCGCCATCGGCTCCACCGTCGCCCTCAACGCCCTCTGGGCCGGACCCATCTGCGGCGCCTCCATGAACCCCGCCCGATCGCTCGCCCCCGCACTCCTCTCCGGCCACACCGAGTCACTCTGGCTCTACCTCCTCGCCCCCACCCTCGGCTCCGTCGCCGCCGTCTTCCTCTGCCGCCTCACCCACGCCCCCGGCACCTGCTGCACCCCCGACACCGCCTGCACCTGATCGCCCCCGTTCAGCGACGCCGCTTCCTTGCGGTAAGCCCGTCGAACGGGCGGCGGGCTTCCCCATCCCGCGCACCGGCGCGCACCATCCCCCGATTTTCGCCCGCCCCGCGCGCCCCCGTTTCCACCTCCCAAATCCCGCAAAACCCTCGCCCAACTCGCTTTCCCGCGCGCACGGGCGCGCCGATGCGCACCGCCATGGCGCGCCCCGACACGCCTGTGCGACGCATTGACTGGACTTACAAAAACCCGTGCGCACACGACGGGCAAAGATGACGCGCCCATGCGCGATTCGCGCCGCCCCCGTGCGCCGCCCAACCCCTGCGCCTCATCACGCCATGCACGCACACCGCCGTTGCACCGAGCCCGGTCAACATTCGGATGCCCCTCATCCAATCCCCGACCCGCTCGCGATCGGTCCGGAATATGACACGGAAAACACACGACGCCCGATGGATCATCGATGAATATCAGGAATCATGATCCTGCGGGCGGCTCGCTGCGGAGCTCCGTTTGGCGTCCGGCGCGCTGACACGAGGTTGTCACCGGCGTTCGCTAATCTCAGCTCATCATGGCCAACGAACCGAAAAGCAATTCGTTCACTGTGCGCAGCGCGGACAATTTTCACTACATGGACGACGACGAAACGGACACGCTCGGGGTGTTCGGGACGTGGGAGGCGGCGGTGGAGGCGGCGCGGTGGATCGTGGACCGCTCGCTGGATCAATCGTATCGGCCGGGGATCAGCGCGGCGGAGTGGTATGACCACTACACCTCGTTCGGGGAAGACCCGTTCATCACCCCGGAGCCGCCTGGCGAACATTTTTCGGCATGGAATTACGCCCGCAAAAGGTGCGAGGACCGGTGCGCGCCAGGGGCGTGAACCGTAGCGCTCGATGGCGATCCGCCGGGCGGGGTATACTCCCTTGCGCGTCCGCCGCGCGGGCGGCGGACGCGGGGATGTGTCGCCCGCATGGGAGAGGTTTGAGCAATGGGTCGATCCGCGGATCGTCAGTCGGTGGAAGTGCGGCGGCCGATCGCTTCGCTCATCAGCAAGTCGGAAAAGGCGCTCGGGAAGCTGGCGCCGGGGACGTGGCAGCATGACATGCTGCGCGACAATCTCAGGGCGCTGCATCTGGCATCGGCGCTATTGAACGGGGACAAAACGGCGGGCGAAGGGGTCACATCGAGCGATCTGCACCCGGCGCTGGCGGCGCTGGGGGCGATGATTCGCCGGGTCGAAAAAGCCCGGGCGGGTTTGGCGGCGGGGACTTCGCAACATACGTTGCAGCAGAACCGGCTCAAGGCGCTGCGTATCGCGCGGACGCTGGTGCGGGAGAAGGTTGAAGCGACAGCGGCCGCGCGGCGTGAGAAATTAAGTCGAAAAATTCAAAAAAAGTCTGGCCCGCGGCGGATGACACGGTAAATTATAACTATGGATTCTGCCGGTCCATCGGCTGCGGGGGGCTCCGCGGCCGCGAGGCACATTTCGGAGAATGAGACTATGCAACCACGAGGGATGTTCGCCCTGATCGTCGCGGCGATGCTGCTGGCCGGTGTGTCGGCGCAAGCGGCCGTCACCACTGTTTTCTTCGATGACTTTGACACGGACCCCGGGACGGCCGGGGCGGGCGGGCGCGGCGGGGTCGATCCGAATTTCGCCGATGCCTGGACCGAACTCGTCGATCACGGGTCCGACGCCGACGCCATCGCCGACATCCTCCCCACCGGAGCGGGCGAAGCGCAGTTCAAATCCGACGGCCCGTCGCACACGGACAACGATCAATTCTTCATCACCCGCACGATCGACGCCACGGGCTACAGCAATCTGCGCGTGTCCCTCGCCCTGCGCGAAAGCGACACGCTCGAAGTGCAGGACACCGTCAAGGTGCAGATCGACACGGGCTCGGGATTCTTCGATGTGGCCTCCGTCGCCGGCGACTTTAACAACATCACGCTCGGCCCGGCACCCTTGGGCACAACGGCCAACAACACGACGTTTCAGCTTCGCGTCGCGGGGGCGACGAACGTCGAGGACATCTTCCTCGACCGCATCGAAGTGACGAGCATCGATGTGGGCTCGGAGATTTATTCCGACACGTTCACGATCAGCCCGAACCCCGCCGCCGCCGGCGCGACGGGGCGCAACGGGTTCACCGATGGATGGACGATCGAATTGGGCGAGACGGGCGGGACGCGCTCGGTCGTCAACACCGCCGGCGACGCGGTGATGCACCGCACCGATTCGGATACGAGCCCCGATGAAAACGACTACGAGCAGATCACCCACACGTTCAGCACGGTCGGCTACCGCGACATCACGCTGGACCTGACCGCCAGCCAGACGAACACGACATGGGAATCGGATGACCATCTTCAGATTCTCTACAGCGTCGACGGCGTGAACTTCATCCCGCTGCTGACGGACTTCGGCATCTGGGACGGCGGCGGCCCGAGCGTCGGCGGCACCGGCAACACGACGCCGACCAACACCGGCTCGATCGCCATCGACGACCCCAACGCCAACAACAACCCCAACTTCGCCATCCGCATCATCGGCTTTCACAACGCCAGCTCCGAGGACTACCACATCCAGGACATCTCGATTCAGGGCTTCGCCATTCCCACCCCCGCCGCCCTCCCCGCCGGCCTCGCCCTGCTGACGCTCACGACCCTGCGCCGCCGGCGCGCGTAAGTGACGTAGGGCAGGATTTATCCTGCCTTACACAGAACGTGTGTGAGCAGGCGGAGTTTAACGAGCCGCGACCGTCAGGGAGCGGTCACGGCACCACTCATTGTTGCCTGTTTCGACCGCTCCCTCACGGTCGCGGCTCGTCGATCCATGGCCTTCCCGCACAGGTTCTCAGATGTTCATGCCCGGGGACGACGGTCCCCGGCCTTTATTGACGGCGCATATGATGGGGGATGAAGGACACGCGATGGATTTCGATCGGGCGCGCGGGCGCGGTGGTGTGGGTGCTGTGCCTTGCGGCGGCGGGCGTACGCGCGCAGTCGATCACGCTCGATGAGGCGAAGGCGCTTCATGACGATGCAACCGCGGCGCGGGAGGCGATCGAGCGCGTGGGGCAGACGGCGACGACGGCCGCGCAGCGGAAAGACGCGGGCGATGCGAAGGCCGCGATTGGGCGGGTGACGGAGCGCCTTGACGGGTGGATCAAGCAGCTTGAGGCGGAGGAAGCGGGGAATGCGGGGGATGTGTATGCGGGGGGAACGAAGTATCCGGCGGCGGCGCGGGTTCGGATCGAGCCGTTCAGCGTGCCGGTGGATGCGACGGTGGTGCATGTGCCGGTGACGCTGGACATGGCGAGCGTGAACACGGTGATTGCGTACATCCGCGTGTTCGACGGCGACGGCGGGCGGGCGGCCCCGGATACGCAGAAGTCGGTGATTTTTCGGCCGGGCGATCCGCTGACGAAAACGGTCCGTTTTCATGTGCGGAACATGAGCGCGGGCAATGATGTGCGGGCGGTGCAGTATGAAGTGGCGGACGGGGCGGACACCGAGGGCGGCGGCATCCGCATCACGGCGGAGGCGGGCGCGGTCAATGAGCCGATCGAAGGCGGACGGGCACCGATGCATTTCGAGCCGCACGGGGAGCTGACGTATTCGGCGACCGGCGCGACGATCCGGTACGACGATCAGGGCGGTCCGGGCGTTTTCGCCACGGGCTTGCCGCACGGGCGGACGCAGGTCGGCAATGGCGAAACCGGTTACTACGGCACGGTCGATATGGGCGGGTTCAAGCCCACGGACGACGGGCTGATGCTCATGTCCCGCCGGCTCGACGAGCCGGTCATGGTCGGTTCGCCGGCGACGGCGTATCCGTTTCTGGCGACCGTCTTGTCGGGGCGACACACACCGGAGACGTATTTCAAATATGGCAGTGTTGAGTGGGTCGTGAAGATGCCCAATCGGAAGGACTCGTGGCCGGCGCTTTGGCTGATGGCGGTCGGGGGCTGGCCGCCGGAGATCGATGTGTACGAGGGGTTCGGGTACAACGGGTCATGGCGTTTCGCGTCGAGCTTGTCATCGAATCTGCACGGCGGGACGAACGGGCGGCGAACCTTCACGCGCCCGGCGATGCGGATGTCCATGCAGAACTTCGGCCTCGACCCGACGCTCGACACCGCCTTCCACACCTTCGCCGCCACGGTCGAACCGGAGTGGATCACCATCTTCGTCGACGGCGTCGAAACGATGCGCTACGCGAATCCCTTCGCGGGCCAGACGTGGTTCCCCCTGACCAACGTCGCCGTCAAAGCGCCGGTCGAGTCAGCGTACGAGGATGGCACAGGCGCGATGACGGTGCGGTCGATCAAGGTGTGGCGCGCGGAGTGATGTAGGGCGGTTCATTGACCCGCGCCGATCGATGGACGTATCACGAAACGAAGACGCGGGTCGATGACCCGCCCTACTGAGCCGCACGCCAGCGTGTCATTTCGGTACATCGTGGTGAGCCAGACTGGTCGTGGGTTGTTTGGCGGATTGCGGCGTTGGGGTTGAGCGGGGTTTTGGACGAAGGGTCGGGGATCAGCGCAAAATATCTGACGGGGAGCAGGTTATGAATCGACGAGGCCGGGCGGTGTGGACGCGGGTCGGCGGGGCGAATCCGCGGCATGCGGTTTGCAAATACCCTGCATTGCGATGCGCCATGGGGCGAGCGATGCACGCATCGATCGTGCTTCGCGACGACTTCGGGTCCGTGTGACGGACTGCGGGTTGACGGGTATCGGCGCGGCGGCGTAGCCGCGGCGAACGGCTACCGGCGCATGGATTGGGGTTCGGTGCAACCATGTCGGGCCAATGCCCGAAGGAGTTATCATGTTCTCGTTGGTAAGGCGTCTGTCGGGCGTGTGGGTGATGGTGTTGATGTTGTGCATGGCGGCGTCGGCGTCGCAAGCGGCGACGATCGCGCAGTACACGTTTCCGGGCGACGGGCTGGCGCCGACCACAACGGGCGCGAATGTGTCGGTCGGTAACGTGAATTTCACGGGCAGCGGCGCGAGTCAAAATGTGATCGGCATCGGTGTTGTGGCGGTGAACGCGGCGGGAGGCGCCGGCAACGCCGCGACGGCGGTCAGCACCAACAGCTTCCTCCAGTTCACGGTCACACCCGACGGCGGATTCGCGTTGAACCTCGCCTCGCTCGCCTTCAAGAGCACCGTCGGCTCCACAGGCAGCGGTTACGTCGTGCGATCCAGCGTCGACGGCTTCGCGGCGACCCTGTCGACCAGCGTGGTGCCCACTTCGTTCCCCACTTTCACAGACTTCTTGATCGATCTGAGCGGCGCGGCGTTCCAGGGTCTGACCACCGCGACCACATTCCGGATTTACACATTCATCGGAGGTGGAGCTGGTAATCCGGCCCTGGCGTATGACGATCTGACGCTCAACGGCACCGTCGATGCCGCGGGCATCACCGCGCCCGAGCCGGCCAGTGCGACGATGCTGGGCCTGCTGGGTCTGGCCGTTGCGGCACGACGCCGCGGCGCGACCTCACGGTAAGACGATCATCAAAGATCCGCACGACAAGAGCCCGGCGATCGCGGTCGCCGGGTTTTTTCATGGACACTCATCGGCGGCGGATCAAGGGGAGAGCGGCGAGGGCCAGGAGTGCGAAGCTGGCGGGTTCGGGGATGGCGTCGAACTCGACGACGAAGGCGACGGGGAGCGGGCGGCCGCTGGTGGTGGCGTCATCGGGGTAGTCGTTCCATGTGTCGCCGATGAGTGCGCCGTGTCCGAAGTATTCGATGAAGTCTTCATTGCCGCCGAAGTTGTTGGGTTCGCCGGCGGCGAAGTTGGAGAAGCTGAACGGTTCGCCGGAGACCCATGCGAAGGATCCGCCGGAGCGGACGCCGCCGGTCCAGGGTCCGATGCCGTTGCTTGCGGCGTCGATGAGCCAGAGGTTGGCGTCGGCGCTGATGAGGGAGAAGATGAAGGCGTTTTCCTCGGCGGTGACGGGGGTGGCGAGGTATCCGCCGAGGGCGGCGGCGGCATCGGCGGCGGCGGTGCGCGTGATGCCGCGCGGGGCGGCGACGACGTCGTAGAAGTGCCCGTTATTGCCGGGGCCGCTGTTCCATTGGACCGGCACGGCGCGAGCGGCCGAAGCGCCGACGAGCGCGACGAAACACGACGCAACGATGGACATCACACGATGGGGCATGATTCTCACCTTTCAATCTATTTTGAATTCAAGGCGTCCGACCCGACACCGAACACGCTTCGATTTTAATGGGGGCCTTTCAAAATACAAGGAAAATAGGCGATGTGGTGCGGGCCGGCGATGCGGCGGGCGATGCGGGCGCATGAAAAAAGCCCACGGCGGAAGGCCGTGGGCTTGGGTTGGGTTGGGGTGTGATGGACGGATCAGACTTCGGCGGGGACCGGGGTTCGGTCGGGGGTGCGGGCGCGTTCGGGTTCGTTGTCCCATGCGATGACGCCGGGGATGAACGGGGTGGCCATCGCCGGGTTGCCGGGGATGACGCGGACGGCCATGCCGTGCTTGCCGGAGTTATCGACGGCGAAGGAGCCGGTGTATTCGTGGACGCCGGCGCCGAGGTCGTTGGTCTGCGACATGTCGACGCAGGTGCCGCCCTGAATGCGGCCCTCGACGTCGAGCGGGCCGTAGTAAATCTGCACGCGCACATCCGCCGGCGCCAGGTCGCCGAGGTTCACCTTGGCGATGACGTTCATGGGCTGGCGCACGCCCAGCGGCTTGCCGGTGTTGGCATTGATCTCCTGAATGCGGACCTGGCCCCAGTGCTGGTGCAGGTTGGAGATGTAGTGCGAGAGTTCGACGCCGCCCTTGAGGCCGTCGGCGGTGAGCTTGCGCGTGCGGCGATGCGCGGGCAGGTAATACTTCTGGACATAGTCGGCGACCATGCGATTGGTGTTGTACACCGGGCTCATCGCGCGCATCGTGTTCTTCATCCACTTGATCCACATGCGCGGAAGTCCGTTGCCGTCGCGATCGTAGTACATCGGCACGATCTGCTTCTCGAGCAGGTCATAAAGCGACTGGCTTTCGACCTGGTCCTGATAGTCGTAGTTGGAGTACGCCTCGCCGCGCCCGATGGCCCAGCCGACGTCCTTCGCCCACGCCTCGTCCCACCACCCGTCGAGAATCGAGCAGTTAAGCACGCCGTTGAGCGCCGCCTTCATGCCGCTCGTCCCCGACGCCTCCATGCCGCGGCGGGGCGTATTGAGCCACACGTCCACGCCCTGCACGAGGTAGCGGGCGACGTGCATGTTGTAGTTCTCGATGAACACGACGCGCGTCGACGCCCCGTTTTCCCGGGCGAAATGCACAATCTGACGGATCAGCTCCTTGCCCTGCGTGTCGGCGGGGTGGGCCTTGCCGGCGATGACGATCTGCACCGGGCGATCCTTGCTGCCGAGAATCCGCATGAGCCGCTCGGGATCGCGGAACAAAAGATTCGCGCGCTTGTACGTGGCGAACCGGCGTGCGAAACCGATGGTCAGCGCCTTGTGATCGAACAATTCGTCGATCGCGCCAAGTTCGGCGCTGGACGCGCCGCGGCGCTCCATCTGCTCCTTGTGCGTGCGGCGGAGCCAGTGCACCAGACGCTGGCGGCGATGACCGTGAATCCGCCATAGCTCCTCGTCGGGGATCTGCTTGATGCCGTCCCAGACGCTCTGATCGTTGGGCTTGAACTTCCAGTTGCGCGACAGGTAGCGATCGAAGAGCCAGATCAGATCGGGCGAGAGCCACGTGCGGGCATGCACGCCGTTGGTCACGTGACCGATCGGCACTTCTTCGTTGGGCAGCTTGGGCCAGATGTTCGCCCACATGTCGCGCGACACTTCGCCGTGCAGCTTCGAGACGCCGTTGGCGCCGTCGGAGGTGCGGATGGCAAGCACGGCCATGGAGAAGAACTCGTTGCGATTGGCGACGTTCTCGCGGCCGAGCGCGAGCAGGCCTTCCATGTCGAGCTTCAGCGAGCTGTGATAATCCTTGAAGTAGCGCTGGATCATCTCCGGGGGGAAGCGGTCGATGCCGGCGGGGACGGGGGTATGCGTGGTGAACACATGGCTCGCCGCGGCGGACTGACGGGCTTCGTCGAAGGTGAGGTTGTACTTTTCGATGAGCACGCGGATGTGCTCAAGCGCGAGGAATGCGGCGTGGCCTTCGTTCATGTGCAGCACGGACGGCTTGATCTGCATCGCCGTCAGCGCCCGCAGACCGCCGATGCCCAGCACCAGCTCCTGCTTGATGCGCAGTTCCATGTCGCCGCCGTAAAGCTGGCTCGTGATCCCGCGGTCGTCGCCTTCGTTGGTCGGCAGATTCGTGTCCAAAAGGAACAGGCGCGTGCGCCCGACCTTCGCCTCCCACACCGCGATGTTGAGCTTGCGGCCGGGCAGATCGACCGACACCGTCAACTGATGGCCGTCCGCGTCATGCACCGGGCGGATCGGCAGATTCGTAAAGTCCAGTTCGGGATAAAACTCCTGCTGCCATCCGTCGGCGTTGAGGTACTGCTGGAAGTAACCATTGCGGTAGAGCAAGCCGACCGCCACCAGCGGAACGGCCAGTTCGGAGGCGCTCTTGAGATGGTCGCCGGCAAGAATGCCCAGGCCGCCGGAGTAGACCTGCAGGCATTCGGTCAGACCGAACTCGGCGCAGAAGTACGCGACGCAGCAGTCGTTGGCATCGGGGAAGTTCCGCTGGAACCACCCGTCGGTTTTGAGATGATCGTTGAGTTCCTCTTCGACGCGCTTGATGGCGGAGAGGAACGATTCGTCGCGAGCCAGCTCTTCGAGCCGATCCTGCGGACACGAGCCGAGCAGGCGGACGGGATTGTGCTTGGTCTGCCGCCAGAGGTCGCCGTCAACGCGCATGAACAATTCGACCGCTTCGGGGTGCCATGCCCACCAGAGATTGCGCGCGATGGTCAGAAGCGGTTCGAGCGGCTCGGGGAGCGAGGGGACGACCTTGAACGGGTGGATACGGGCCTGCTGGGGTGAAAGCATGTGCGTCTATCCCTGATGAATGAAAATATCGGACCTACCTGGCGCGTCAAGCCGGATGGCTTGTTCGGGACGCTGATCGACGTCCCGACCTATCTTTCGACCAATCCGGGGGGGCGTCTTGATCGTTAGACGCTGGTCGTTATCGAAACCTTATGCGGCGGAGGATCACCGTGCAAAACGCAAAGCAAATTCCGGGCCGCGATGTCGCTCATCGCCGCGCGGGTCTGATGGGTCGCCGACCCGAGATGGGGGAGCAGAAGCGCATTGTCGCAAGCCGCAAGCCCCTGCTCAAGCTCAGGTTCCCGTTCATATACATCGAGCCCCGCCCCCGCGATCTGCCCCGCCTGTAGTGCTTTGACGAGTGCCTGCTCATCGACAACGGGCCCGCGAGCGGTGTTGATTAAATAGGCAGTGGGCTTCATCAACGCCAATCGACGCGCATCGATCAGGTGGTGCGTCGCCTCCGAAAGCGGCACATGAATCGACACGAAGTCCGCCTCCGATAGCGCCTGATCGAGCTCGACGCGGCGGGCGCCGAGCCGGTCGAACTCCCGCTTGTCATGTCGGGCGACGTATAGCAGCGGCATGTCCCAGCCGATGGACCGCTTGGCCATGGCATACCCGATCCGCCCCGCGCCGATGATCGCCAGCGTTCGCCCGGCGATGTCCGAGCCGAGCAGTTGATGGGGGTTCCACCCGGTCCACCGCCCTTCCCGCACCATGCGATCGCCTTCGCTGACCCGCCGGGCGATGCCCATGAGCAGGGCCCAGGCGATGTCGGCCGTGGCGTCCGTCAGCACGCCGGGCGTGTTGCAGACCGTCACCCCCCGCCGCTCCGCTTCCGCCACATCAATGTTGTTGAAGCCCACGGCGTAGTTGCTGACCACCTTCAGGCCCGGCCCCGCCGCCTCGAAAAACGCCCCATCGACCTTGTCACGCAACTGCGTCAGCACGCCGGCGCACCCGGCGATCGCCCGGTGCAGCTCATCGGTGCTCAGGAACCGCTCGACGGGGTTGACGATCAAATCGTGCGCCGATTCGCGCAGCAGCTCGATGCCCGGACCGGGGATGGGATAAGTGACGTAAATCTGCGGCACGGTCGCTCCTTCCGGGCCTCAAAGAGCCGAGTATACCACCCGCCCCGCCCGGCACAAATCCGCCCCAAAGGTCAAAAAAACGCTTGCGGCGGGTTTGATGGATCGTGTATCATCCTCGATGCAAGAGGATTCGCCGGAGACACTTCGAGAAAACGCCCCGGCGAAAGAACGATACGCCCGACAAACCAGATTGAGGAAACGAGACATGGTGCGGAAGAACCTCGCTGTATGTGCGGCTGTTGTGGCCGTCGGTTGCCCGTTCGTGCTGAGCCAACGTGCTTGGGCGGCGGCGGTGACGTTGACGGGGAATGATCCCCTCGGCTCGTCCAGCTGGAACACCGGACTCAACTGGTCCGACAGCACCGCCCCCTCCGCCGCCAATGACTACACCGTCGGCAGCGGCCTGACCCTCCGCACGCCCGACAGCGTCGCCGGCACCGTCTTCGCCGGTAATAGTCTCACGCTTCAGGGCGGCATCCTCATGAAGCACAACACCAATACCTCCGTCAGCGCCAACCTGATCGTCTCCGGCACCAGCGCCGCGATCACCAATGGCGTCGGCGGAACCGATGAGGGCTTCGGCGGAACCATCACACTCAACGCCGCCAGTCTCCTGTCCTTCACCACCGCCGAAACCAACCGCACCATCTCGCTGTCCGCAGACGTCTCCGGCTCGGGCAACATCAGCAAGACCGGCGGACACACACTCATTCTCTCCGGCAACAACTCCTTCGGCTCCGGCACACTCAACTACGGCTCGGGCACCACGGACGCCGGCGCGATCCGACTCGCCTCCGCCAACGCACTCGGCAATTACACCACCGTCAACCTCACCGGCAACAACGGCGGCGCCGACCGCATCGAGCTGACCGGCTCCATCAACTTCAACACCTACAACATCACCACCTCCGGCCGCGCCAATCAACAAACCACCGGCGCGACCCTCGTCAACATCTCCGGCAACAACACATGGAACGGCAACATCACCATCAACAACACCGGCGGGGCCTACGGCATCCGTTCCGACGCCGGCACGCTGACCATCGCCGGCAATGTCCTTAACGGCATCGCCAACACGCGCACATGGGACCTGGGCGGCGCCGGCAACATCCTCGTCAACGGCATCATTGATGAAAACGGCGGCGCGGGGAACCTGGCCCTGACCAAGTTCGGAACCGGCACGCTGACACTCGCCGGCGCCAACGCCTACAACGGCTCGACCGTCATCTCCGCCGGTACGCTCGCCGTCGGCAACGGTGGAACGACCGGCCAACTCGGCGGCGGAAGCGTCACCAACAGTTCCGTCCTGACCTTCAACCGCTCCAACGCCATGACCGTCGGCAACCTCATCGCCGGCGCCGGCGCCGTCAATCAAAACGGCTCGGGCGCCACCACGCTCACCAACGCCAACTCGTATGACGGACTGACCACCATCAACGACGGCGTCCTGGAAATTCAGAACGCCAGCGCCCTGGGCTCCACCGCCGCCGGCACGCGCATCGTCGGCAACAGTGCTGATGGACAACTCGCACTCTCCGGCTCGATCACCACCAGCGCCGAGGCACTGACCCTCGAAGCACGACAGGGCGCCGCCATCAACGCCGCCCATCTCGAAAACCTCAGCGGCAACAACACCTTCTCCGGCGCGATCACCTTCGACGTCGGCGGCTCCGACTACAACTTCGACTCCGCCTCCGGCACGCTCACCCTCACCGGCGGCATCGTCTTTACGCCCGGCTCCGGCACGCGAAACATCAAGCTCACCGGCGCAGGCAACGGCGTCTTCTCCGGCGGCGCGATCGCCATGAACCCCGCCGCAACCACCAACGCCATCTACAAGTCCGGCGCCGGCACATGGACGCTCTCAAGCACCATCACCGGCGTCGACCTCGTCAACGTCAACGGCGGAACGCTCAAGATGGGCGCGGAGAACATCATGGCCTCCGAATCCGCCCTCTCCCTGAGCACCGGCGCCTTCGACGCCAACTCGCTCAACCAGACCTTCCAAAGCATCCGCTTCGCCGGCGGCTCCATCGCCAACGCTGCCGCCTCCGGCAAAACACTCTCCCTCAACGCCACCGGCGACGCCATCATCTACGCCACCGGCGCCGGCCCCACGCTCAATGCGACCCTGACCGGCGCGACCGGCGGACGCGTCGTCACCAGCGGGTTCTCCGGCAGCGCCTCCTACGATGGTTCCCTCGACCTCGGCGGACAGATTCGCGAATTCTCCATCGCCGACACCAACGCCGGCGGATCGGACATGTTCTTCAACGGCAAGATCACCAACGGCGGCATCCTCAAAACCGGCGCCGGCACGCTCAAATTCCTCTCGACGTCCAACTCGTTCTCGACGCTGGAGATTCAGAACGGCGCCGTCTTCGTGCAGTTCGCCGGCAATCACCTGCCCGACAACCTCGCCGTCAACATCAACGGCGCCTCCGCCGCGCTGAGCATTACCGCCAATGACGAAACCGTCGGCACGGTGAAGCTCACCGACGGTTTGATCACCGGCGACAGCGTGCTGAGCGCGACCAGCTTCGACGTCCGCAACGGCAGCTCGGTGATCGTGCTCGGCGGCGCGGCGGCGACGCTGACCAAGAACACGAGCGGCACGGTCACGCTCTCGGCCGCCAACACCTACGGCGGCAACACCACCGTGAACCTGGGCGTGTTGAACGTCACCGGTGCGCTGGCCAACAACGGGTCCGACAAGGTGTTCATCGCCGCCGATGCCGAGGGTGATTTTTCCAGCGGGACCGAGGCGACGCTGTCGCGGGCCGTGGCGGCCTCCGCTTCGTACACCGGGCTCGGCTCGTCGATCACCAGCTCCATGATGACGGCGGCGGACCTGCTGGGCGGGACGAACGGCACAGCGGGGACGCAGACATTGAGCATGGGCTGGCGCGACAAGGCGAGCACGAGCGGCGAAGTGCACGCAGAACTGCTCCTCAGCGATGTGCTGAGCGTCACGGGCATCGACGGGTCCGTGTTCGTCCTGCAGATGAACTACGCCGACTTCGCCGGCGACGTGTCGCTCGCTTCCTCGGGCCTGCTGCATCTGGCGTGGCTGGACACCAGCGACAACACCTGGAAGAACGCCATCGAAGGCAACCACGGGTCGAACATCGGCGCGACGAATGTGTTCGGCTCGTGGGCGGGCGCGGGCGGGAGCACGCTGGCGCTGGGGGCATGGGGCGTGGATACGGACAACAACGTGGTCTGGGCGGTGCTCGACCACAACAGTCAATTCGCCGTGCTGGCGCCGACGCCGTTGGCCCTGCCGGCGGGATTGATGCTGATGGGAGCGCTGGCGATGCGGCGTCGGCGCTGAGTCGTGAGGCAAAACCCGCGCCCGTAAAACCGGCTTGTGAGGCAAGCCGGTTTTTTTATTGATGCGAATCCCGGGCCCCATGTCGGATACGAAGAATCCGAACGCTCGATTCGTGGACTTGGTACATGATCCGATAGGAACCGACAAAAACCTCGCGCATCATCGGATCGCCGATTTCAGGAATCACACGACCGCTGTTCGGGAATCTTCCCACCTCGATCGCCCGCTCGCGAATCCGTTGAACGAAATGGGCGGCATTTTCGGGTGAATCTTGCGCGATGAAGGCCGCGATCTGACGAAGGTTCTCCACGCCCGCATGGAGAAGACTACTTGAGCCACTGGGCGAACTCCCTCTCAAAGTCCGCCATCGTCAACGACTCGCCGGCTTCGATCTGCCGAATGCCTTCGTCAAGCTCCAGCCGAATCGCGATCGCCTCCACGATCTGACGCGCCGTCGCGTTGTCAGGCAGTTGATCGATGACTTGCTGGAACTTCTGTTTTGTCGTCACTGTCATTGCTCCAGGGGATTGGAGAATTATACGCCCAAAAAAAATAACCGGCCGCGCGGGCGGCCGGTGGGAAGATGAAGATGGGAAGCGGATTTAGCGCTTGGAGAACTGGAATCGACGGCGGGCGCCGGCCTGGCCGTACTTCTTGCGTTCGACTTCGCGGGCGTCGCGGGTCATGTAGCCGTTGTCGCGGAAGGTCTGCTCCAGCGTGGGGTCGTAGCTGGAGAGGGCGCGGGCGAGGCCGAGCAGGATGGCGCCGGCCTGGCCGGTGATGCCGCCGCCGGAGACGCTGACGAAGACGTCGATCTTGCCGGCGGTGTTGGTGGCGGTCAGCGGGGCCTGGGCGTCGGTGCGGTGCTGAATTTCGGAGAAGTAGTTGTCGACTTCACGGTCGTTGATGAGGAACTTGCCGGAGCCGGGACGGACGCGGACGCGGGCGATGGCGGACTTGCGTCGGCCGGTGCCCCACCAGAAGCCGAATTTCGGCTTGTCGGCCGCCTTGGGTTCAGTCGTTTGCGGAAGCGTTTGAGTCTGAGTCATCTGGATACCTTTGCATGAAGCCCGCCGGCCGCATCGGCCCGCTGAGGCGATGGAGTCCTTAGAGTTCGACCGCCTGCGGGGCCTGGGCCTGGTGCGGATGATCCGTACCGGCGTAGATCTTGAGCTTGGTGAGCATCTTCACGCCCATGTGCCCCTTGGGCAGCATGCGGCGGACGGCCAGCTCCAAAAGACGCTCGGGATGCTTGGTGCGCATTTCGCCGAAGCTCATCGACTTCTGCCCGCCGGGGTAGCGGCTGTAGGTCTGATGGAAGTTCTGCTCCGCCTTGCGGCCGGTCAGAACGATCTTCTCGGCGTTGAGCACAACGACGAAGTCGCCCACGTCGCAATGAGCGGTGTACTGGGGCTTGTTCTTGCCCTGCAAAATCGTCGCGAGCTTGGCGGCCAGACGCCCGAGGACCTTGCCCTCCGCGTCCACCATGAGCCAGCGCTGTTCCACTTCACCGGGCTTGGCGAAATAAGTCTGTCGTTCCATGATCCACCTAAAAGGGTCTGCTGGGGAGAATCGCAAAGTTTAGCCGGTTTCGGCGCACTGTCAAGCCGCCGGCGGGGAGAAATGACCAATGATCAAGCACCAAATCGCAGGGCAATGACCAATGCCCAAATCCCAATGACCAAGGAAGGAACGGCCTGCGGCCTTTGATTTTGACATTGTGCCTTTGAACAGTCCCTTGGTCATTGGTGCTTGGTCATTGGTCATTTCTCCCGGATTCTCCAGCTTGACCGGGTCGGACCGGATGCTACACTTACGGACCGTTTCCCACGAGGGAGCCGACCGTGACGAGCCGATGGCGAGGCGCGGTTATGGGCAGGCCTGCGGCACAAGTGGCCAGTCCCGCTCCGGTGAAACGAGCCGCGGAATCGTTCGTGTCGCGCCCTTCTCGATGACGGGCCTGATCGACGGACGCCGCGATTGACGATCGAGGCGACCGGCGCGGATCGGGCTCGTGCCCTCTCCAACCCAAAAGCCGACAACCCAAGCCCGTGGTGTAATTGGTAACACACCAGGTTTTGGTCCTGGCATTCCTGGTTCGAGTCCAGGCGGGCTTGCTTGGACATATGGTGAAGTCGTGATGTGGTGAAATGGTGAAGCGGCGACGATCGGCTCGATATCGCCACATCACCCCTTCGCAATATCGCCACTTGAATCGCGAGCGACTGTACGCATGACTGACGACTGCCAACAACCTCAACGTCCCGTGCAGGCGATCATCCTCGCCGCCGGCAGGGGCACGCGCATGGGCAGCGACATCGCCAAGGTGTTGCACCCGGTGGCGGCGAGGCCGATGGTCGAGTGGGTCATCGACGCGTGCGAGGCGGTCGATTCACAGCGTCAGATCATCATCGTCGGACATCAGGCCGACCGCGTCCGTTCCGCCCTGTCGGACCGCGAGCGCTGCCTGTTCGTGGAGCAGACGCAGCAGCTTGGCACGGGTCACGCGGTCATGATGGCCGAACCGTGCTTTCCGAAGAATGATCGCAACTATGATGTGCTGATTCTCTGCGGCGACGGCCCGCTGATCGAGGCGGCGACGCTGCACACGATGCTCGAGCGTCATCGCGCGACCCGCGCTGTCGCCACGCTCGCGACTTCCGTCATCGACGACCCGACCGGCTACGGGCGCATCGTGCGCGACGCGGCCGGCCGATTCGAGCGCATCGTCGAGCACAAGGACGCCACCGAGGCGGAGCGTCAGATTCACGAGATCAACCCGAGCTACTACTGCGTCCGGGCGGACGCCTTGTTCGATGCCCTTTCGCGCATCGACAACAAGAACGCCAAGGGCGAGTACTACCTGACGGATATTCTGGGGATTTTTGTGGCGGACTCTGAGCGTGTCGAGGTGATCGACGCGGTGCCGCCGCGGGATGTTTTGAGCATTAACACGCCCCAGCAGCTCGCCGAGGTGGACGCGATCCTGCGTCAGCGTCTCGGACTGGAGGTCAGTCGATGAGTCGGGCCGACGCCAACGATATCAAGGTCTTCTGCGGCCGCGCCAGCCGTGATCTGTCCGAGGCGATCTGCCGCAACCTCGATGTGCCGCTTGGACAGGGGCACACGGAGATGTTCCCGGACGGGGAGATCATCGTGAAGCTCGAAGAGGACGTGCGCGGGCGCGACTGCTTTGTGATTCAGTCGACGCACCATCCGGTGAACGCCCATCTGATGGAACTGCTCATCTACATCGACTGCCTCCGCCGCGCTTCGGCGCAGCGCATCACGGCGGTGATCCCCTACTTCGGCTACGCCCGGCAGGACCGAAAAGACGAGGGCCGCACGCCGATCACGGCCAAGCTCGTGGCGAACCTGATCACGGCGGCGGGAGCGAACCGCGTGCTCGCCATCGACCTGCACGCCGCGCAGATTCAGGGCTTCTTCGACATCCCCGTCGATCATCTGCTGGCCGTCCCCGTCTTCGTCGAATACATCCAGTCGATCCGCAAGGACCTGGGCGACACCGTCGTGGTCAGCCCCGACGTCGGCAACGTCAAGACGGCCAACATGTACGCCAACCTCCTCGGCGGCGACCTGGCCATCATCGACAAACGCCGCAAGTCCGGCTCCGAAGTCGTCTCCTCAAACATCATCGGCGAAGTCAAAGGCAAGACCGTCCTCATGTTCGACGACATGATCTCGACCGCCGGCACCGTCTGCGAAGCCGCCAAGCTCGTCATGAATCAGGGCGCCAAGGACGTCATCGTCACCGCGACGCACCCGGTGCTCGTGGGTCTGGCGATGGAACGGCTTCAGGACGCGCCCATCAGCAAAATCATCGTGTCCGACACCATCCCCTGCGGACAGCGCTGCGAGAAGATCGCCGACAAGCTCGTCGTGCTCTCGGTCTCGAATCTTCTGGCGCAGGCGATCCACCGCATTCACCACCACCAGTCGGTCAGCGCCCTGTTCCGTCCGGGCACGGCCGGCAAAAGATAAACAGCCAACAAACTCGGAGATCCACCCATGTCCCACGAACGCCCCAAACTCAAAGCCACGCCCCGCGATCGCCTCGGCTCCAAGTACGCCGCCCGCCTTCGCGCCACCGGCCAGCTCCCCGCCGTCGTCTACGGCCACGGACAGGACCCGGACCACGTGGCCCTCGAAGCTGAGTCCTTCCTGCACTCGCTGCATGAAGGCGCTCACCTTTTGGACCTTGACGCCGACGGCAAGGCGCAGACCTGCCTCATCAAGGATGTGCAGTACGACTATCTCGGCACGAACATCATCCACGTCGACCTGACGCGCGTCGATCTCTCGGAAGAGGTCGAAGTGTCGGTGCCGATCGAGCTCAAGGGCGAAGACAAGAGCCCCGGCGCCAAGGCGGCTAACGCGGTGCTCGAGCAGCCGATCGTGGACCTGGAGGTCATCTGCCGCGCCGACTCGATTCCCGATGCGATCTACGTCGACATCAGCGCGATGAACGTCGACGATGCGATCACGGTCGGCGACCTGAAGCTGCCCGAAGGCGTGCGGACGGAAGTCGACGCCGACGCGGTCGTCGTGTCGATCTCGCTGGCGGCTGAGGAGACCGAAGCCGCGCCGACCGAAGGCGCCCCGACCGAGCCGATCGTCCTCACCGAGCGCAAGGAAGAAGCGCCCCCGGCTGCGGAAGGCAAGAAATAAACAGGCCGCAAGCGGCCTCGCTCAACGGCGGGCCGCTTGAACACGGAGCCCGCGCGGACCATGAAACTGATCGTCGGACTCGGCAACCCGGGCGCTCAGTACCGCAACACCCGGCACAACGCCGGCTTCATGGTCGTGGAGCGATTGGCGGTGCGTCACGGAATGGACGCACCCAAGGAAAAGTTTCACGCCGCCTGCATCGAAGGCCGCATTGGAAACGAACGTGTCATGCTCATGCAGCCGCTCACTTACATGAACCGCAGTGGTCTGGCCGTCGGCGAGGCCCTGTCGTTCTACAAGGCCGATCGGGACACGGACCTGCTCATCGTCGTCGATGATCTGGCCCTGCCCATCGGCGCGGTCCGCGTCCGCAAAAGCGGCGGATCGGGCGGGCACAACGGGCTGGCCGACATCGAGCGGGCGCTGGGCACGATCGCCTACCCGCGACTGCGACTGGGCATCGGCGAGCCGTTCATCAATGGCCAGCGCATCGCGATGCACGACTACGTGCTCGGCGCTTTCACCGCCGAGCAGGCCGAGCCGCTCGCAAAAGGCGTCGAAACCGCCGCCGATGCCGTGGAATGTTTCCTCGCGTCGGACCTCGCCACGGCGATGAACCGTTACAACCCCAAACTCAACACCCCCAACTAAGACAGCACACATTCAACGACTGGAGCAACCCATGGCTACGCAGACCAAGACCGCCAAGACCCGCATGTACGAAGGCATGTTCCTGCTCAACCCCGCCGCGATCAATTCGAGCGTGGGCAAGGCCACCGAGATCATCGCCGAAATCCTCAAGCGCGCACACGCTGAGGTGGTTTCGATGAGCAAGTGGGACGATCGCAAACTGGCCTACAAGATCGAGGGGCAGAAGCGCGGCCTGTTCATCCTCGCTCACTTCAACGCCGACCCGTCGCAGGTCGCGCACATCGAGCGCGACGTGAATCTGTCCGAAACCGTCCTGCGCTGCCTGATCATCCGCGGCGAACATCTGGGCGAAACCGAGATGCAGATCTTCACCGACGCGCAGAACGTCACGCGCGACGCCATCGCCCTCGAAGCGTCCAACCCGCAGCCCGCCGCCGCCAGCGATGACGACGACAGCGATGCCAGCGATTCGGACGTCGATACCGACACCGAGTCGGAAGAAGAAGCCGAGTAAGCCGACGTCGGCTTGAGCGGTGATCGTTTACAATCGTGCCCGCCCTACCAAGACGCCAATAGATAAAAGGAAACGACCAATGGCTGGCAGTTACAACAAAATCCTCCTGATGGGCAACCTGACGCGCGACCCCGAGCTCAAATATCTGCCTTCCAACACGCCCGTCGCCGAGTTCGGTCTGGCGTGCAACCGCAAGTTCAAGCGGCAGGACGGCGAGATGGGCGAGGAAGTCCTCTTCGTCGACTGCACCGCGTTCGGCCGCACCGCGGAAGTGCTCAACCAGTACTTCAAGAAGGGCCGACCCATCTTCATCGAAGGCCGCCTCAAGCTCGACCGCTGGCAGGACAAGGACGGCGGCAACCGCTCCAAACACACCGTCGTCATCGAAAACTTCCAGTTCTGCGACTCCCGCGAAGGCGGCGCTCCCGGAAGCGGCGACTCGGGCGGCAGTTCCGGCGGCGGCCGCTCCTACTCCCGCTCCGGCGGGGGGTCCGGCGGCGGTTCCGGCGGTCCTCCCATGCCCGAACCCGACATGGGCGGCGATGACATCCCGTTCTGAAAACGTGAATACAATCACGCCGCAAGCGGCGTCGCTAAACTGGAAATTCCGCACTCCGAACTCTACACTCCGCACTCCCCATGATGACGCCCCGGCCAGCGTGGTCCCCGGCGTCTAACTCCCAACCCGATTGGAGGACATCATGTCCACGAAGAAGAACGTCAAGCTCCTGCTCACCGAAAACATCGACAACCTCGGCATCGTCGGCGACGTCGTCAACGTCCGGGCCGGCTACGCCCGCAACTATCTCCTCCCGCACAACCTCGCGACCAGCCCCACGCCCGGCAACATGAAGAAGGTCGAAGCCCGCCGCGCCGAGGTCGAGAAGCAGATGCGCGAGCAGCGCGCCCAGCGCGAAGCTCTCCTCGCCAAGCTCGAGGGCTTCGAGATCTCCCTCATGCGCGCCGCCAACGAAGACGGCATTCTCTACGGCTCCGTCTCGCAGCACGACATCGCCGTCGCGCTCCAGGAAGAGGGCTTCGCCATCACCGACCGCGACATCCGCATCGGCGACCAGATCAAGCGCCTCGATTCCTACATGATCCCCGTCCAGATCGAGCGCGACCTCAAGACCGAAGTCAAGCTATGGGTCGTCTCCGACAAGCCCGCCGAGAACCTCATGGCCGAAGAAGACGCCAAGCACCAGGCCGAGGAAACCGAAGAAGCCGAGGCCTGAGCTTCGCATTCCAGTTGACACACCGCCGCCGGCTCCCGCATGGGCCGGCGGTTTTTTTATGCGCCGCGCCGATCAGCGTGAGGATTCATCCGCCTCCGCTTCAAGCCGCTGGATGCGTTGCGCCCAGACTGAAATTTCCTCACGCTGAATCTCCAGATTGCAAGTCAGGCACTTCCCTTTCGGGCGAGGCACACACGCCCGCACCTTCTTCGCTTCGTAAAGCGCCGCCTCCCGCAGACCCAGCGCATTGCACACGTAATACAGCGTCGCCCGCCCGTTGTATTCCGCGTCCTTGAAAAACAGATAGGCCCCGATCACCGTCACGAACGAAACCGCCCAGATCAGCTTGTCCCGCCGGTGCGTGCTCATATCGATAAGGACGCCCCGAGGCGACGCCGGTTCCCGCGCCCTTGACGAACGGGCACAAGCGTCGAGTATCATGGTCCCGCCCGCACATCCATCTTCCGAAAGGGACACCCATGCGACGTCTTGCCCGGCGATGGTTCATCGTGATGTTCTGCTTCTTCGCCGCGATCGCCCTGGCGGCCGACGAGGGCGTCAAGGAATACGAAGTGCCCAACCACGGCTCGCTCAAGCTCGCGCCGCCCAAGACGTGGAAACAAGCCATCCGTCCCGCGCCGCCCGGGCTGCCCGTCGGCCCGACCGTCGAATTCTCCGACCCCGCCGGCAAGGACTTCAAGGTCCTCATCTCCATCGTCCCCGACTTCAATGGCAATCCCGACTTCAACTCCCCCGCGTCCCTCAAGGCCATGGTCGAAAAACTCAAAGCCCACTTCCTGCCCGGCGCGAAGGAGAAGGACGTCCAAATCATGGAACTCAAAGGCCCGCACATGGTCGGCTACTACTTCATGGTCACCGACAAAGCCCCCAAACCCGGCGAGTACGAATGCATGACCACCGCCGCCCTCGGCGTCGGCGACCTGCTCCTGCCCGTCACCATCCTTCACCACGCCCCCGACACCCCCGACCGCCAGGCCGCCCTGACCATGCTCAAAAACGCCGAGCAGGCCGCGAAGAAATGATCTACACCATAAAGCCCGGGGACGGCCGTCCCCGGGCTTTATCCATCAACACACATCAGCGTTTCAGCGCTTCGCGAATCCTCTCGGCAAGAAGCTGCGCCATCGCCTGTTTCGCCTCGTCATTGAAGTGAATGTGATCCTCGTTGATCCATTCCTTCACATGCGGCTGCGTCAGGGCGTAGAGGTCGGCGATCGGGACATGGTGCGATTCCATCAGCTTCGCCGCCGCGGCGTTGTAGCGCTGGGCGTTGGAAAGGTACAGCGGGAAGCGCGGGATGAGGTTGTCGCTGATCGTGCCGGTGCTGGCGACCCAGATGGGTTTGGTGCCGTACTGATCGAACACGGCGAGCACCTGTTCGAGGCGCTTGGCGTAGGCGGCTTCGGAGCCGGGCTGCGCGGCGGCGAATTCGTGGATGCCCATGTTGAAGGTGATCACGTCAAAGTGCTCGCGGCTGGCGAGGAAATACTTGAGTTGATCGTTGGCGAGCGAGCCGGTCGTCGTGTAGCAGCGCGGGCCCATGCTGCGCCATCCCTTGCCGTCGGCCTCGCCGATCACATTGGCTTCGTCCTTGAGCAGCGTGCGCAGCGGTTCGTGGTACCCGCCGCTGATGGAGTCGCCGATGATGAGCACGCGCGGCAGGCGGGGGTTTTCGATGTAGAGGGCCTTGCGCGTGAAGTAACGGTCGACGGTGTCGGGCGCGGTGATCGAACCGGTGTAGGTCGGATGCGTGTCCGTGCGGAAAGGTGCGGCGGGCAGGCCGTTTTTGCCCATCAGCGTCGGCCGGCGATCGGGCAGATCCTGATAGGCGTAGCGCACGCCCTCGGGCTTGTCGACGCCGGGCGCGGTGACGATGAGCGTGTCGCCGTCGATCTTCACATCCGCCCAGACCCACCGATACATCGAACTCGCCAGCGCGATGTCGCGCGGCTTGTCGGCATCGAAGACGAGGCCCCCGCCGGTGTGCGTGAATGAGAGCGTCGTTGTCGCGCCATCGACCTTCACGGACGCGAGGCGCGGGCCGACGGGGTCGGTGTCGGTGCGCTGATATGCATCGAAGAGCGCGATGCGGGCGAGTCGATCGGCGAGCGCGATCGCCGGGGTTTTGCCGGGCAGGTCGACCGTGTTGGCGACGAACACATGCGATAGCTCACGCTCCGCCATTGACTGGCCTTCGCGCAGCTCCGCCCCGCAGCGGTCATCGAACTTGCCGAAGCGCTCGGGGCGAAGTTCGACGAGGGCGAAGGTCATCGCCTCATTGGCGAAGGCGCGGCGCCAATCGGCGATCAGCACGGGGAGCAGGCGGCTTTCCTGCACGCCGTGCATGACGCTCTGTTCGTTGTCGCCATGATCGAAGACGACGCCGCGGAAGGCGAGCCCGGCCAGCGGCGCGATCAGGGCGTTGTACACGCCGGCGGGCCGCAGGTGACGATCGTCGATGCGCTTGCCCGGCTCGGGCTTGGGCGGCGGATCGAGCGGGAGCGACTGACGGATCTTCATCCATTCATCAAGCTTCTGCTGATAAGCTTCGTCCGCCTTCTTGTTCCATCCGCCGTCGGCATAGAACTGGAGAATCGGCTTGGCGGCGGGCGCAGCTTCGAGCGCCGGGTGACTGATCCATGCTTCGATCGGCGAGCCGGGGAACGGCGCGGCGAGGACGATGACGCCGACGGGCGCGTCGAGCGCTGCGCCAAGCCGTTGTGCGAAGAGCATCGCTTCAGCGCTGAGCAACCGGGCCGCGCCGGCGTTGACCGCTTTCCATTCCCCCGCCAGTTGATCCTTCGGTTCGTCAGCAACGGCGGGCGAAGCATCATAGATTCGAATCGGTGATTCACCGACGAGCGCCGCCAGCTTGTCGCTGTCATTTTCAAAGCGCAGATCGCGCTTCATGTCCGCCCCACCGGCCATGACCCACACTTCACCGACGAGGACATTCGAGAGCGTGATGCGATTGGACGCCGCGACTGTCAGCGTCATGGGCTTCTTCGAGGCGTTCATCGCAGGCAGTTCGGCGGCCCAGCGCCCGTCGCGATCGGCGCGCGCGGTCGCATGCGCATCGCCCAGCGTCAGGTCGATCGCTTCGTCCGCCGCGGCGCGGCCCCAAAGATGAATCGGCTTGCCCTGCTGAAGCACCATGTTCGAGGCGAACACCGGCGAGAGCGTCACTTGGCCGTGCGCCCGCATCGAAAACACCACGAGCGCGATCAGAATGAAAAGGCATAGCAGGACGTTCTTGCGCATCACGTTTTGCATGGAAAAGCTCGCAAAAAGGCGGGAAGATCAGTCGTCGGCGTCGCGGGTCCACATCCCCTTGGCGCCATCGTCATCGCGCGGCGGGCCGCCGACCCAACCGGAGCCGACCGTGTCGGCCGGGAGCATCAGATCGACGTGACCGTCGCAGAAGAGGTAATTCCATTTTTTGAAGTCGTCATGCCACGGCGCGCTGGGGCCCCATCCGACGACGCCCATACCGACCTGGTTGTACGGACTCGTCACTACGGCTCCGCGCAGGTTCGAGCCGAGCTTGTCGACATCGGACTCGCCGATCTCGATCGTGGCATGCGGCAGCGGGACATCGGTGAGGCGCACGGAGTGCTGCGCCGACGCAATGCCGACGGGCGGATTGGTCGTGCCCCATTGTCCGCCGTTGATCCCGTAGCATCGGCGGAAGGCGTCGGCGCCCTTGTACTCGGGGCAGCGGTAGATGGCGTTGTACTTCTGAACGTAGGGTTCCTTGGGCAGCCCGTCGCGCAGCCAGCGTTCGAGCATGCCGGCGCGCCCGAGGCGTCGCCCGTCATAACCGTATCCGCCCAGCAGATCGTCATACGAAATGAGACTGCCGCCGACCGGCGACCACGGCGCGTTCTCCGTCGGAAACGCCTGATACGCGTAGGTGTAGTAGTTTTTGTTGTCGCCGCAGTAGAAGGTCATGGCCAGATGGAGGGTCTTTTCGTTGGCGGCGCACGTGATGATGCGCGCCACGGCACGAGCGCGGGCCAGCGACGGAAGCAGAATCGCGATCAACAACGCGATGATCGCGACGACAACGAGGAGTTCGATCAGGGTGAACGCGCGGCGGTTGGCGCATTTAGCGGCGGGGCTTGCCCCGCGCGGCTCAATGCGCCGACCGCGCGGGGCAAGCCCCGCCGCTAAATGATGCGCGCGATGGACACGGGTGCATGTCATTTGCGTCGGAGCGTCACCAGCGCCAACAGCGCCACGCCGGCGGGCAGCGCGGCGGGCGCGGGCACGATGGTCAGCGTCAGCTTGACGGGATTGCCGGCGCTGGGGGCGTTGAAACGGAAGCCGCCGTGATCGCCGGAGGCGTCGGTGTTGACACGGATGACGAGATATTTGCCGGCGACGTTGGCGTAGCCGAGCGTGTCGTAGAGGTTCTTGATGTAGGAGCCGATGCTGATGCTTTGTGCGGTCGTGGTCGTAGGCGTGCCGGTGACGAAGACGCCGGAGGCGATGAAGTTGTCGACGAGCTTGGCGTGCCCGGAGACGCCGTCGGTGTTGGATTCGATGAACTGGGTGTTGGAGCGCGTCGGCGTGGTCTGAAGTCCGAGGGACCAGATGTCGGCGTTGGCGCCCGAGAGCGTGCCGGTGTTGCTGACGGGGAAACTCAGGACACCCTTGTTCACAAACTCAGTGGGCGCGAGCGTCGGGAGCTGGAAGAACATGATGCCGTTGTAATTGACGGAGCCGGTGGAGAATCCGACGATGTGATTGGTGTTGCCGAAGTTGGCCGCGGCACGGACCCACCCGCCGGTCGAGTCGGTGTTGATGGTGACGATGTCCGCGTCGGCTTGTCGATTCACCAGCGATGCGGCGACGAGAACGAGGATGAAAGCGGCTCTTTTCATGATCCATTGCTCCTTTGCAGGGATTCGGTGGACTGTGCAGGTTTGATCGACAGGTCGTCGAGATACGCGCGGCCGGTGGATTTGCCGCCGTCGCGATAGATGAGCGAGATGAGCATTTCCTGAGCGCCGGGCGGAATGTCGAAGACGTCGCGCGTCCAGCGATAGTCGTCGGCGGCGTCCTTGGGCGAAAGCAGCGTGAACTCGACGTTGCGGCCGACGGCGTGCGCCCGTGACTCGGCGAAGAAGCGGATGCGGACGGAAAGCGACTGCGCGGAGTCGGCGGCGAGCGGGTCGTCGGCGTCATGCCGGGCGTAGGCCTCGAAGATCGCCATCGAGCCGGCGAGCGAATGCACGTCGACGCTCTGCCATGCCGTCACCACGCCCCCGCCGCTGGTGAACAGAAGCGCGGACTTGCCGGTGCGGACGTGATCAGTGGTGCGGCGAACGTGATCGTTGAAGCCGGCCCAGCCCCTGGCGTCGCCCGGACCTTCGAAGCCCGGATCGCGCAACAGTTCCTGCGGCTCCTCCGCGCTCGGATCGGCCAGACTCCACTGCCGCACCTGACCCTCGCGCACGAGCACCGCATCCATCGCGGTCAATTCCATCACCGTCCCCGACACATCATGCGGATGCACGCGGACCCGGCCCTCCCAGACGCGCACTTGCGTCGCGCCCGTCGGAGTCACATCGACGTTGAACCGCGTGCCCAGATCGACGCAGCGGGCGGCGGGCGTTTCGATGGCGAAACCCGCCGCCTGATGCGGCACGTGCACGGACAGATGCCCTTGCGAAAGACGCGCCGCCCGCGGATCGCGCAGGTCCAGATCGCACGGTCCGATCAGCGTCACGATCGCCCCGCTGGCGAAGGCGATTTCCGCCTGTCCCTCCGGCAGATGCACATACCCGGCGTAAAGGTCATCGCCGACGGCCAGAGCGGCGTCGCGCTGCGTGATCGACGCGGTCGCGCGCGTCAGCCGGGCGATCGGTACGGGGCGCTGCATGTAGACGAACACGCCGACCGCCAGCAGCACCCCCGCCGCCGCGGCGAGACCGCGCAGCGGGCGCCATTGACGTTGCGACATGATTGTCCGCGAGCGCGCGGATGACGCAGCGTGTCCGTCGGCATGCTCCCATTCGAGCAGCGCATCAAGCTGCATCAGCGCGACGTACGCATCGCGCTTCGCCGGATCGTCGCGCAGCATCGCCGTCAGGTTCGTCCGACCGGCGGCATCGAGTGTGCGGTCGATCAGGGCCGCCAGCAGCGACTCGAAGCGATCGGGATGTGGCGACGCGGCATGGCTCATCCGCCGGCGCTCCCCATGGTGTGCGTGATGCATTCCTGAAGTTTGCGGCGGATGCGGTTGAGCGCGACGGACAGCGCGTTGGTCGAACGCCCGCTCAGTTCGGCCATGCGCTGCACCGAGCCCTGCGGGTGGTATCGCTGGCGGATGAGTTGGCGCTGGTGATCGGTGAGCTTGGCCAGGCACAGGCGCAGCGCCGCGGCGCGGGCTTCGCCCAGGTCCGCCTGCGCCGTCGCCCGCTCAGCCAGGTCATCGAGCAGGGCTGCATCGAGGAACAGGTGCCGATCGCGCCCCCGGTCGCGCGCCCATGCGAGCACCTGACGCTTGGCCACGCCGCACGCCCACGTCGTGAACTTCATCGACGGGTCATATTCGCCCGCCCGACGCCAGAGCACGACATTCGTCTCCTGAAGAATGTCGTCGGCGTCGTCGACGTCCATGACCAGCGTGCGGATGTACCCCACGAGCACCTTCTGCGAAGCGGCGATCCGCTCCACAAAAAGCTCCGCGCGGCGGGCATCAATCGGCTGACCGGGGTTGGATTGTCCTTCTAAACGCTCTGCATCAGACATTTTGCGCCATCCACACTCACAAACCGCCTCCGGTTGACGCACAAGGCCTCTTTTCCGTACTACTGATTACCGCCTTGCCCGGCGATCTTAGCATGCGGACCACAAAAAATGCATAAATTTCGGCGAGGGCGAGGGATGAATCGCTTGGCGCACAAAAAAACCGCCGCGGCGGGGCGGCGGTTTGGATGCCTCCCCGGATGGGGGGCATCGTTCATGGAGGCGATGAATTATTTGCCGGAGAGGATGGCGTCGATGTCCTGCTCGAGCGTTTCCTTGAGTTCGGGGCTGAAGCCGATATGCACCGCGCGGACGATGCCGTCCTTGTCGATGACGACGGTCTGGGGAATCCCGCTGACTTTGAAAAGCTGACCGACTTCGCCCTTGGTGTCCAGCAGCACGGTCACATCGAGGTTCTGCTTCTTGAGGAACGCTTCGATCTTGTCCTTGCCTTCCTGCTGATTGACGGCGTAGAGGACGACGTGACGATCCTTGTACGCTTTGGCGACTTCGTCGACGAGCGGCATGGCGCGCACGCAAGGCCCGCACCACGTCGCCCAGAAATCGAGTATCACGATGTCCTTGCCCTTGTGGTCCGCCAGATTGATCGGCGCGCCGGTGAGCTGATCGAGCGTGAACGGCGAGGCGGCCTTGCCCACCAAGGGGTGCTTGGGCTCGGCGCTCTGATAGAAGCTGTCCACCTTCTCCGCCCCGAGCGGCGCCTTGAAGGCGAATGTGTCGTCGGCCAGCGCGGGATTCTCCTTCATGTCCTTGAAGAAGATCGTCAGCGTGATCTTGACATCCTGCCCCGCACGCCGGGCCTTGTCCTCCATCTCCGACATGTCCGGCTTGACCTGCACAAGCTGGGGCTTGTCACCGGTGGCGATCCACGCGTCCCACGCTACCTGCGCTTCTTCCGCACGGATGTGATGGCACTCGACGCCCTGCATCTGCTCGGTGCCGACGTACTTGGCCTTGACGACGTTTTTGAACATCCGATCGTAGGGGTCTTCGCACATGAGCGAGCCGGCGATCTTGCCCACCTGGTTGGAGAGCATGCCGACAAGCCGATTGTTCACGACGCTGTCGAGGTCAGCGGGGCTTTTTTCGGTGGTGTACTTGTTGTAGCGCGCGATGTAGATGCTCAGGTTGTCGCCGTCGCTGATGATCTGGCCCCATCGCCCGCTGCTGATGCCCGTGGGGCGCATGGCGAAACGGTTGGGGCGCTGGAGGGCGAATTCGAATTCGTTGGTGATGTTCTGGCTTTGGCCCTGAAACTGGCGGCCCATCTCGACGGCACCGGTCAGCGTCAGACTCTTGAGCCCTTTGTAGTAGTCGGCCATGGCGTGCCCGACCTGCGCCGCCTTGGCGTCGATCTGCCCCGCCGCCGGCTCGTCCGCCGCCCGCGCCCCGGTGCCAATGCTCAGTGCCAGCACAATCGCCGGCGCCATCCATGAAATTCGACGGGTCGCTCGCTGCATGGTAATCGTCTCCGTATCTGTCACGGCGTAAAAGACCGATATGCGTCCTGTCCCGCGCGTGGTACGTTCAGAGTGCATCGGCAGTTCATCTCAGTCACATGATAGCTCAAACGACGCATTTCACCGCCCCGCCGATAAATGCACCGGCGAAGGGTCATCCCCTACGATCCAAACCGCGCCTCGGACGTTCAATAGATAGAGGCACACGATGACTTACTCCCGCCGTATTCGAAGACCCCAACCGCGACAATGAGCCGGTGCTCGCTTTTCGCGCATGAAAAAACCCGTGGTTTTGGCCACGGGTCCGCTCCCTGTTGATCGGAATCAAATGATGGCGTTGACGACCTTCCGGTACAGGCAAAGCCCAGGGAGCGCACACAGGGCCCGCGATCCCCTCCGCCCCTTTCAGGACGGGCGGGACCCCGTATGCCCTGCCTCTTCCGCACGGTGTGCGGCTCTTTCTTCCCACACCGCCCGCTTCCACATCGATACATAACGCAAGCACCGTGCCAGAGGTCCGATACCCCGCCGCGGGGGCAGTTCATCTTCGTTTTTTGTCTGATAATGCGGTCGGTGGAGTTGCGATAGAACAAGACATGGGGAAAATTCCCCACCCCATGTTCAGACCCGATGGGGCAAATCACCCACCGTTGGACGGGCTGAGGTTGTACTTTTTGATGCGATAGCGCAGATGATCGCGGCTGATGCCCAGCTTGCGTGCCGCCGCCGACTGATTCCAATCCGCTTCGTAAAGCGCTTTGGCGATCAAGGCGCGTTCGTGGTCGGCGAGCTTGGACCCGGCGGGGGAAGGACGCCCGTCGCTCGAAGCGGATTCGCCCGCGTCCGTGGCCGCGCCTTCGACGATCTCGCGCGGAATCACTGAGAGCGTGATCGCGCCCTGCCCGCTGGCCAGCAGCGTGCAGCGCTCGATGACGTTGCGCAATTCGCGGATGTTGCCCGGCCAGGGATACTGCATCAGCGCCATCATCGCATCGTCATCGACGCTCATCGCCTGCACGCCCAGACTCGGCGCGATCTGCCGGACGAAATGCTCGACGAGCAGCGGCAGGTCCTCGATCCGGTCGCGCAGCGGCGGGAGCGTAATCGGGAACACATTGAGCCGATAGTAGAGGTCTTCGCGGAATCGGTCGGCCTGCATCTCCTGCCGCAGGTCCCGGTTCGTCGCCGCGATGATGCGGACATCGCAGGTGATCGTCTGCGTTCCGCCGACGCGGACGAACTCGCGTTCCTGCAAAACACGCAGGAGCTTGACCTGAATCGCCGGGCTCAGCTCGCCGATTTCGTCAAGGAAAAGCGTGCCTCCATCGGCCAGCTCGAAGCGTCCGAGCTTCTGCCCGGCCGCGCCGGTGAACGCGCCCTTCTCGTGACCAAAAAGCTCGCTTTCCAGCAGGGATTCGGGCAATGCGGCGCAGTTGATGGCGATGAACGGCTTGTCGCGCCGGGCGGAGAATTCATGCACCGATCGGGCCGCCAGTTCCTTGCCCGTCCCGGTTTCGCCATAGAGGAGCACGGTCGCGGAAGACAGGGCGACCTTGCGGCACATCTCGATGACTTGTCGGACCGCGGCGGAGCGCCCGATGGTCTGCTCGGCCCGGCGCGATTCGACATGACCTTTGTTCTGCTTGGACACTTTCGCATAGGCCTGCGCGTTGGCGGCGGCGGCGCTGACGAGGTTGGCGAAGACTTCCAGAAGCTCCAGATCGCGCTGAGTGAATTTGGGGCGGTCGATGGGATTGAGCACTTCGACGACGCCGAGCACCTGATCCTGATGAATCAAGGGTGCGGCAAGGATGCTGCGGGTGCGCATCTGGGTCTTGGCGTCGATGCCGGCGAAGAAGTGCCGGTTCTGGCGCACGTCGTCGACGCACATGGCGCGGCCGGCCTTGACGCACTGACCGGCGATGCCCAGGTCGGCGTCGAATCGCTCGCCGATGAGTTGATCGGCGCCCGGACCGATCGCCGCCTGAAACACGAGCTGAGCGCGCTCGGCGTCGAAGATCAGCACGCTGGCGCCCTCGGCGGCGAGCACCGACGCGGCATGCTCGGCGAGTCGCTTGAACACCTCGTCCAGGTCGAATTCGCTGATGATCGCCCGGCTCGCATCGACGAGCGCCATGAGCGTCTTGCGGTCCAGTGAGGCGGGTTCGGCGGCCATGTACTAGTCCTCGGATGGGCGAAATTCCCCAACTGGGGATACGACCATTATATGAAATATTCCCCAATCGGGCGCGGGAAGGGACGGCTTTTCGGCGGATATTCAGAGCCATGCGAACGAACCCCCGCCGATAAATAGTGTCGGAAATGCGGTTGATGTGGTACGTTTGGGCGATGAAACACATCATCGCAATGGTCATACTGTCGCTGGCGGGGTCGGTTCACGCGGGCGACGACTGGCCGCAGTTCCGCGGGCCCACGGGGCAGGGGCATGTCACCAGCGACGCGGAACTGCCGCTGCACTGGAGCGCGACGGAGAACGTGACGTGGAAGCAGACGATTCCGGGACGCGGGTGGTCCTCCCCGATCGTCGTGGACGGCAAGGTGTATCTGACGACGGCGGTGCAGGATGACACGGGTTACGCCCTGCGCACGCTCTGCCTCGACGCCCGTGACGGCAAGACGCTCTGGGACACGGCTGTGTTCGAAGAGCACAAAGGCGCAGCCAACATTCACAACAAGAACTCGCACGCCAGCCCAACCCCCCTGCTCGTCGGCGACAAGCTGTTCGTTCACTTCGGGCACATGGGGACGGCCTGCCTCGCGCTGGACGGGCGCGTGATCTGGCGCAATAACGTGCTGCACTACACGCCGGTGCACGGCAACGGGGGGTCGCCGGTGCTTGTCGGCGAGGCGCTGATTTTCAGTGCCGACGGGGCGAACGATCCGTTCGTGGCGGCACTGTCGGCGAAGGATGGTCATGTGCTTTGGCGCGTGCCGCGCAGCGAGACGGAGGCACGGAAGAAGTTTTCGTTCTGCACGCCGCTGGTGATCGAGGTCAAGGGACAGACGCAGGTGATCCTGCCCGGCAGCGGCGCGGTGTTCGCGTATGACCCGGCGAACGGGAAGGAGATCTGGCGCGTGCGTTACGGGCAGGGGTATTCGGTGGTGCCCCGGCCGGTGTTCGGGAACGGGATGATTTACGTGAGTTCCGGCTTCGATCGGCCGATCGTGATGGCGATCCGCGTGGACGGGCACGGGGATGTGACGGATACGCATGTGGCGTGGACCGTGCAGCGCGGCGGGCCGAATACGCCGTCGCTGCTCTTGCGCGGCGAGGAGCTTTACATGATCGCCGATCGCGGGATCGCCACGTGCGTCAACGCCCTGAACGGCGAAGAAATCTGGCAGAACCGCATCGACGGCAATTACTCGGCTTCGCCCATCGACGCCGGCGAACGAATTTACGTGCAGAGCGAGGAGGGACTGGGCGTCGTGCTCAAGGCGGGCAAGCAGTTCGAGGTGCTCGCGCGTAACGATCTGGGCGAGCGCAGTCTCGCGTCATATGCGGTCAGCGACGGCAGTCTGTTCATCCGCACCGAAGAACATCTGTATCGCATCGGTCAATAAAAAGCGGGGGGACTGAAGTCCCCCCGCCTCGAATTGCAAATGCGGCGCGGATTACTTGCTGAGGTTCTCGGCGGCCTTGTCGAGTTCCTTCTTGGCGTCATCCGCGGCGGCGGCGCCGGTCTTGGCGGCGTCGGCACCGGCTTCCTTGGCCTTGTCCAGCGCATCGCTGGCGGCGCCTTCGGCCGGCTTCGTGTCCGGCGGCGTGACCGACGGCGGGGTCATCGGCTTGGGCTCTTCCTTGTTGCAGCCGGCGACGCCGAAGCTCATCGCGCCGGCCAGCAGGCCCATGCAAAGCATCTTGGACAGGTTCATGGTCATACTCCTTCTGGAGTCTCGCAGCCGCCGCGTCGCACGCCGACGCGACCAGCCACATCTGTTGAAATCGGCCACCCTCATGGGAGCACACGCTCCCACTGAATTGATCCGGCGTGCGGATTACTCCTCGATATTATACTCGATTGTGTAGTTGGGGCTTTCCTTGGTGATCGTGATGTCATGCGGATGGCTCTCGGCCAGCGACGCGCCGCTGATGCGGCAGAATCGCCCGTTGGCCCGAAGCTCCGCGATCGTCGGCGTCCCGCAGTAGCCCATCCCCGCCCGAAGCCCGCCGACGATCTGATACACAAAATCACCGAGCGGCCCGCGATACGGCACGCGGCCCTCCACGCCTTCGGGCACGAACTTCTTGCGCTCCGTCACGCCCTTCTGCCCGTACCGGTCCGCCGACCCGCTCATCATCGCGCCTTCGGAACCCATCCCGCGATACGACTTGTACCGCCGGCCCTTGTGAATCACCATCTCGCCCGGCGATTCGTCGAGCCCCGCGAACAGCGAGCCGAGCATCACGCATGACGCCCCCGCCGCCAGCGCCTTGGTGATATCGCCCGAGTGGCGGATGCCGCCGTCGGCGATGACGGGAATGTTCGAGCCGTCGGCGGCCTTGCAGGCGTTGACGATCGCCGTGATCTGCGGCACGCCCACGCCCGACACGACGCGCGTCGTGCAGATCGACCCGGGTCCGATGCCGACTTTCACCGCATCCGCCCCCGCTTCGATCAGATCGCGCGCGCCTTCGGTCGTCGCCACGTTGCCGGCGATGACGTCGATGTCGAACTGCTTTTTGATCGCCTGCACCGTTTCGATCACGTTGGCGGAGTGACCATGCGCGGTGTCGACAATGAGCACATCGACTTCCGCGCCGATCAGCGCCGCGACGCGATCGAGTTGATGCACGCCCACCGCCGCCCCGACCCGCAGGCGCCCGCGCCCGTCGCGGCACGCCCGCGGGAACTGATGGAGCATGTCCACGTCGCGCATCGTGATGAGCCCCCGCAGGTGCATGCCTTCATCGACGAGCAGCAGCTTTTCGACCTTGTTGGCGTTGAGGACGTATTCAGCGCGTTCGAGCGTCGTGTCGGGCGAGCCGGTCACGAGATTGTCGCGCGTCATGACTTCGCGAATCGGGCGGTCGTCGTGTTCGAGGAATTTGAGGTCGCGCCGCGTGAGGATGCCGACGACTTTGCCGTGGGGCTGGCCGTCTTCGGTGATGGGCACGCCGGAGATGTTCTGCTCGCGCATCAGCCGCCGCGCATCGGCGACGGGCGCGGTCGGGGGCAGGGTCTGCGGCTCGGTGATGATGCCGTTGGCGGAGCGCTTGACCTTGACGACTTCGCGGACCTGCTGCTCGATGGTGAGGTTTTTATGGATGACGCCCAGGCCGCCTTCCTGCGCCAGCGCGATGGCGAGGGCGGCTTCGGTGACGGTGTCCATCGGGGCCGAGAGCAGCGGGATGTTCAGTTGGATGCGGCGGGTCAGACGGGTCGTGGTGTCCGCGTCGATCGGGACGAAGTCGCTTCGGGCCGGAAGGAGCAGCACGTCGTCGAAAGTAATGCCGTCGAGAATGATCTTGTGTTCCATGAAACATAATTATCGGGTCATGGGGTGCATGTCAAGGTTGCGCGGCGTGCGCCGATGAAAGCACAGGCATGGCCATGCCTGAGCTTTCGCGCGATTGTGTGGGCGGCATTTGCAATGTGCGAACAGCGCATGAAAAAACCCCGCGTCCGGTTGGACACGGGGCTTTGTCTTGTGTCGATGGACGACGCTGGGATTACCAGCGGTCGCGACCACCACCACCGCCGCCGCGGTGACCGCCGCGGGAGCCGCCGCCGCCACCACCGCCAGCGCGGGGCTCGCGCGGACGGGCTTCATTGACGGTCAGGGTGCGACCTTCGAATTCCTTGCCGTTGAGGGCTTCGATGGCGGCCGAGGCGCCGGCGTCGTCCATGGTGACGAAGCCGAAGCCGCGCGGACGACCGGTTTCACGGTCCGTCACAATCGCCACTTCCTGCACTTCGCCGTACTCGGCGAAGAGTTGCTCAAGGGATTCCTGGGTCGTCTTGAAAGACATGTTACCAACGTAGAGCTTCACGATGAATCTCCGAAACAGGTGACGGCAGCTTGCAGGTCAATCCGGAGAACATCGGGAAGGACGTTGGGCCTGGGTCACGGGAACAGGTTTGCCGGGCGAACGCTCGCTCGGACTTGCCTCTATTATATCCGGGCAGTCAAGTAAAGCGAGAAACATGCGCTACATCATCGCCACCCGCCGCCGCCGGGGTATCCGATGGGGGGTTTGGACATGGGTAGGCCGGTGGTGTACCCTTTTCGTTCACCCACTCCAAGGAGCGTTTCATGGGTCTGATGGACGGTAAGAAGGGCATCGTTTTCGGGATCGCCAACGAGCGGAGCTACGCCTGGTTCATCGCCCAGGCCCTGATCCGTGAAGGCGCCCAGCTCGCCTTTACGTATCTGCCGCTGGGCAAGATGGAAAGGCGCGTCGGCAAGGCCATCGAAGCCCTCGGCGTCACCGAGCCCTGGCTCGAATCCTGCGACGCCGGTTCGGATGCCGACCTGGACCGGGTGTTCACCAAGCTTGGACAGGATTGGGGCAACATCGACTTCGTGGTTCACTCGATCGCCTTCGCCGACCGCGAATACCTCCGCCCTGACATGTTCCATAAGACCCCCCGGGCGGCGTTTACGCAGGCCATGGACGTCTCCGCCTATACGCTCGTCGCCATGGCTCAGCGCGCCATGCCGCTCATGCCGAGCGGCGGGTCCCTCGTCTCGCTCTCCTACTTCGGCGGCGAAAAGGTCGTGCCCGGCTACAACGTCATGGGCGTCGCCAAGGCCTGCCTCGAACACACCACGCGCTACCTCGCCTACGAACTGGGCGACCAGAACCGCAACATCCGCGTCAACTCCATCTCCGCCGGCCCGTTCAAGACCCTCGCCGGCGCCGGCGTCGGCGGCATGGATGAAATGATCGCTCATCAGGAAAAGAAAGCATCGCTCAAACGCGCCAACACCGGCGAGGAAGTCGGCAACGCCGCCGTCTATCTGCTCAGCGACATGTCCAGCGGAACGACCGGCGAAATCCTCTACGTCGACTGCGGGTTCAACATCGTGGGAATATGATCGACTGTCCCGCCATCCCGCCGCTTGCGGCTAAGCAGCCCCGAGGTCGCGCATGACACAACGCATCACCGGCGCTCTCGTATGTATGCTCCTGATCGCATCGTTTGTGTTCGCCGCCAAGGATGATCGCACCGCCGACGGCCCGCCGCACAATGATCCCATCGGCAGCTACGAAGTGATGCAGGTCGAGGGATGGACCCTGCGCGTGTCGCATCGGTACGTGGATCACGCTGATGACAAAAAGCGCGTCCTCGACGAAATCGCAGCGCAACTTCGCCGCATCACACTCGTGATGCAGCCGGCCCCGCTCGCCCAGATGCGCAAGACTGAAATCTGGGTCGAGTACGATTACCCTTGGCGCGGACAGTATCATCCCAAGGACAACGCCAAGTGGCTCGTCGATCATGGGTACATTCCTGAGAAGGCCGGGACGATCGAAGTCGCCTCGGCGAAGAATCTCATGGAATGGGCCGGCAGCCCGGTGATGATGATCCTTCATGAACTGACCCATTCGTATCACGACAAAGTGCTCGGCTTCAACGACCCGCGCATCATCAAGCTCTACGAACAAGCCAAGGCCTCGGGCAAATTCGACAAGGTCATCCGCGACAGCGGACGTGAAGAAAAGCACTACGGGCTCACCACGCCGCAGGAATACTTCGCTGAGATGTCCGAAGCGTATCTGTGGGTCAATGACTACTACCCCTTCGTCTACGGCGAACTGAAGGAAGCCGACCCCGACATGGCCAAGCTGCTCCACGAAATCTGGGGCGACCGCCGCCACTGATCCTCAGCCGCTCGCGGCTTAGCACGCCTCTCTTCTTCGATGCCCCAAACCCTCACGCAGATCAAATCCCTCCTCGCCGAACGCGGCCTGACCCCCCGCCACCGCTTCGGCCAGAACTTCCTCCACGACGCCAACAAACTCGCCGCCATTCTCGTCGCCGCCGACCTGTCCGCCGACGATGTCATCCTCGAAGTCGGCCCGGGCACCGGCGTGCTCACCGAAGCGATGCTCGAAGCCGGCGCGCGCGTCGTCGCCGTCGAACTCGATCGCGACATGGTCATGCTCCTGCGCGACCGCCTCGGCCCCGACTCCGATCGATTCACGCTCATCGAAGGCGACGCCCTCGATGGCAAGCACGCCCTCAACACCGCCATCGACGCCGCCCTCGGCGGGCGGGGCAAGCCGTTCAAGCTCGTGGCGAATCTGCCTTACAACATCGCCTCGCCGCTGCTGGCGATTCTCGCCGCCGACTGGCCCGGCATGACGCTGGGCATCGTCATGATCCAGCGCGAAGTCGCCGACCGACTCGTCGCCGCGCCGGGGTCGAAAACCTATGGCCCCATCAGCGTGATCCTGCAAGCCATGTGCGAACTGGACGTCGTCACGAATCTCTCGCCGCACTGCTTCTGGCCCAAGCCCAAAGTCGACTCGGCCGTCGTGCGACTCCGCCGCCGCGCAGCGCCGCTCTGCGACGATCCGCATGCGCTGTCCGCCTTTTTGCAGACGCTCTTTTCCAAACGCCGCAAACAGATCGGCGCCATCCTCGGGCGCGATCAGCCGATGCCCCCCGGACTCGATCTCTCGCTCCGACCCGAACAACTGTCGGTCGAGCAGATCATCGCGCTTTGCAGCTTGCACATGAACCGGTAGGATCGATGGCGAATCAGCGGTCAGTCGTCAGCTTTCAGGGGTCAGCAGGGATGTTTTCGCTGACGCCTGACCGCTGATCGCTGACACCTTCCTCTGGAGCTTTTCATGTCAGATGTGAAGATCGGCCTCATCGGCGGCAGCGGACTCGGCGAAGCGCTGGGCGCGCGCGAAGGCGAGCGCCACGACATCGACACCCCCTTCGGCAAACCCAGCGCCCCGCTGGTGACAACGAAGTGGAACAACATCGACGTCGTCCTCTGTCAGCGCCACGGCGAGGGCCACGTGCTCAACCCCTCGCAGGTCCCCTACCGCGCCAACATCTTCGCGCTCAAGTCGCTGGGCGTCACGCATATCGTCGCCAGCGGCGCGGTCGGCTCGCTGCGCGAAGAGATCAAGCCCCGCGATCTGGTCATCGCCGATCAGGTCATCGACAAGACCACGAAGCGCGCCAATACGTTTTACGAAAAGGCGGCCGTGCATGTGGAGTTCGCCCAGCCGTTCTGCCCGATCGTGCGCCGCTGGCTGATTCAGACGCGGCGGCATGCCGTCACCGACAAGCGCGCCACCCCCCTCGACTTCATCACCGTCCATGAAAAGGGAACCTACGTCTGCATGGAAGGCCCGGCCTTCTCGACGATCGCGGAGTCGAATATGCATCGAAGCTGGGGCGGCGATCTGATCGGCATGACCGTCATGCCCGAAGCGAAACTCGCGCGCGAAGCGGAGATCGCCTACGCGCTCATCGCCCTGCCGACCGACTACGACTGCTGGCGGCCCCATGACATCACCGCCACGCCGCAGCAGCTCCTTGAGGAAATCATCGGCAACCTCGAAGCCGCCACCGCCAACGCCATCGAACTCATCCGCAGCGCCCTCGAAGACATCACCGTGCTTCAGGAAAACCCCAGCCCGGCGCACGAAGCGCTGAAGCTGGCCATCTGGTCCAACAAGAAACACATCCCCACTGATGAAATCGAACGTCTCGCCGTCCTCTGGGGCCGCCATTTCAAATAAGCCGCTCGCGGCTTCGCAGGAGTCCTCCACCGATGTACAAATCCATCAAAATCACCGACAAAATCGCCAAACCCGACGCCCTCGCCGTCGCGCTCTTCGACAAGACGAAGAAACTGCCCGCCGCGTACGACAAGCTGGACAAATCCTGCGGCGGGGCGCTTTCGTCGGCGATCGGGCGCGCGGAGTTCACCGCGGGCGCGGGGAGCGTCGCATGCGTGTACACCACCAAGGGCCCCGGCCGGGTCTACATTCTGGGGCTCGGCGAAAAAGGCAATGGTGACCTCGTCGCCCTGCGCAGCGCCGCCGCTTCGCTCACCGCCGCCGCGGCGCGCGCGAGGGTGAAGTCGATCGACATTCATGTCACGCCCGCGCTCGACAAACCGGACGCCGAGTTGGTCGGCCGAGCGCTCGGTGAAGCGCTCGAATTGGGCAACCTCGCCTTCGACGAGCGCAAGGGCAGCACTTCGCCGAAGAAGGACGGGCTCAAGTCGTTGACGGTCGCGGTGGAGAAATCGCTTTACAAGCCGGCGAAGCGCGGCGTGACGATCGCCGAGTCGGCCAATGCGTCGCGCCGGCTGGCGGCGACGCCGCCGAATGTGTGCAACCCCGGGTACCTCGTCAAATACTGCAGGAAAATGGCTCAAAAGACGGGACTTTCGTGCTCGGTCATCGACGCGAAGAAGGCGAAGGCGATGGGCATGGGCGGGCTCACGGCGGTCGGTTCCGGGGGTTCGACGCCGCCGGCGCTGATCTGCCTGGAGCACAAGCCGCGCGGCGCGAAGAACAAGAAGCCGCTCGTGCTCGTGGGCAAGGCGATCACGTTCGACACCGGCGGGTATTCGATCAAACCGCCGACAAGCATGGTGCGCATGAAGTACGACAAGTGCGGCGGAATGGCGGTGCTGGGCGCAATGCATGCGGCCGCGACGCTCAAGCTGCCGGTGCATGTCGTGGGCCTGATCGCCACGGCGGAGAACATGATCGACGCGGCGAGCTATCGCGTCGATGACATACTGACGATGTACAACGGCGTCACCGTCGAGATCACCAACACCGACGCCGAAGGCCGCCTCGTGCTCGCCGATGCGTTGGCGTATGGATGCAAACATTACAAGCCCGCCGCGATGGTCGAGCTTTCAACGCTGACCGGCGGCGTCGTCGTCGCGCTGGGCGAATACTGCGCCGGCGCGTTCTGCAATGACGAGAAGCTGCGCAAACAGCTTTTCGACGCGGGCGCGGATGTCGGCGAGCGGCTCTGGCGTCTGCCGCTCTGGAAAGAGCACCGCCGGCTGATGCGCTCCTCGCAGGCGGACATCGTCAACAGCGGCATCCGCGAAGCGCACCCGATTCAGGGCGCGGTGTTTTTGTCGTATTTCGTCGAGGAAAACGTGCCTTGGGCCCATCTGGACATCGCGGGCGTGGCGGACATCGGCGCGGATCGCGACTGGACCGGACTGTTCCCGAAGGGCCCGACGGCGTTCGGCGTGCGCCTGCTGGTGCGGGCGATGGAGCAGTGGAAGTAGCCCGCGGAAAGGAAAGCTGAGGCATGGCGATGCCTGAGCTTTCGGGCGGGGGTCATTGGGGGTCGGGGAGGTTTTGGCAGAAGGCGGCGAGGTCGGCGAGGGTGGGGCTGGCGGCGTTGCGGACGTAGGAGCCGCTGGTGGCGGTGCCGACGCAGAGGGCTTGTTCGATGGGGAGGCCGGCGATCATGGCGGTGCAGAACCCGGCGTTGAAGTTGTCGCCGGCGCCGGTGGAGAGCTTGGGTTCCTTCACCAGTGGGCCGGCGAAATAGGCGGCGTCGCCATTGATGGTCGCGGCGGCGGCGCCGGCGCGCGGATGGATCACGACGGTGTGCAGGCCGACTTTTTCGCGGATCGCACCGGCGGTCTTGACGATGTTCGCTTCGGGGTCGGAGCCGACGTCGATGCCGAGGACCTGGGCGACCTGCGTGGATTCCTTGAGGTTGCAGCCGAGGATGGTGTCGGCGTATTTCTGAAATTTACCGCAGAGTTGAAGTGCGCCGCGGAGGTCATCGCGCGTGCGCTTCTCGGGGTCGGTCAGATCGATGAAGACCCATCGCCGACCGGCGACCTTCGGCAGGACATCCGCGAGCATGTAGTTCCAGATTTCGTTGAGGCGGGTGAGCATGGCCCAGTTGACCATGCCGATGAGCACGGACTTGCCCATGATGTCGCGCAGACGATCGTCGCCGACGACCTGGCGAAGCTGCTCGGCGTTGACGTCCTTGAGCGAGCTGTGCTTGCCCATCATGAGCTTGCCGTCGGTGAACTCGAGCGCATCGGTGTAGCCGGGCTCGGCGAAGCTGATGCACGTCGCCTTTTCGGCGAGCGGCTCGAAGGCCGGGTGCACGGCGGGGTAGCCGACGTTGCCGATGTAGGTCACGGGGAAGCCGATGGTCGCCATGGCGTTGGCCATGATCGGCCCGTTGCCGCCGAGCTTCTGAAGCTTGGTGACCAGTTCGTAGTTGGAGCTTTGACCGGCGGCGGCGAGGACGCGTTTGCCGAAGGCGTCGATGGTGGCGAAGGGCGTGTAGTGATCGGCGTCGGTGCGCTGATCGACGACGGCCATGATCGAATCGACGAATCCGTCGAACCCGATGGCGACGGGCGATTGGGTCATGCGTGCGGCGAATTGCTTAAGAGCGTCGGCGGCCTGACGGGCGATTTGAGCGCGTGGGTTCATGCCCCGATGATAACGGAATTGTCAGTTCTCCGCCGCCCACGTCCGCATCCGCGGCAGGACGACTTCGACCATCAGAATCTTGCCGCACGCCACGATCGGAATACACAAGAGCAGCCCGTACAGCCCGCCGACCGCCCCGCCGACGAACACGGCGATGAGGATCGTGACCATCGACATTTCCAGACTCTGGCCCTGAATCCACGGCGTAAGCACCCACGCTTCGAGCATCTGCACGACGATGTACACGACGCTGGGCCAGACCATCACCACCCACATATCGAAGCCCGCCGCGTCGTCGCCGCTCGTGACCGCGAGCCACTTGAGAATGACGGCGAGCGGCCAGCCGATCGCCGACGCGTAGGGAATCAGACTCAAAAGCCCGCTGCCCATGCCCAGCAGGAACCAGTACGGCACGCCGAACCACCACCATCCGACGGAGAACAGCACGCCCATGATGATGGCGATCGTGACGCGGGCACGGAAGAACGTCGCCACGGTTTTGTCCATGCGTCCGAGGATATCGAGAATGCGCTGGCGGCGCGAGGCCGGCAGAAACTGCTCGAAATACCCGACGAGCGGGCCGAACTGCCATGCGAAGAAAAAGAAGTACAGCGGGATGAGCAGGAGCGTGACGACGATGTAGGTCGTCGTTCCGAGCACGCGGCCGACGACGTCGACGGCGTGCCCGGTGCCGGTGAACAGGAGCATGGCCTTGTCCGCCAGAAACGCGCGGGGATCCTTGCCGACTTCCTCGGCGAACTGGCGCACCTGCTCGCGCACGTCGATGTTGTAACGATCGGAAAGTATCTGCGCGTAGCGGGGCGCATCGTGGACGAACTGGACGAGCTGGTTGATGAACTTGGGCGCGAGCCAGGCCATGAACCCCACGCCGCCGAGGATCATCACGGCGAGGATGACGGCGATCGTCGCCGGGCGCGGCATATTCCATCGGCGCTCAGCGAGCGTGATGATCGGATGAAACAGATAGGCGAGGGCGAGAGCGACGAGGACGGGCGTGAAGATGGCGCTCAGCTCGTAGCCGAACCAGATGAAAAAGACGACGGCGGCGATCCAGATCAGGTCGCGCACGGGCTTGATCTGCCAGAGGTGGCGATCCGGCCAGGGTCGGATTGGCGGTTCAGTTCGCTGCGGCAAAACGGATCAACCCTGCTGCACCGGATCGGGCTCGAAGCCCTCGGCCGGCACGCCGTCGACGGAGACCTGAAGTTGGAATGCGGCGTCGAAAGGAAAGATGCCGTCAAAGTCGCGGACGGAGTCGGACTCGGTGGCCTGCATGAGTCCGCCTTCGACCATGGCGAAGACGACCTGTCCGAAGTCCTCGGTGCGGTGAATGTTCCATCGCGCCAGCACGGTGCGGGCGAGCAGGCCGTATTGGTCGATGGCGAAATCGCGGAGGCCTTCGGAGAGTTGGCGACCGGTGACGTGTCGCTGCTGCTCGGTGAGGGCTTCAGGGTTTTCGTGGATGCGGTGGACGGTGAAGTCCAGGCCGCGTCGGATGAAGTGGAAAGCGTCGAGCGGGTAGCGCGTGGCTGCGGCGATTTCCTGGAGACTCTTGGGTTCCATTTCGGCCATAAAAATACCCCATTGGGACGCGTAAGCATAGGCCCCGCGGTCGTGGTTTTCGAGTATGATGCGACGCCATGAGTCAAGACCCGTTCATGGCGGCGGCCATCGAAGAAGCCCGCAAGGGACTGGCCGAGGGCGGTATTCCGATCGGCTCCGTACTGGTCCGTGACGGGCAAATTATCGGGCGGGGCCACAACAAGCGTGTTCAGGACGGCGACCCGATCACGCATGCCGAGATCGACTGTCTCCGCAACGCCGGCCGCATCGGCTCCTATCGCGACACCGTGCTCTACTCGACGCTGATGCCCTGCTATCTTTGCAGCGGGGCCGTCGTGCAGTTCGCCGTGCCGAAGGTCATCGTCGGCGAGTCCGTCACGTTCCCCGGCGGACCGGAGTTCATGAAACAGCACGGCGTCGAAGTCGTCGATCTTGGCGATGAAGAGTGCATCGAGATGATGCGGAAGTTCATCGCCGAGCGGCCGGAGCTTTGGAACGAGGACATCGGGGAATTGTGAACGTGATGATATTTCAAAAGAAAAAGCGGGGTGACTGAAGTCACCCCGCCTTGTCATTTCATGGGGTTGTGCATCACTCGGCGACGGTCACGGAGAAGTGGACGGGGCCGACGCTGATGCTGTCGCCGTCGTGAAGTTTGGCTTCGGAGACGGGGCGGCCGTTGTGGAAAGTGCCGTTCTTGGAGCCCAGGTCGCGGAGCCACAGTCCGTCGACCCGCTCGATGATGTGACAATGCTCGCGGGAGACGGTGCTGACGGGGACGCGGAGCCGGCAGTGCGATTCGCGTCCGATGAGCGTGCAGGCGTCGCTGAGCGGAACGGGGCGCTGCGAACCCTGCGGTCCGTAGACGACGAGCGTCGTCTGCGTCGCCGAGAGGCAGGCCGCAGGAGCAACGGGCGTCGGCAACACGATCGACGCCGGGGCTTCGGTGGCGACGATCTTCGCCTGCATCGCCGCCCGCTGCTTGAGCAGGCCGCGCATCTTCACCAGCCGGCGGCGGCGCTGCTCGAGCTTCGCCGTCGTCGAGCGAACCTTGTCCTGCTGCGCCGCGATCGCCGTCCGCTCCGCCGCGATCCGCCGGCACAGTTCCTCTTTTTCCGTGCGCTCCGCCGCGACGGTTTCCAATGCTTCCTCAAGCTCGCGCGTCAGACGTTCGATGCGCAGCCGCTGTTCGATCAGCGTTTCATCATCGACCGGCGCCGCGCCTTCGAGCTTGGCGAGCCGCTCCGCTTCCGCGTCCAGTTCCGCCTGATGCCGCGCCAGCGTCGCCTGCCGCTGCTCCAGATGCGTCAGCCGGCCGGTCAGTTCCGCTTCGCGCTCGTCCAGTTCCTGCGTGCGGGTCTGAAGCGCGGTGCGCTGCTCGGCGATCGCCTGATGCTCGTGCGCCATGGCGATCTGATGAGCGTCGAGGCGCTCCTTGAGGGCCGCGCGCTCCGTCGACACCGCTTCGCGTTCGCCAGCGATGGTCTGCCGTTCGTCCGCGATCGCCGCTGCTTCGTCGGCCTTCTGACGCCGCCAATGGTCCTGCGCCGTCGTCAATTCGACGCGCTCCAGCAGCAGCGCCGCCATGTCCGCTTCGAGCTTCTGCCGGCCCGAAACGAGCTTGGCGACGTCGGCTTCAAGCTTCTCCCGGGCATCATCGAGCGAGCGGCGCACCGTTTCCAGCCCCGCCTGCTCATTGGCCAGCGACTCGCGCTGCCGCGTCAACTCGCGCAGCTCGATCTCGACACGCTGATGTTCCGCGATCATGTGCGAAGCGTCCGCTTCCGTGGCGGGCGAAGCGGCCCGGTCGGCGATCGCCTGCCGATACGCCTTGAGCCGCGACGCACGCGCGGTCAGGCGTGTCGCCATCGCGTCGAGCGTCGCCTGTTTGACCGCGATCTGCTTTTCCCAGTTGATCGTGACCTTGCGGCGGTGCTCGATCTCGACCGACTCGCGGTCGAGCTGATCGAGCCGCAGGCGCAGGGACTGGGTCAGTTCGACCGCATCGGCGGCGGCGGTGCGCTGCGTGTCGATCGTCGGCTCCGCTGGCGGAGTTTCCTCCAGCTCCGGCATCGAGAGCCGCACAATCGCATACAGATCGCCACGCCGCCCTTCTTCATCAACGAGCCCCGCCCGACGGACAAGCAGTTTTTCTCCGCCCTGCGTGCCGCGCGGTACGTTGAGCTCCAGTTCGCCTTCGAGCGTGCCCGCCCGGACACGGCCGCCGCGCTTGGCGACGTCCGTCGGCACGGTCACATCCATATACAGATCCAGCCCGTCGCGCTTGAGGCGCGGATGGGCCTTGACGTTCACCAGCAGGATCAAATCGCCGGCATGTTCGCCCGGCGCCTTGCGCAGACCCATGCCCGGAATGCGAAGCAGCGTGCCTTCCTCGATCCCGCGCGGCACGCGCACCTCGACGCGGTCCGGCCCGGTCGGTGCGAGCCGCTCCACCGATACGCGACCGCCCAAAGCCGCCTGATCGAACGTCAGCGAGAGCATCTGATAGATGTCGTCGCTTGTGACCGGACGCGCTTCGGTGATGTCCATCAGCGCCCGGTCATAACTGGTGCGCAGATGCGGCTGCGTCAGCACGCCGTACGCCTGTTCGATCTGCCTCAGTGCCCGCGCATCGCCTTCGCCCTGCTCCGGTCGATACCGCTTCAGCAGTGTGCGGTACGCACGCGTAATGGTGATTTCCGGCTCGGTCCGCTCGACGCCCAACACCTGATAATAATCATGCGACATGACCGTCTCCGCTCACAACCGGCCGACACTCTCCGCGCGGCCGATCATCTCTATGCACACTCAGCATCGTCTCTCCCGCTGACAGACGAGCCCCTCAAAACTTCCGCAACCAGTATAACCTGCGTGGACGAAACGTAAATCTATTTCCGGCTCACATGCGGGTTTCCCCGGACGTAGAATCGCAACATCTTGTCCGCCCAGTCTTTAGCATATCCCACGCCGATGCGCTTGGAGCGAATAATTTCCTCGTTCCCCGCCAGTCGCCCCCGCCGCAGGTAAAGTCGCGGGTCCGACACGAGGTCGATCCCATCGAGCGAACGATCGATGTTCATCGCCTGCGTGAGCTTCGCCGGACCCGAGCAAAGCTCGCCATCTGCGCGGCCGCCCCGCCGCTCGCGCATCAACTCGACACCCTCGATCGGCTCCAGCGCACGGATCAGGCAGGCCGTCGGAACCTCCGCCGCGTCCGCGGTGATGTTCACGCAGTAGTGCATGCCGTACGTGAAGTACACATACGCATGACCGGCATCGAGGTACATGCTCTCATTGCGCGCCGTGCGCCGCCCGCCGAACGTATGCGCCGCCCGGTCGATGACGCCGAGATACGCCTCCGTCTCGACGATCCGCCCCGCCATCACCTCGCCCGACTCGAGCACGCGCACCAACACCTGCCCCAGCAGCGCGATCGCCAACGACTCGGCATCCCGCCGAAAAAACCGCCGACCGAGTCGTTCACTTGTGCGCGATGCGCCTCTCATGCCGACATGATACCGCCGCGACACCCTCCCCCTCCGAGGGGGAGGGCTGGGTGGGGGTGAATCGTGTCAGTCAAATGATGCAACGCAACGATGCGCGCCGCGAATCGTGATGCGCTCATACTGATGCGCCTCACCCGCCCCCCGCCCCGCCCTCAAGGGCGGGGAGTTTACATATTGCGCAACATCACCACATCGCCCTTCGGCTCGTCGCGCGACTCCGCGAAACTCCGCCAAAGATGGCGCGGCATCAGGCCCAGGGCGATGATGACAAGCTGGCTGCACACGAAGACGATGAGCCAGAAGGCGACGGAGCTGATGAAGCCGTAGCTGTGCAGGCCCACGCCGAGCTGGTTGACGCCGAACCATGACCAGCTTGTGACGATATTGCCCATGACGGCGAGCACGGCCAGGCCACGCGATTTGACCATGCCGCCCCAACGGGCGTGCAGAATCAAAGCGTTCCACAGCACGATGATCAGCGCCCCGTTTTCCTTGGGGTCCCAACCCCAGAATCGGCCCCATGAATCATCGGCCCACAGTCCGCCCAGCACCGTGCCGACGAAGCTGTTGAGCAGCGCGAAGCAGACGACGCCGTAGATCATGCGCGTGAAGATCTTTTCGAGGTTCTTGTCGATCGTCGCGGTGAGCGTGCCGCGGATGATGTAGACCATCGCGATGAACCCGGCGAGGTAGGTCGCCACGTAGCCGAGGTTGATGATGATCACGTGCGTGGCGAGCCAGAATTTCGTGTCGAGCACGGCCTGCATCATCTGAAGCGTGTCGCCGTCGAGCGAGAGGAAATGCGCGATGAGCAGCGTCGTGAACCCGATCACCGCGGCGACGAGATTGCCCACGCCGATTGGGTACAGGAACTCCAGCAGCACGCCCAGAAGGACGCAGCCCCAGCCGATGAAAATCGCCGTGCCGTAGAGGTTCGTGATCGGCGGATACCCGCTGATGTAGATGCGCGAGCCCAGCGCGAAGGTGTGCCCGATGAGCGTCACGACGATTAACCCGAGCGCCGCCTTGTTGAGCACGTCGCCCCAGACCAGCCACGCGAAACACACCAGCACCAGCGCAACCACATACAGCACCGCGCACTGATAGAACGGCTCGAAGTGGTTGAAGAACGTCTCGTAGCTCAGTTTGCCGATGCGGTCGGCGGGGAACCACGACTTGGCGAGCCGCTGGCAGTTTTTGACTTCGCTGTTGAACGTCGCCACATCGCCCCGGCCCCATGCGTCGATGATCGTCGCCAGCGACTGCGTATACGGATTCGGCGCCGCCATCGACAGCCGCGCCCGCAGATCCGGATCGCTCGCCAGCATCGACTCCAGCGACGCCCGCATGAACGGCTTCCACTTCTCCTTGGCGTCCCGCGGCGGGATCGTCAGCGGCAAGGGAAACTGCTCGAGCTGCGTAAGCCGCGCCATCATCGGCTGCAAATCCGCCGCAGACTGAATCGGGGGCGTGCGGCTGGACTCGACGATGCGCGAAAACAACTGCACGTGATCCGCGAATTCGAGAATCTGCTTGTCGAACGCATCGCGCTGTGCGTCCTCCAGCGCGTGCGCCCGGTTGCCCTGCTTGTCGAGCTCGGCGATCTTCGGGGCGAACTCCTGAACGCTGTAACGGAATCCCGGACGCGACTCCAGCCCCATCACCTCGAGCACCTGCGGGTTCTCGACGCGGAAGACCTTGGCGGAGAAACCCGCCTCCGACTGCGACATGATGTTCAGCAGCCACGTGATCGCCGGCTGTTCCTTGTCATTTTCGTCGCGCCATGTCTGGCGGTCGGAGATGATCGTCAGACTGTTGCGGGCGAAGGTGTCGAACGGCTTGACGCGCCCGCCGTAGACCATCGGCAGCTTGCCGAACGCCTGCACGTCCATCGTGCCGATTTCGTCCGTGGGCGGCACGGCGACGCTGATCAAATAGGCCGCGCCCAGCACCGCCGTCACGATCGCCGCGAACCATGCCATCGACTTATTCATGCCTTGGCCCTCCTGCGAAGGAAGCTCAGCAGGTTCATCCCGAAATGCACCGCCATGCCCGTGCCGACGATCATGCACGCCACATACGGCACCATCCACCCCGCGTTCTTGACCACCTGCAGAATCGTCACGCGGTCGCCCGGCTCAAACGACGACTGGTAGAACGTCTCGCCCTGATAGCGCAGCGGGTTGTTCATCCAGATCTTCACCTGCCGGTCCACGCCGCGGGTCGAGTCCATCAATCGCACCACGCTCGAAAAGTCCTTGGGCGTGTTGGTGCCGATGTAGGTTTCATGGTTGAAATCGACGAGATAAACGGAGTACGGCTTGTACGTCCGGGCGAATCGCAGGTACAGGTCATAGTGCTGATCGCCGAAGTCGACGTGCTGGGGAATGTCCTGAAAGCTCAGCCAGCCGGACACGAGGTATTTGCCGACGGGTTGGCCGGTCTTGCGATCCTTGACGGTGATGTAGGCGGAGGCGATGTCGATGTTCTGATCGGGATTCGTGCCGCTGACGGGATCATCGGGATGTGCGACGGCTTCGAGGCCCGAGCCGGCGGTGGCGGGGTTGGCTTCATCGCCGTGCGCGCCCACCTTGTCGATATGCGAGTTGGCCATCCACTGATCGACTTCGATGTCGAAAGGCAGATCGTCGACGACGATGTCATGCCCGCTGGTGAGCATCTTCTGCGGAATCGCATGCACATCGTCGGTGGTTTCGTCCTCGTGGCGGATGACGGCCAGCTCGAAGGAGCGGGTGTGGTAAACGTAGTTGACGGTGTGGCCTTCCTCGATGCGCATCTGTCCTTCGACGGCGAAGAGACCGGTGATCAATTCGGACAGGAGCATGAGGATGATCCCGCCGTGCAGGAGGACGATGCCGGCGCGTTTGTTGAAGAGCATGATGCAGGCGACCATGAGGACGATCGCCGCCACGCCGCCTTTGATGAGTCGGATCGCGACGCGCCAGAAGGCGGCGTTGTTCGTGGTGGCGACATCCTGCTGGAACACGCCGGCGAGTACGAGGCCGGTCAGCGTGACGCCGAGGACGAGGACAAGCAGACCAAGCCAGAGCCGCGTGCCGCGGGCTTTGATGGTGAAGCGGACGGTGTGGGCGGCGAGGATGTTGACGAGCAGGAGGCCGCCGATGAGCCATCCGCCGGGGAAGTAGAATCCGCCGGGGACGTCCCAGGAGCGGGGGAAGAAGATGCCGAATCGGATGTAGGCGAAGGCGGTGCGGAAGTAGGTGTCGACGACGGTCCAGATGCCGTGGTCCACCTGCACGAGCGTGCCGGCGAAGACGAGGAAGACGGACAGCGCGAAAAGGATCACGGTGAGCTTGAGCGAGGCGAGCGGTTCGAGCACCCGCTTGACGATCTCCCACAGCGACACGTCATGCACTTCCCCCGCGGCGGTCGGATGCGTCATCGCATCGACGGGCGCGGCGGACTGAGCGGCCTTGGCGGCGGAACGGGTCATGGAGCGCCTCCGCCATTAAGCCGGATCGACGCGAGCCACTGATCGAAGGCGCTCTTCTGCACGGCGACGACGTCGGCGGGGCCGGTGATCTTGAAGAACCAGACTTGTCCGACGACGGGGAGCATGGCGGCGATGGTGCGCTTGCGGTTGGGGCCGTCGGATTCGGGGCCGATCATGTCGAAGTACATGGCGTCGAGCCCGCTGATCTTGACGGTCTGCGTGGCCTTTTTGAGTTCATCATCGGACGCGAGCGGCGGGAGGCCGAGCTGGCCGCGCCATCGGTTGACATTGAGGATCGGATCGGCGGCGGCGGGCGGAAGGGTGCTGGCGGAAATGTCCGCTTCGCCGGCGGCGAAGGAGGCGAGGCGCATGGCCGACGGGGGCTGCGGGAACCAGCCGTCGGGCGTCGTCGCGGTGAAGGGCGCATCGGAGGCGGGCAGCTTCGGCGCTTCGGCGGGCGCCGGGCCGAGGATGTTGAAGTACGAGGCCTTGAGTTCGCCGACGGGGATCGTCTGCGTGATGGCGGCGAGTTCATCGGGCGTCACGGGCGGGAGCGATACCTGATTGCGCCAGCGATTGACATTGGAGATTTCATCGCCGGCGGCGGGCCCCAGCGCGGTGACGGAAATGTCAACGGGCGGACCGCCGGTCGAAGGGGGAATCAGCGTGGCGAAGCGCATGCCCGATGCGGGCTGCTGCGTCCAACCGGCCGGGAGGGTCCAGTCTGCTTGAGCGCCGTCGGGCGTGAACTTGGTCGAGGCGATGAGCTTCTTGAAGTCGGCTTCGATGGCGGTGACTTGCCTGGCGGGGCCCAACGCCTTGAAGAACCATGTGCGCTGCGGATGCGGCACGATGGCGGCGAGCATCTGCATCTGCACGCCGGGCACATTCTGCACCGCGGGCATCGGTCCGTTGGCGAAAGGCGCATTGGCCATTGGTGCACCCCCCGGGTGCGCCGCGGGCGCTTGCGCATGCGCGGCCGGCTCATCCTTGGGGCGTTCGACCTTGTAATGTTGGACTTCCTGCTTGTCGCAGCCGACGAAGGCGAGGCCGCAAGCCGCGAGGATCAGCAGATGGATACGCATGTGATTCAATGGGGAAACCTTTACGGAGGGAGGGACGACCGGTGCGTCAGGCCGGTCTGCGATTTTAGGCCTTTGCATAGGAAAAGTCGCCCAGCTTTTCGAACACGCGGCTGATGGCCTGCGTGCCGCTTTGACCATGACCCATCGTCGCCGCCGCCCGGAACAGCTCGGCCGCGAGGTTCAGGCCGGGCATCGGCAGCCCGAGTTCTACGCTCTCGTTTTTGACGATGTTCAGGTCCTTGTTGATGAGGTCGATCATGAAGCCGGGGTTCATGTCGCCGGCGGCGATCTGCGGTCCGAGATTGGCCAGCGACCACGACCCGCCCGCTCCGGCCGTGGTGACCGCGAGCATCTTGGCGAGGTCCAGTCCTTCGCGCTGCGCCAGCGCCATCGCCTCGCAGACGCCCAGAAGGTTCAACGCACAGAGCACCTGATTGCATGCCTTGGTCGCCTGACCGGCGCCGCTGGGGCCCACATGCGTGATCGCCCGCCCCACCGCTTCAAAGATCGGCTTGCATCGCTCGAACACCGCTGCCTCGCCGCCGACCATGATCGACAGCGTCCCCGCGCGGGCGCCGACGTCCCCGCCGCTCACCGGTGCGTCGAGCATCGCCACGCTCTGCTCCGCCAGCCGCGCGGCGAACTGGCGCGTCGCGGCCGGGCTGATCGTCGAGTGATCGATGATGACGAAGTCCGCCGCATCGCCGGGGTTGCCCTCGATGATGCCGCGATCGCCGAAGATGACCTGCTCGACGTCGGCGGTGTCGGTGACGTTGATGCAAACGGCCGTGACGAACTTCGCCAGCGCCGCCGGCGACTCGGCCCACTTCGCCCCCGCCTTGACGAGCGCGTCAGCCCGGCTCTTCGTCCGGTTCCACACGACGACTTCAAACCCCTTCTTGAGCAGGTTCGCCACCATCGCCGAACCCATGATGCCCAACCCGATGTATCCGATGCGTTTCATGACTGACCTCCATGCAAAACAAGCAACACATCATCGACGTTCCCCCCCCTCATTGCAACGCGACGCCGCCAATGAAAAACCACCCGCACGGGGTGGCTGTTGGATCGATCGATCAACTTATTCGGATCAGTGGGTTCGACGCCTCGATACGAGCGCCAGCCCGCCGATGGCCAGCAGCGACAGCGACGCCGGTTCGGGAGCCGCGACGATGACGAGGGTTCCATCGACCGCGGTCGGCGGATCGCCCGACACGGTGGCGGCCGAACGAATGGTCAGCACGGCTCCGGTGATTGCGGCGAGATCGAAGGCCTGACCGCCGACAAAATGCACATCGTAGAAGGTGAAGACGGCCGAGCCCGCCACAGGGAGGTCGCTTTCGATGTACAGGTGCGGCTCGCCCAACAGGTCAACCCGGTCGATGTGACCCGCAACGCCACTGGCGTCCGGCAGCGGCTGATGTTGGGCATCGGACAGGAAGAGCGACCCGGGGCCGTGCAACGTGTCATCGCCGCTCCCATCGGTCAACCCATACAGAATGACATCGACGTGCGCGTCGGTGCCGGCGGGCACGCTCACCTGCAACGCCTTCCCCTGCGTGAAACGGATCGAGATCGAGTTCTCCAAGCCGTCGAGCGTGAAATCCGGCAGCGGGATCGCGATGCCTGTGTTTCCAAGGGGCAACGGGCCGATCTGCGACGGATCGAGGTCGGCGTTGAGGATCAACTCAGCCCTTGCGGTCGAGGCAATCACGACGCCCAGCAGCAAAGCCGACAACACTGCACGAATAGGGCAACCGATGATCATGAGAGACTCCCGGTCGAGAGATGTTTGCGGTTTCTGACGACAACACGCCGTCGGACAAGCAGCAGCCCGCCGATCGCCAACAGCGACAGCAACGCGGGTTCGGGGACGCAAAGATTGGGTGCCAGCGCGTCGACGTTGGGGCTTGAGGAGCAGAGCAGAGGTGCTGCAATAGGCAACCACGCAAGTGCAAACCGGCCGCCAGACAAGGGGATCACATTCATCACCGCACGAACCTCCGCCAGATATCGCCGCAATTCCGCGCCTTTACGAGCAGAGCGCGAGCGAATCTCAAGGGCCATGATGCGACACGGGCCTGGCGCCGTCAACTAAAATTTTCAAAATCATCGCATCCTCACGGATCCGCGGTCGGCCCCGCTCCAACAGCGGCGTTAAGACGACATGACACCTTCGAGCACGCGCACCGAAGGCCTGTCCAAAGCGGAGAGGATCTGCCGCAGCGGGTCCTTTTGATCGTTCGCATCGTAACGCAGCGCGATGAGTCCGGGCGCGGCGCCGGGCGTGAATGCGGCATCTTTCTCGTTGAGTGCGAGTCCGCGCATGCCGTTGACGGTCGCCATCTTCAGCAGCGTCAGCGGGTCGGTGGCGTCACGCTGATGTAGATGACGCATCTCGTCGAGGATGCTCAGGGAGCCGTGACAGACGATCGAGTCGGTGCCGAGGCAGACATTGACGCCGGCGGCGAGCATGTCGCGGTAGCGGTGATCACGGTGCCCGAAGTAGTCGGACGCGCGCGGACAGTAGGCGACGGACCAAGGGCGCTGGGCGAGCATTTCAATGTGGACATCATCTATATAGTTGCAGTGGGCGAGCAGCCAGGCCGCTTGCGGCTTGGCCACGCTCGCGAGCCACGCCACCGGATGCAGCCCGCGCCCGTAATCTTCGAGCATCGCATCGTTCCACTTGCCCATCGATTCGAGCAGCATACGGAACGGGCCGGTCGCATGGGCGACGAATTCGAGCTCGGCGGGCGTCTCGGCGAGGTGCGTGCAGATCGGAAGGCCGCTCGCCGCCGCCTCCTCGTAGATCGCCGGGCCGGTTGAATAGGGGGCGTGGGCTTCGATGCCCTGCCTGATCGAACCGCGCGGCGATCGGGCTGCCCGGTCGACCGGCTGACGCCCGAGGTGTTCGACGTAGCTGACGCCGCGCAGGGGTGCGCGTGATAATCGTTCATGCGCCGCGGGGCTGCCGGCGATGTCGCCGACGGTCAGCACGCCCGCCGCCGTGCTCAGGTCGATCCCCCGCCGCACCGACACGCCGATCGCCCCGGCGTCGGTGGCCCGGTCGCGCATGACCATCCGGACCCATTCGATGAAATCCCCGCCGTAAGGGCGCGGACCCATGTGCGTCAGGTCCAGGTGCACATGCGCATTGACCAGCCCCGGCAGAAGCAGCCGGTCGGGCAAATCGATGATGGGCGTATCCGCATCGACGTTGGCGAGCACTTGATCGGGGGTTCCCGCGCGGACGATGCGCCCGCTTCGGATCGCCACCGCTCCGGGCTGCGCGTCGAGCCCCGCCGCATCCCGCACCGCGCCCGCCCGGTACACGCGCACACCTTCCCCAATCCCCCCGCCGCCGTGCGAAAAATCGTCCGCGCCGGACGGGTGGTGCATTTGATTTATGGCTCCGTTGCGATACATTGATTGTCCGGACCGATCTACAAATGAAGGATCATCGAACCATGAAGACCAGTCTACACGCCCTGCTCCTGACCGTCCTGATCTCGCTGACCGGCGGCTGCGTCGCCCAGAGCAAATACGATCAGCTCAATGAGGCCTACCGCAAGGTCCTTGAGCAGAACACGCAGCTCCAGGCCCGCGTCGACGAGCTCAACCAGCAGATCAAGCTGCTCGAGTCGGGGCCGCGTGATGACAAGGCCCGTGTCGCCCAGCTCACCGAGGAGCGCGATCAGCTTCTCAAGCAGCTCGACGAGCTGCGCTCCCAGTATGCCGGGCTGGCCAAGGGCGGTGTCGTGATGCTGCCCCCGGAAGTGGACCAGGCCCTGCGTGATTTCGCTTCGCAGAACCCCGACCTCGTCGAGTACGACGCCGCCAGGGGCATGATCAAGTTCCGCAGCGACCTCACCTTCAAGCTCGGCAGCGCCGACCTCTCCGACGCCGCCAAAGCCACCCTCGCCAAGTTCGGCACCCTGCTCAACAACCCCGCCACCAAGGGCTACGAAATCCGCATCGTCGGGCACACCGACTCCGTCCCCGTCAGCCGCCCCGACACCAAGGCCAAGCATCCCAACAACTGGTACCTGTCCGTGCACCGCGCGATCGCCGTGCGCGACGCCATCGAAGCGTCCGGCGTCGCCCCCGTCCGCACCGAAGTCGCCGGCTACGGCATGTACCGCCCCGTCGTGCAGAACACCAAGAGCGGCGCCGAACCCAACCGCCGCGTCGAGATCTACCTCGTCGGCATGACCCCCGTCAACGAGCAGTACCTCCCCGCCGCCGCCGCCCCGGCCCCCGCTCCCGCTCCCGCCGCCGGCATCCCGCTCAAGTAAACGACCGCCTCACCTCACAACCCCCGAAGCCCACGGCCCGACGCCGTGGGCTTCTTTTTGCCTTTCACTCCGCACGCCCAACGCCCCACCCCAAACTTTTCAAAATTTCCCTGTCCAAATCCCCCGCCCGCGCGCGTAATTAAGTGATGACCCACCCCGACCGCGTTCAGGATTTTCTCCGCCTGCTCTCCCGGCACGAGTCGGGCCTGCATGGTTTTGTTCATGCCATGCTTGCGAACTGGTCCGATGCCGAGGATGTGCTTCAGGAGACGCACCTTCTGCTCTGGCAGAAGTTTGACACCTTCGAGCCCGGCACGAATTTCCACGCCTGGGCCTGCCGCATCGCCTATCTGGAAACCCTGCGATTCCGTCGCAACGCCGACCGCAAGCACCTGAAATTCTCCGATGATTTTCTCAAGGTTGTGGCTGACGAGACGATCGAGATGGAGCAGGAACTGGCGGAGCGGCGTCAGATGCTCGCCGAGTGCATCGAGCGCTTGAAGCCCGCCGACCGCGACCTGCTCAAGCTTCGCTATACGCCCGATCAGACCACGCCGTCGATCGCCGCCGCCGTCGGGTCGAGCGTCGACGCCGTCTACAAATCCCTCTCGCGCATCCGTGCCGCGCTCGCCGCCTGTGTGCAGCGCAAACTCGCGGGAGGCGGCTCATGACGCTCACCGCGCACGACCTGATCGAACTGCTCATCGAAGATCGCATCGCCGACGATCAGCTCGCCGCGCTGGAGAAAGCCGTGCTGAGCGACCGCGCCGCCGCGCGTGCCTACATCACCGCCCTGCACCGCCACGCCGCCATCGCCCGCCTGATGCACCCCGCCGACCCGGCGCATCGGCTCGACGCCGGCTCACCGTCAGCGTGGCGCGCTACGGAAGTCACCCCCAGCAAACCCACGCCGACGCTGAGCGGCGCTTCGCCGCGAAGCGTCTGGTACGCAAAAGGGTTCAGGGTTCAGGGGTCAGGGTTCAGCTTCAAGGCACGGGCCGCCCTCGCCGCACTCATCGTCATCGCCGCCTCGCTCCTGTTTGACTTTCTGCCTTCCACTCCCCACTCCCAGCTCCCCGCTCCCCACTCCGCCGCCCCGGCGAGCTACGCCATCCTCAGTGACCTCTCCAACGATGCGCAGTTCGCCGACGGCGAGCGCTCCCTTGGCGAAGGCCTCACCACGCCGATCCATCTCACCGCCGGCCGCGCCCAGCTCATGTTCAAATCCACCGCCGTCGTCGATCTGACCGGGCCATGCGAGTTTGAAATGATCGGCCCCAACCGGGGCCGCCTCAACGCCGGCAAGCTAGAGGCCTACGTTCCGGAAAACGCGCACGGTTTCAGCGTCGCATTGTCCGACGGCAGCCGCGTCGTCGATCTGGGCACGCGCTTTGAGATCACCGCCACCGAAGATCACCGCTCCTGGGTCAACGTCACGCAGGGGCGCGTGCGGATCGAGCCGCGCGTCGGGGCGATGCAGATCGTCGCGGCGGGCGGTCAGATGCTCATTGATGATGGACGCTGCATCATCGGCGAGCCGATCAATCTGCCGCTGGTCAATGCCGACTTTGAGGATGCGTCACTGGACGATGGACAGATTCTCGCGCGACAGACGATCGCCGGATGGAACCTGATCGGCGACGCGCCGGTCGGTGTGTTCAATCCCGGATCGCGGCAATACGGCGAAGGCGAATCGCAAGGCGCGGAACCGATCGCACCCAGGGGCCTGTCCGGGTCCAACGCAGGATTCATTTTCAACGGCGGACGCGCCGGCCTTGAGCAGACGACGCCCTATTTCGTCGAGTCCGCTCGTCAGTATGTGCTTCGCGTCGCGGTGGGTCATCGCTCGCAGAATGTCGCCGCCACCGGCTACCGCATCGAACTGCTCGCCGGCGACGCGGTGCTCGGCTTCGTCGAAGCCCGCTCGCCCGCCGGTCCGCGCGGACGATTCACCGATGTGATCGTCACCGTCGAACCGTTGCCGCCGGACGATCCGCGCGTCGGTCGGCCTCTGATCATTCGCCTCGTGAAACAGAACGGCGCCGGCTACTTCGATTTCGACAACGTCCGACTCCAATCGTTCCCGCCGAACGCCAGTGAGGCATCGCTCGATCCCGGCTCTTCTTCAGGACGCATCCCGACAAAGGAGAATTCCCAATGAAAATGGTCAATGTCATGCACACTTTTGCGCTGGCGGCGCTGTTCGCCGTTCAAGCCAACGCCGGCGTGATCACCGGCATCACGGCCTCGGCCTCGTCGCAGTACAACGCCAACACATCCGCCGCGCACACCATCGACGGCAGCGGGCTGACGGGCGACCAGCACGATGTGAACTTCCAGCACGCATGGTTCAGCGACGACAGCGCCGGCACGGCGCTGAATCAGGAATGGATTCAGTGGGACTTTGGACAGGGCTACGTGCTGGAATCGATTCAGGTATGGAACCTGAATCAGAACACGACCGGGGCGCCGGGCAACCTGACCGCCAACGGCATCAATCAGGTGGACATCTATATTTCCTCCGTCGCTTCGCCCGGCGATCCCGAAGGCGCGGGCGCAGCCAACTGGACCGTGCTCAAGGCGAACGCCGTGTTGGCCAAAGCGTCCGGTCTGAACACGTACACCGGATTCGACCTGGCTACGCAGATCGGCGTGGCGCTGCCGAACACGGCGATCCGGTGGGTGCGATTTGAAGTCGACACGGCATTCACCGGTCGGAACACCAGCTTCGACGTCGGCCTGTCCGAGATTCGATTCATCGCCGTTATTCCCGCGCCCGCGGCGCTGCCGGCGGGTTTGGGGCTGTTGGGTCTTGTTCTGTGGCGCCGCCGCTGAGGTCGCCGCGAGGATGCTCACGATGCGCCGAGAGGCCTTTACGCTGATCGAATTGCTGGTGGTCGTGACGATCATCGCACTGTTGATGGCGATCCTTGTTCCGTCGATCACGATGGCCAGGGAGGCGGCGCGCCGCGTGGTCTGCGCATCGAACATCCGCCAGCTTGATGCGGCCAACTTCGTCTACGCCGGCGACAACTTCGGTCAGACCGTTCCCGGCACGCCCTCCGTCACATTCACCGGCGAATGGGGCGTGTATGACCGGACCCGAGCCGAGCTTCAGCCGTGGGACTATTTCTTCGGTCACGGCATCCTCTATCAGCAGCGCCTGCTGCCCAACGGGCGGCTGATGTACTGCCCCAGCAACACGCATCCGATCTATCAATACGACTCGCCGGAGTGGAGCTGGCTCAGTGGCACCAATCCTCTTCCCACGACCTACGCCATCCGTCAGCACTACTTCTACCGGGCGGGTTACGGTCACATCAACACCGTCAAGCGCGGCCGCAATCTTCGCATGACCGACCCCGGCAGCGAAGCGCTCATGGCCGATGGTTTCGCCATCAACACCGGATCGGCGGAAATGCTGCAAACGGTCGGCGTCGATCTGGCGCACAAGACCGGATACATGGTCGGTCGGCTCGACGGCTCCGTCAGCTTCTTTAACGATCCCGACCACCGCATCGGCGACATGCGCGTGTCGTGGGTCGACTACGGCATGCAGGAATTGGTCTGGGCCAACGAGTTCGCGCGGCCCTGACATGTTTTTCCAATCACAGTGACCGCGCGTGGGTCATTTCACCCGCTTTACGCCGCGCGCATGGTGCGCACCGGCGCGGAAACAATCGCACGATCGTGTCGCGACCACGATGTAAGTCCCGCAAAAGCGCGCACCCGCTTGTCAACACTCTCCGCGCTGATGCGCACCGCGCGGGCGAAGCGGCGGAAGCGACCCATGTGGTGCGGGAAATGTTGCGATTTTGGGCTGCGAATACGGGCGCACGGCGGCGGTCGAAAAAGCGGAGGCGCGCCGCGCCGGTGTGAATGGATAACGTGACACAGGCGCGGACGCTATGAAGAAGCCCACGGCGGCAAGCCGTGGGCTTCAGGAAATCGCGGGCGAGGCGCTGGGACTTCAGTCTCCGTGCCTTGCGGAGGTCAGACGCCGAGGACGAACTTGTTGAGGTTGCTGACGATTTCGGTCATGCGGTCGCGCTCGCCGCCGCCGACTTCGGCGGCGCAGAAGCCGTAGTAGTTGATCTCATCGAGGGCCTTGCGGACATCGGGCCAGTCGATGTCGCCTTCGCCGATCTTGGTGAATTTGTTGTTGGCGCGGGAAAATCCCTTGGCGTCGAGTTTGACGATGCGCTTGCCGAGCGTGCGGATCCAATCGGCGGGGTTGCAGTATTTTTGGTGATTGCCGATGTCGAAGTGGACGCCGACCCAGGGATTGTGGAACTGGTCGACGTACTCCTTGAACTTGTCGGCGGTCTGGTTGGCCGGGCCGTTGTGGTCATAGAGGAACTGGTTCCAGACGTTTTCGAAGGCGATGACGACGCCGTAGTAGGCGGCGAGAGGGATGGCCTTGGCGATGTTTTCGCTGGAGCGCTGCCAGACTTCTTCGGGGCTTCCATCCTTGCCGTGACCGACAACGAGAAGCACGGTGCCGCCGCCGACGGCGTGGGTCTCACGGATGGACTGCTTGAGATCTTCGAGCGCCTTGGCGCGGACATCGGGGACGGGATCGGAATGCCGGACGGACCAGTGGGTGCTGATGACGGTGCCGTCGACGGGGAGCCCGGAGGCGTCGCGTGCGGCGATGATGTCAGCGACGTTGAGGCCGGGCGTATCGAGTTCGACGGCGTCGAAGCCGACTTCCTTGAGCAGCTTGAATCGCTCGGTGGTGGAGCCGTCGTGTTTGAGCATGCCGTACTTGAGGGATTTAAAGATGCGCCGATCGCCGGGCGGGTCGGGAATGTCGGCGCGTGCTTCGGCGGCGAGGTTGGTCGACACGGCGGCGGCGGAGAGCGCGGCGACGGAGGCGCCGAGGAACGAGCGGCGCGGCATGCTTGGAGACGACATTCGGAAACTCCTTCAAAAAAGCGACGTTAGAAAGCCGGCGGGATGTCGGTTATTATACGTTTATCCCGCCTGCTTTGATCCAGCGAATTTGTGGAGACCATCATGTCGGATTCGACTCCCTCGCGTCGTCAGTTCGTCAAACAGTCCGCCGCCCTCACCGCCGCCGGGGCGCTGGCCGCCAATCTCAACTTCGCGCGCAGCGTCTACGCCGCCGGGTCGGACACGATCCGCATCGGTCTCGTCGGCTGCGGCGGACGCGGAACGGGCGCTGCGGGGCAGGCGATGACGGCGGGGAAGGACGTCAAGCTTGTCGCGCTGGGCGATGCATTCATGGACAAGGTCGAAGGCACGCTCAGCAACCTGACGAAGGACTTCAAGGATCAGGTGGACGTGCCCAAGGAGCGCTGCTTCGACGGGTTCGATGCATATAAGAATGTCATCGACAACGTCGACGTCGTGCTGCTGGCGACGCCTCCGGGTTTCCGTCCGATTCATCTGAAGTACGCGGTCGAGAAGGGCAAGCACGTGTTCTGCGAGAAGCCGGTGGCGACGGATGCGCCGGGCGTGCGGGATGTGATCGAGACGGTCGCGCTGGCGAAGCAGAAGAACATCACGATCGTGTCGGGCCTGTGCTATCGGTATCAGCACGCCAAGCAGGAGACGGTCAAGCGGATTCACGACGGGGCGATCGGCGACATCCTCGCCGCCGAGACGTACTACTGGACCGGCGGGCTCTGGCACCGCGGGGACAACGAGAAGTGGTCGCGCATGGAGTACCAGATGCGCAACTGGCTCTACCATACGTGGCTCTCCGGCGACCACATCACCGAGCAGCATATTCACAGCATCGACAAGATCGCGTGGGTCATGGGCGATGAGCCGCCGGTAAGCGTGCAGTCGATGGGCGGACGCATCGCGCGCACCGATCCCAAGTACGGCAACATCTATGACCACTTCTACAACGTCTACGAATGGAAGAACGGCATGAAGCTCCACAGCTCCTGCCGCCAGCTCGCCGGCAACAGCAAATGCCACAACGGCGTCAACGATTACCTCATCGGCAACAAGGGCAAGGCCGAGCTTCAGTCGCATTCGATCACCGGCGAAAACGAATGGAAGTTCAAGCTGGAGCGCGGCGTGTCGGACGACATGTACCAGAACGAGCACAACGAACTGTTCGCGGCCCTGCGTGCGGGCAGGACGATCAACAACGGCACGTACATGGCGCAGAGCACGATGATGGCGATCATGGGCCGCATGTCCGCCTACACCGGGCAGAAGCTCACCTGGGATCAGGCCCTCAATTCGCAGGAGAAGCTCGTCCCCGACACGTTCGCCTGGGGCCCCGCGCCCGAGCCGAAGGTCGCCATCCCCGGCGAAACGAAGTTCGCCTGACCGCCCCGCTGCTTTCAAATCACAAACCCACGGTGCCGCACCGTGGGTTTTTTCATGGCGTCATGCGGCGGAAATTCAATGTGTTTTGCCCCACCAGTCGCCGGTGATGGCATTGTGCGAATAGGAGGCCAGCTCCGTGTCCGCGCTGTGGTTGTACCAGCGGACGGACCCGTCGGCGCCGGAGCTGTTGAGGCCTTCGGGGCCGAGCGTCGAGAACTCGTGATCGCCCAGCACGCGCGAATGACTGACCAGCCGCCACGACCCCAGCGGCACCGTCTTGTCTTCCGCGAAGTCCGTCCACAACTGATCGCCCGCCTTGACGTCCATCACGGTGCTGATGACGTTGCGGCCGGGTCGCCAGGTGCCCAGCGATGAATGAATGTTGCCGAAAAAGTTGTATCCGGCCTGATAGCGGAAGACTCCGGCGGTGTTGTGCGGCCAGCGCTGACGCGGATAAAGCGCATCGAACGGCCAGGGATTGCTCGGGCACCAGAACAGCGTCGATCCGCCGGCAACGGTGTAATCGGCGATGTAGCCCTTCCACAGCGCGCGATCATCGGTGAACCCGCTCGTCCACCAGGTCGCGGGGTTCGGGTCCGAGGCCGCTCCGCGGTAGGGATAGTGCCCTTTGAAGTCGGTCGTGTAGTAATAGGTGCTCAGTGAAAGCTGATGAAGATTCGAAGCGCACGCGGTGCGCTTGGCCAGCTCGCGCGCCCGGCTCATCGACGGAAGCAAAATCGCGATGAGCAGAACGATGATGCTCACGACGACGAGCAGTTCGATCAATGTGAATGCACTTCTTTTCATTTGCGTCGGCGCATCGCGGCAATACTCAACATCATCAACCCCGCAGGCAGCGCCATCGGCGTCGGCACGGTGGCGACGGCGTGGTCGAACACGATGCCGTCGAGCGCGGTGCGGTCATTGGTGGATGCGGCGCGGTCGCGGACCTGTGCGAAGATGTCGAACTTGGTGCCGGCCGTGGCGCCGGTGATGTCGAAAAAGGCCCAGTCCAGTTCGGGCGCGGCGGGCATGACGAGACTGGCGATCGTCGCCGTGCCGCCCCCGCCGTTCTGCGAAATACGGATGGCGGTCGGCGTGAAAAAGTCATTGATGTTGCCGAAGAGAATACCCACGCGGAAGGTGCTCGGCGATCCGGCGGCAACAGTGAACGAGAAAATATTCTGATATGTCCCGACCGTGGTTCCATCACCGAGGGGCCCCACGCTTCCGCCAATGCGTGCGTCGGCGACCGTCGCGGCGGAGACAAGCCGGGGGTCGTCACCATTGGCGTATTGGGGCGTAGAAACCGTGGCGAAGTTCGCGGCGGTGCTCGTGTAACTGGTTCCCGCGGACAGGGATGAAATGTAGCTGGGCAATCCCGAGGCGTAGGCGCCGGGCGAACCGCTGGTGCCATTAAACACGGTGACACCATTGTTGTTGCTGGCGGAAAAGGCGTCTCCGAACGCGGTGGTGCTGTAGCCATGCGACGATGTGGGTATGCCGGTGTTGTCCGCCTGATTGGTCACGCCGAAGATCACATATCCGTCGGTGCCGTAGCGATTGTCGCCGTCGGCGTCGAACGATTTGGCGACGCCCGTCGAATGCCAGCCGGGCTGATTCGTCACGGTGCCGACGGAGGTGACGGTGGCGGCTTGTGCGGCGGAGGCCGCGGCGATCATCGTGACGAGAACCAGACGTTGCGTCTTCATGGTTGCCTCTCCTTAGTGATTCGCGGTTTGGGTAGCACATCGAAGGTCATTGCGGAAATGACGGTGGATTTCAGATCGCCCCAGGGGATGACGCGAAGCTCGATTTCATCGCCGGGCCGGGCCTCGAGAACGTCGAACAGCAGCACGTCGCCCACGCCGTCGAGCGTCTGCTCGTCGACTTCGGCGGTCGCGCTGGACTGGCCGCTCACGAGACTGAGGCGGCGCGGATTCAGATGCGTCTTGTCGGTGCAGTCGATGAGGACGCCGAGGCGGAACCCCCCCGCCGGCACGTCCCGTCCGACCACCAGCCGCACCATCGTCAGCGCCTGCGCGTCGCCGCTCACCGAATGCACGAGCATGCCCGATTCGACCTGCGGCATCGACTTCGACAGCGGCGCCTGCGGATCGTCGATCGGCGCATATCCGAAGTCGCGCGCCGCCGTCGTGTCCGGCGACTCCACAAGCTGCGCGATGAACGGCGGAAGGCGCAGCCGGCGATTGGCGGCGGGCCGCTCGGCGTTATGACCGTTAAGCGGGCCATCGGCGGAGGCGATCGGCGTCGTGTTCCAGTAAACGTGCCCGGCGGAGCCGTACAAGTTGTCGCCGTCGGCGTCGAGGTGCTTGGGCACGCTGCCGGTGCGCAGATGCGCGCCGACGCCATGATCGACGCCGACAAACGCGATCAACGGCAGCGTCGTAATCCGCGGGCGACCCGAGGCATCGAGCACCAATTTCTGTCCCGCCGCGAGGGTCGTCTTCATTCCGACCCCGCCCGGCGCGGTGAACTCGACGCGACCGGTCATGACGTCCAAGCTGGGCCGGCCCGCGTCATCGATGGCCAGTTTGAATCGGGTGCCCAGATCGACGGCCTTCATTCCGTTGGGGCCGTCGATCGTGAATCCGCGGGCGTTTTTCGGCACGTATGCCTCCAGCGCGCCCGCGGCGAGTTTGCCCCGGTTTGGGCCGGTCATCTCGAACCGGCACGGCCCGGTCAGATCGACGACGGCGGTGGAACTGAACATGAGCTGAGCACGCCCGGCGGTCAGTTCAATCGGACCGGTGAGGCCTTCGCCGAGGGGGCGATCGCCGTCGGCGAATTGCGCATCGGAGGAAAGGTCACTGAGGATGGCGAAGGATACGGGGGAGTGGGGAGCGGGAAGTTGGGAGTGCGGAGTCGGAAGCAGGTACCAGTAAGTCAGTGCTGCGGCGAGCGTGATCAGTGCGGCGATCGCTGCCTTGAACCTGAACCCCGAACCCTGAACCCTGAACCCTTCTTCCCGGCTCATCTCGCGAACCTGACCCAGCACATCCCCCGCCGTCTCCGCCAGCAGACTCGTCAGGTAGCACAACTGCACGTACTGCCGGCGGGAATCGTCATTGGTGTCGACCCATGCAGCGAACTCACGCAACTCATCAGCAGACAGTCGGCCGTCCAGATACGCGGCGAGCAGTTCGGGCAGCGGGTTGTCGGCGTTGTGATTCATTCGGCGTTGAGCCGGTAGCGCACGCAGTCGCTCAGACTGCTCAGGATGCGCGACAGGTTGCGATACACTGTCCGGCGAGGCAACTGCACGGCTTCGGCGAGACGATCGCCGGTCAGATTGTTTGCGTAACGCTCACGCACCAGCGCCAACGATGACGGCGACAACTTCTCCAGACACGCCTTGAGGGCGTCGGTGGCGTGCGCGTGATTGCGATCGTCCAGTTCGGCCCACGCCTGATCGAGCCGGGCCATCGCCGCGGCGCTGAACGCGCCGGGTTCGTGCTGGGCCTTTTCGATCATGCGCAGAGCGATGAACCGCCCGGATGTGCGAAGCCAGCCGGACAGGTGATCCGCGTCCGCGATCTCCTCGCGCTTCTGCACCGCCAGCAGACTCAGTTCCTGCAACGCATCCTCGACCATGGACTGATCCCGCAGGATGGACCATAGGTACGAATGCATCGCAATGCGTTGCCTGACAATGGTTTGCACAATCTGTTCGTTACTGACCGCCATACGGATTTTCTCTTGGAACCACAAGAATATCCGCCGGCGACGCGTCGCGTGCCGGAAAAATGAAATGTTTTTTGCGTGTCAACTCACCCCTTGAAGAAACCCGGGGCGCGACACCCTGAGTTTCATTGGAGCGCGAAGGTGATCACCCGATCGGCGGCAGGGACAACGCGAGGCGGCGGAAGTCGCGGACGCGGTGGAACGTCGCACAGTCGGCATCGTGCTGGTTCGGCGCATCGACGCTCGAGCGGGCGATGACGAGGATGTCGTCGCCGGCGATCACCGGGCGCGGGTACATGAACGATTGCCGCACGCGCGGCGCCAGCGCGATGCACCCGGCGGGGAACCAGTTCATGGCGTCGATCGAGTACATGAGCATGAGCAGCCGCCGGTCGTTGCCGCCGTGACCGGTGAACTCGTTTGCCTTGCGCGACTTCTCGTACCAGTCGTGCGTCTCCTGACTGTCGATGCACCAGTTGGAGGTTGCCCAGAACAGGCCGGACGGCTCGTCGCGGAGGATCGTGAACTTGAGGTGTCCGCCGGGCATGGAGAAGAACTGCGTGAAGCTCAGCTTCAGGTCCTTGCCGTCGTCGTCAAGATCGAAGACCGCCGCGATGTTCGAGGTGGTCTGCGAGCGGATTTTGACGGTGGCGGTCATGCGAAGCCGGTCGCCGACTTTGATGATGTTGGATTCGAGCCAGTGATCGGTCCAGCCCTTGACGGTGATGCTCGTGTTCTGCCACGCTTCGGTCATGCCGGGGAAGGGAATCAGATTCGACATGCGCCAGCTTGCGGCGTTCATCGGGTCCGCCGCCAGATCGCACACGACGGCGCGCGGCGAGCGGTGGCTCGTACTGCCGTTGATCAGATCGTCGATCGCCCAGTGGAGCCGGCCGTTGTGTTCGACCATGGCGGTGTGGCAATTCCAGTAATGTCCCTCGAAAATGCGGGCGGGCGGAGCCCATGTTTTCCCGCCGTCGGTGCTTTTGGTGATCATCACATCGTCATTGCGGTAGCGCGTGCCCATCGTGAAAAGGATCAGGTAGAGCGCGCCGTCATGCACGAACGGAGCGGCGGAGTAATAGGGCAACTCGCTGAGCGGCTCCCATGTCGCTCCGCCGTCGGCGCTGCGGACGATATGGATGGCGGTCGGTCCCTGCTTGGGGACGCCGCCGCGCGGGACGACCGGGACGACGGCCACGATATCCCCGCCGGAAAGCGTGATGAGCCCGCAACCTTCGACGTACGTGCGGGGATTGTCGCGCTTGTGAACGAGTGAGTAATCGGGCGCGAGAAGCTGGGCGCGATTCGCCGGCGCGGGCGCGGCCGGTTCATCGGCGCGGGCGGTCGGCGCGGCGTGCGTCGAAAGGCCGACGGCGGCGAGCATCGAGGCGCCGAGGGCCTGGCGACGCGAGAAGGCGGGATCGGTGGGCATGGGGGATCACTCCAAGTTCAAAGTTGCGGGACGAAGCGGCGCGTCACTGGGCGGGCAGAAGGTAGTTGAGCGTCACGCCGGCGGAGCGCTCGTGCACGTCGATGAGGGCGGGGTCGGTCGCGTCGTAGCGGCCGACGTGACCATCGACGAAGACATAGTCGGCCCGGAAGGGCTTGCGCGGATCGGTGACAGCGTTCGAGTAGAGTTGCGTCGTGATGGCGGGGACGGCGGCGGTGGGCTTCTGCGAATTGTTGAGGATGAACGAGTCGTCCGTGACATGATTGACGCGGGCCGGCTCGGTGACGTTCGGATCGAAGCACATGCGATCCCCCGCCAGCACCTTCAGCTCGCGCCCGTTGTACGTCCACCGATCCAGCGACCGGGTCCACGGCTGACCCGACGCCGGCGGATCCGTCACGACGAACCCCTTGTCCCCCCAGAAGCCCATCGTCAGCACGTAGTCGCCGTACACGCGCGCGGTCGTCGTCGGCGTGGTCTTGACGCTCATGTCCAGAAACGGAAGGAACGGACAGTTCATCACATTCAGCGACGTGTACCGCTCCCACATCGGCCGCACATCCCAGCCGGGCGACCCGTCGCTGGAAAACTGGTAGGGGCGGTGATTGCCGCCGTTGTTCTTGTCGATGTAGCGTCGCCATTCCGAATGATGCAGCGGCATGCGGCGGTTGTCGCCTTCGTACATCATCGCGATGATGCCGATCTGGTGCAGGTTGGTGCCGCAGACTGTTTCCCTGGCGGCCTGCCGTGCCTTGGTCAGCGACGGAAGCAGAATCGCGATGAGCAGCGCGATGATCGCCACGACGACGAGCAGTTCGATCAACGTGAAGGCGCGGTGTCGCATGAGACGTTGTTCCCGATAGCCGCCGCTCAACGAGCGGCGCGTCGCGCGACACGTTGTGTCGCGGCTGTTTTCACTTGCGCCGCCGCAGCATCATCGCGCCGGCTCCGATGATGAACGTCATCATCGACGCCGGTTCGGGGATCGCGAAAGGCGAAAGCAGGTACAGCTCCTGCACATCCGTCGCCGTCGAAATCACGCGGTTGTAGACGCGCACGTCGTCGATGAGTCCCTGAAACGAACGCGCCGTGTCGGCGACGCGGCGGCCGATGACCCATTCGTGCGTCGTGTCGATAGCGGTCGTGATGTTCGCGCCGCTCAGTTCGATGATGCCGTCGACGAGTAGTTTGACGCCGCCGGTGCTGTTGCGCGTCACGCCGACGAGGTGCCAGTCGCCGTCGGCGACGTTGGACGTCCCGTGCACGGTCGTGCTGTCGATGCCGAAGCCGATCGTGCCGGTGGCGTCGATCTGAAAGATCGTTCGCCCGGCCTGCGAGGCGATGTAGTTGTCAAAAATGTAGCGGCCATTGGCGCCGACGGCGACGTTCGTGTCCCACTTGATCCACGCAAAAATGCTCATTTCCCCCGTGGAAGGCACGATATTCGTCAGATTCGTGCCGACGATATCGCCGGTCGAATCGAACTGATACGCCTTGCCGACCGCGCCCGGCTGATTGATCGTCGCGGCGGTCCCTCCCGAAGCGCCGGTCGCCTGACCGTTGTCGCCGGAGGTCGCGCTCGAGCCCGTGTTGATCACCGGGCCCGCGGTCGCTTCGTCCAGCGCCCAATGACCCACGAGCCCCGTCGTAATGTCCGCCGACGCGCGAGGCGCGCCGATCATCATCACCGCCGCCGCCAGCAGCATGAGCCAAAGGGAACGACGTTGGTTGGGGACGATCGTCATCGTGGTGCAAAAGCTCATGCTAGTCTCCTTCGGATTGAAAAGTGGATTGGGAAGCGTCATCCGACCCGGATGTCGGCCGCAGATCGAGATTCCTGTAGAGCGCCTGCACTTCGCGCGGCGTGGGCTCGCGGTCAAAAACAACAAGCTGGTCGATCAGGCCGTGGAAACTGCGCTCCTGATCCATCGCGCGACCGCCCAACAGCCACGCATCGCCATCGCCGCCGACCGGGTCATCGCACTTCCCGCCGTGATGCGCCCGCCCGTCGATCCAGAACGTCATCGTGCCGTGATCGTCGCGCGTCAGGCCGACGTGGTGCCACTGCCCGTCGTTGATGGCGACGCGCGTCGATTCCTGCCATCCGCCGCAGAAGGCCGCGAAGCGGCCGTCGCGCATCGCCAGCGCGAAGCGGCCGGGGTGTGACGACACGTAGTTGCTGATCAGATATTGGAACGGTTGATCGTCCGGCCCGCGTTCGGTCCGCATCCACATGAACATGCCGAACGGCCCGCGTTCCGGGACGAGCCGGGTCGTGTTCAGATCCACGCGATTGCCGCGCCCGTCGAACGCCACCGCCTGTCCGCTCACGCCGCGCGGATCCGCCGTCGCGCCCTGGAGCATCGCCGGACCGAAGCGCTCCGTCATCTCCGCGCTTGTGCCCTTGTCGAAGTGATCGAACGTCCATATCCCGTCCGCGCGCACCGCCGCCAGCCTCACCGTGACCTGACCGGCAGCGAGCGACAGCGCCTGACCGGCGACGAGCGTCACCGGACCGCGCTGCGCCGCTTCGCCATACTCCGCCCGGAACAGCACCTTGCCCTCGATCACATTCACCTCCGCATGCATCGCGTCATGCACGTCCAATTCAAATCGCGTGCCCAGGTCGATGACAGTCAACCCCGGCCCCGTCACCGTGAACCCCCGCGCCCGCTCGCCCACCAGCGCATGCAGCTTCCCCGAATGCAGCACCCCCCGGTTGGGCCCGTCCAACTCAAACGAGCAAGGCCCCACCAGATCGACCACCGCCGTCGAATTGAACATCACCTGCGCCCGACCCGACGCCAGTTCGATCACGCCTGGTTTCAGCGCGCTGCCCAGTGCCGGCGCGCTGCCCGACTCCGAGAATACCGCGTCCTGCGCATCGGTCAGCATCGCCACCGAAGCCGTCGTATCCCGGACCGCACGGGGCGCCGCGCTTTTTTGCGATGGCGCCGCCCTCATCGACCACAGCGCCGCCGCCAGAAGCACCATCCCCGCCAGAAACCCGCCGACCATCGCGCGCGGACGCCGCCATCGTCGAACTCCCTCCAACGTCGCCGCCGGCGCGACATCATCCGCCTCCGCCGGCTCGACCGCCACTTGTGTCGAAATCACCAGGTCCGCGTGCAGCGCCATGTGCTCGATATACGCCCGGCGTGCCGCCGCATCGCTCGACAGCATCGCGTCGAGCTGTGCCCACTGCGCGGGCGCGAGCTCGTCGTCGAGCATCGCAGCCAACAGATCATGCGCCGACGCGTCATGCATCGCTCAGCCCCCCGCCCTCGGCCAGCTTCATGTTGATGCAGCGCAGCAGGCGCTCGCGGAGGCGCTTGAGCCGCTTGTAGAGCGTGTCGGCGGGATGACCCTCCGACTCGGCGAGCGCCTTGATCGACTGCTCGGACTGATAGCGCTGCTCGATGAGCCGCCGATCGTCCGGTGAAAGGCGCGACAGGCAATCGTTCAACGCCGCGAACCGCCGCTCGAGCATCGGCTGCTGCGCCGCCTGTTCCTCCGCCACAAGCCGGACCACCGCCTCCGACAACCGCGCCCGACTCCGCGCGTACTTGCGGCGATGATTGAGCGCTTCCAGATATGCGAACTGCCGGGCCCACGGCAAAAACGCCGCCGACGGGTCGAATGAATCCATCTTCCGCCACAGCGCCACGCTCGTATCCTGCAACACCTCCTGCGCATCCTGCACATGCGGAATGAGCGTCAGCACGTAGCGGTACAGGTCGTGATAGTGCGCCGCGTATAGCCGAGCGAATCGGTCGCGCAGTTCGTTGTCCGGCGTCCAACTCATGAACACATCCATCCGTCGACATGGGTCAAAATCGTCGCGCCTCTGACTTCTTTTCTGCCGCAGCTTCCCAAATCAGGAACCCTTGGGCAACATTTTTTGAAATTCGCGACCTCATGCCGGCCAATGACTTACAAAGCCCGCGTTCCTTGATGCAACCCGATGGGCCCGCCGAACGTATGATTTAGTGATGCGTTTGACACCGATCGCATGGATATGTCTGACCATCGCAGGGCTCACGCTGTCGTCTCCCCTCTTGGCACTCGAAACCGACCAGTTCACGCTGCCGCCTAAACCGCTGGCCGACATCGGCCCCGAAGTCAGCGCGCAGATCAAACAGGTCATCACCGACGCCATGGAAAAGGCCAACCGCAAGATCATCGTCCTGCGCCGCAAGGCCCAGACGACCAAGGATGATGACCAACGACTCGAGTACCAGAAGCGCATCGACGAACTGCTCGATGTGTCCGCCATCACCGGCGCCCTCTATGAGTTCACCGGCGACGGCATGCCCGAGTCGCATCTGGAAGCGTGGCTCAAGGAGCATAAGTTCGAAGCGCAGCCGGCCGTATTCGAAGTCGAGACCGGCGACTCGATCTATGGCGACTGCCTCCTGTACAAGCCGCTGCTCATGCTGGCGATGGCGCCGGAGGTCAATGTGCATGGTGTGTATCAGGGCACGGACAAGCTCGGACATTTTTTCCAGCAGGGCTACACGTACTTTCAGAAGTACCGCGCTGCCATCGCCGCCGGCAAATCGCCCGATGCGGCGAGGAAGGGGATCGTCGATTGGGGGCGCGAAATGGAAAAGACATGGGGCGGGTTGTGGTGGACCGGCGCGTACTCCAACGCCGATCTGGCCGCCAACTATGCGGGGTTCAAGTTCTTTTTGAATCTGACGGAGCCGGTCGCGTTCGATGGCGTGACGCATCCGCCGATGGTGATTCAGAAGGATGGGCTGTGGCAATGGAACCCCGAGGCGAGCGATGATTGCCTGGCGGCGTACATGAGCGAACACTTCAGCGAAGCGTTCAACCCCGGCTGGTACGACGAGCCGATGCGCGAGCCGCTGGCCGAATCGATTCGCAAGCGCGGCAAGGCATGGGTCGAAAACGAACACACGACGCGCGAAGCGGAAGTGAAGCGGCTGCGCTCGCTGCGCACCTGGCACGGCGAAGACTACGGCTACCGCGGCCCCGATGACCTGATCACCATTGTCAACGCCTACTTCGATCCCCCCGCCGCCCAAACCGCCCGCAAGTAGCCCCCGCACGCCGAGCCCACTTACCGGGAAACCTTCAGAATCACCGGCAATAGTCGATTGTTTTGATGTATACGTTATTTAGCTTTTAGCCTAAATGCGAAATTAAGTGAATGTTGCACGACGAACGCCCGGCGTTGGGCGGCGGGGGCACGGGTTGTGTGCCGATCACTTTTTAACTGCGTGTCAGTTGGCGGCGGGGAGTTGGACGGCGGCGGCGCCGATGATCGGGCCGAGGTCGGGGGACTGCACGTAGGCGATGATGGACCCGTGCGTGATTTCGGGGCGCGTCAGGGTGAGGTTGTCTTCGAGATGATCAGCGAGGGGCATGGTTTTGAAATCACGGGTGACGTTGGCGTGGACGAGTTTGCGGCCGCCGTTCTCGCCGCGGTCGGGATTAGACTGGACATGGGTCTGCACGTAGGCGATGTGCAGGACGGCGCCTTCAGGGGCGCTGGCGACTTTGTAGCTGACGTGAATCGTTTTGCCATCGCCATCAGTGGCGGCGTTAAGGGTGATGTTGACGGGCGCTTTGACGGCGAGTGCGGCGGCGATGGCGCGATCGGCGTGCGCGCGATCGGAGCCGACGAACTGCTCGGTCCCGTTGACGATCATCTGCGGCGTGTAGATGTTGGGCAGATTCATCTGATGTCCGTACGCGCGCTGCCGACGGGAGAATGCCGGGTCGGAATACGGGTCGGCCCAGCCCAGATGATTCCAGTAGTCGACATGCATCGAAAGGCAGTACACATGCTGCGCCGATTTGCTCGCATCGTCGATGATTTTCGCGAGCAGCGCATCGGCGGGCGGACAACTGGAGCAACCCTCGGAAGTGAACAACTCGACGACCGCCACGCCTTCGGGGTCCGCCGCGACGGTCGGTGCGCAGGCGGAAACGAAGGCGAGTATGGCGATGAGCAGTGTGATGATCGGGGTGTGGGACATGGGGATCGGGGGTCAGGGGTTGGGGATCAGGGTGAAAATGACGAAGGCGTGCTGAGCCGCGAACGTGTTAGGGGGCTTGCCATTTGATGGATTGGTTGTCGCCCCAGACGATGGCGGAGCCGTGTCCATCGCGGTCGCCGACGAGGAGCAGGCCGGTTTTCGTCTCGCCCTGCTGCGAAAGCTGAATCGACCCGCCCCATTTACCGGGAAAACACGAGGCGATGGCCTTGTTGTCGTCGATGAGCTGCCACGTGCCTTTGCCCGAGTCTTTGTCGGAGCCGACGACGAAGACGATTTCGTTTTTGTCGTTGTAGACGAGCAGTTTTTTGGTGCGCAGCGTCGCCATGATTCCCGCAGGCGATTGGGCCATGGTGAAGATCGCCAGCAGCGCCAGGCCCATCGTCATCATGATCCAACGCTGGCGGCGGGCACGAAGTTCGAGTTGCTCGATGCGTTGGGTCAGCGCGTCCATGGAGGAGCTCCGGGAATGGGGATCGGGGGTCAGGGATCGGCGAAGATGAAGCCTGCTAAGCCGCAAACGGCGGAAGGCGGCGGCAGCGATCGTCAGTCGTTCATCGGCTTGTCGCAACGGAGGGCGGCGTCGCGCCAATGGAGATCGAGGGCGCGTTCGCCGCGGAGGAACGGGGCGATGAACGACTCGACGATGATGCGTCGCCAACCGTGTTTGAGTTTACCATTGGGTTCGCCGCCGGCGGTCAGGGCGCGGAAGGCGTCGGCGAGTTCCTGGCGGTTGGTGACGAGCGTCGGGTCGATGCCGCGCGCCATGCAGAAGCTTTGCACGGCAATCCAGAGGGCATCGATGCGGAATCGTTCGCCGGGGCTTTCGTTGTTCTCGATTTCGGCGGGCCAGTCGCTGCGGTCCAGCGCGGCGCCGCGCTGCATGGCCTCGATCAGCGCCCGTCCGTATTCGGCGGCGACGGGGCGGGGCATGCCGCGCACCTGTGCGAGCTTTTCAAGATCGCGCACCGGGTGTCGGGCCAGTTCGACCATGACCTCATCGCGCAAAAACGAGCGCGGTGGCAGATCGTGCTTACGGGCGCCGGTGTCGCGCACGACGACCATCTCGCGGAGAATCGCACGCTGTTTGGCGGTGAGCGTCTTGCCGCCCCTCACGCGTGCCATCTGCACCGACGGATCGAACACGTACAGCGATGCGTCGCAGAGCGTCGCGCATTCCTGCTGCGCCCAGTCGGCATGCCCGCGATGGGCGAGTCGCTCTTCGATCGCCGCCGCCAGGGCCGGCAGATAACGCACATCGTCCGCCGCGTAGCGTCGATGCGCAGCACTGAGCGGGCGTTCGTCCCAGCTTGTGAAGGTCAGCCCCTTGCCCAGCCGCACGCCCAGAAGCTCGTCCACCACCTTGCTCAGCGCGACCGGATACGGCAGCGCGGCGAAACCGGCGGCGACCTGCGTGTCGATGACGTTCGCCGGCGGGCGGTTGAGATGGCGCACCACCGGCTCCAGGTCCTGCATTCCCGCATGCACCACGACCTGCACCGTCGAGTCCGCGATCAACTCCCAGACCGGCGTCAGATCGATGCCCGCCTGCGCATCGATCACCGCGACGCGCTCGGTGGTGCCCATCTGAATCAGACAAAGCTTGGGGTAGTAGCTCAGCTCACCGATGAACTCGGTGTCGTAGGCGAAACGGCCGAGCTGACGCACATGCGCGATGAACTCGGCGAGGTCGGCGGCGGTGTCGATCCACTGCGCATCGCCCTGCGGGATGAGCGGGTGATCGGGTATGGCGACGGCGTGATGGGCGTCGCCGGCGGCGGCGTGATGCGAACGGGCGCGCCGGCTCGGACGATGCCGACGACGACGCGAAGATGTGGGTTCAGGTTGATTCATTCACAAAAGTCACAAACACGACAAGACGGGAAACTCAGCGCCCTTCGGACTCCGCGGCGCTCTGCTGGAGCATATCACTGAGAATCGATTCCTTCAAAAACGCATAATGCTCGAAGAGCTCCTTGCGGCGACTTTCATCGGCATCGAATTGATTGATGACCTGGGCGGCGAGGGCGTTGGCGCGGGCGGTGATGGCGGCGAGAATCTCGACCTTTGCGCGCGCGTCGTCGCCAGCTTCGAAAGCTTCGGACGGCAGGGCTTCAACGCCGACCGACTCCTCGTCGGCGTCGAAGACGGCCCGGATGGCCAGGCTCACGATGGTCTCGCCGCTCATAAATGCAACTCCTGCATGGCACTCGAACGCATTATACCCGTTGACGGAGGCTGGCGGACGTCGCCTGCCGCCAAAAACACGGCAAAAGCACCAAAGCGCAACTTCGCTATTGCGGTGTACGTCGGCGGTGGTACACTAAAAGCGACGTCGGCGGGGTCGGCGGCGTATTGCCAGCGTGTGCAATGATCAGGGCGATGACGATCCAGGATTGATCGTTCGGGTAAGCTGAGGAGCAGTATCTGTGTCGACCATGTTCAAGATTTTCATCGGGAACCTCAACTTCAAGACGACCGAGGAACAGTTGCGGGCTGTGTTTGAGCCGCACATCGTCATTGAGGATCTTGTGATCGCGCGCGATGAGAAGACCGGCCAGTCGCGCGGTTTCGGTTTCGTCATGACGCGCGATCCGGAAAAGGCGCGCATCGCCCTTCGCCGCATCGGCAAGGTCATGATGGACAATCGACTCGTCTACTTCAAAGAAGCGCACGGCAAGAAGATCGGATACAAGCCGCGCCCCACGCATCGACCGCAGCGCAGCGGACCGCGCGGCAACATGCGGCGCCCCGGCCCCGGCGGTCCCCCGCCGCGACGCGACGCCGGACCCGGCGCGCCCCGCACGACGCACAGCCCCAAGCCACCGCTCGATCCGACCATCATTCGTGAAAACCTCGGCGGGTATTCCAACCCCGGCGCCGACGCCGCGCAGCCGCCCCGCCGCTCTGAAGATTGATCGGTTCAAACGCCTGACGTTTGCGTAAACGCGCCGCCGGTCGGCGTGTCATGAGTTGTCTGCGTGGATGATTCCATGCGTGCAGTTTCCATCGCGAACCAGCATCAGGGAGGTGCGGCATGGCCATCGAACTTCTTCGTCCCACGCGCCGTCTTTTCATACGGCAGGGCCTCATTGGCGCCGCGGCGATCGGCGTCTCGACCGGTTTGTGGGTTCCCGGCGCTTTCGCCGAGGAACTCGCCCGCACGCCGCGGCAGACCGAAGGCCCCTTCTATCCCGATCATCTGCCGCTCGACACGGACAACGATCTGCTCATTGTCAACAACGCCATCACGCCCGCCGTCGGCACGATCACGCATCTGTCGGGGCGAGTGATGAGCACCAGCGGCGAACCGGTGCGAAACGCGGTCGTCGAAATCTGGCAGGTCGACGGCAACGGCGTGTACCTGCACTCGCGCAGCCCCAACGGAGACAAACGCGACCGGAACTTTCAGGGCTACGGCCGATTCACCACCGGGTCCAGCGGCGAATACTACTTCCGCACCGTCAAGCCCATTGCGTACCCCGGGCGCACGGCGCATATTCATGTGGCCGTCAGCCGCTCGTCCAAACGCGTGCTCACCACGCAGTGCTACATCAAGGGCCACCCGCTCAACGAACGCGACGGCGTGCTGCGCCATGTGCCAGAAGCCTCGCGCGACATGGTCGTCATCGACTTCGCGCCGATCAAGGACTCGAAGATCGAAGAAGTAGCCGCACACTTCGATCTGATCATCGGCAACACCCCGGAAGAACCCGGCGCCGACCGCTTCCGCTGAATCCGGCCAGGCGAGCGGGCTTTTCGTGCATCAATCATTTAGCTTTTAGCCTAAATGCGAAATAAAAAGAGTGTCGTACATGCGTGCGGCGATGTCGTCGTTATGGTGCGTTATGACCCGCGTTGCTGCATGGTTGTCGCGCCGTCGCTTTGGCGCATTGCCAAAGATTGTCGTGCGACGGTCGCAACGCGCGGTGAGTATCGTCCGCGGAAATAAAAAAGCCCCGCGGACCGTGCAGAGCGGTGAACGCGGGGCTGTGGTGTGTGGGCTTAAACTGATTTACTGGGAGACGCGCTCCAAGGCGGAGACGGGCTTGAACTGCGACTCGGCCTGTGCCCCGTCGGCGGGCTGGACCTGCTCGACGTGCTGGGCGGCGGCGGGGGCTTGCTCGGACGCCTGGGCCTTGGTGGTGAACGAGGCGATGGCGGCGAGCTGATACAGACTGAACAGACCGGCGAGGATGCTGGCGGCGATAAAACCGGCCTGCACGACGCGGGCCCGCTTTTCCTGCCGACGGCGGCGGCGTTCGTGACGCCCCGGTGCCGGACGACGATAGGAGGGCATCACCACCACCGGTCGGCCGTACCCGTACGTCCGCATCGTGCGGCGATTGGTCGGGCCGGTCCCCGGCGTCTCGACGGCATCGCGTCCCTGCGTCGCCGCGGGAGCGGGGTCGATGGTGATCGGCTCGTCGATGAGCCCGCGATCGACCGCAAGCACATGATCGTAATCAAGCCGCAGTTGCGGATCGATGAGGGTCTCGTAGGCACGCTGCACACGGTAGAACTGTTCGAGGGCATCGGGCGCTTTGTTCACATCCGGATGCACCATCCGAACGGAGCGTCGATACGCCTTTTCAATTCTGCGAGGTCCGGCTGCGCGCGAAACGCCCAATACGTCATAGTGAGTATCGTTCTGCGCCATCTTTCCAATTGTCCACTGCAGACCTTTTTTTCTGATTCGATCGCCGCAAACCGACTTGCGAAACTGGTCAGCTTCTCTCAGGGCCGTTCCATACCCAACTGACCAATCGCCCCCAGGGACCACATATCGAATCAGCTACCAGTATCCTTCATCGGCCAAAATCTGTCAAGTCCCATAATGGAATTCTCACGCAAGATCGAAGCCCGATTGCGATTGCCGCACCTACCGGCGATGACTAGACTTACGCCCGCCACGCGCCAATTGCAGACCACAAATTTCACGATTGTACAATTAAGATGATGATCAACACGCAGACTCAACGGGATGTGGAGGCGGCGGTTCGTCAGATCGGCAAAGATCTTTTGTCCGGCGGGCGGGCGCGGCGAAGCTGGTGGAATCGGCTCACGCAGGAAGACATTCTGCTCGACCGGCTCATGAATGACGAAGCCATCCGCGTCGCCTCGCTGCGCTTCGTCGACGTGCTGCCCGCCCTCGATGATGATGACAATCTATGTCGTCACCTTGAAGAATATTTCGGCGACAAGGATCTGCATCTGCCCTGGCCGGCATTGGCGCACTGGGGACTGCGCCATGCGCGTCGGGGGATCGCGCCGCATGTGATCGCGCCGATGGTGCGGGCGGTGGCGGGGCGCATGGCGCGGCGTTTCATCGCCGGGCACAACGCCGCGACCGCCGCACGCACGCTCGCTCGCCTGCACCGTAACGGCATGGGGTTCACCATCGACCTGCTCGGTGAAGCGGTCGTCTGCGAAAGCGAATCGGAGCATTATCAGGGGCTGTACCTCAAAGTGCTCCGCGAGCTGGACCCGATCGTCAGGCGCTTCCGCTCAAAGAGCGCGACCGACGCGATCAATGGGCGCGTCAGTCCGCGGCTCAACCTCTCCGTGAAAATCTCGGCGATGTTCAGCCAGATCGATCCCGTCGATCCGGCCGGTTCGACCGAAGCGATCAAGGCCCGGCTGCGTCCGATTCTGCTGGAAGCGAAAAAGCGCGGCGCGTTCATCACGCTCGACATGGAGCAGTACGACACGAAGGACATCACGCTGCGCGCCTTCCGCGAGATACTGATGGAGGACGGTCTGCGTGATTGGCCGGATGTGGGGCTGGCGATGCAGGCGTATCTGCGCGACACGCCGCGCGACATCGATGCGATGATTACGTGGGTCAAGGAGCGCGGCACGCCGGTGACCGTGCGCCTGGTGCGCGGGGCGTACTGGGATTACGAAACCGTCATCGCGCAGCAGAACGACTGGGAAGCGCCGGTGTGGATGCACAAAGGGGAAACCGATCTGTGCTACGAGACGTGTCTGGCCAAGCTGTTCGCGGCGCATCCGTCCATCGAAACCGCCGCCGCCACGCACAATGTGCGCAGTCTTGCATTGACGATCGCGTTGGCAAAGGAGCACGGACTCGCCACGGATCAGTACGAAATGCAGATGCTCTACGGCATGGCGGACGAACTGAAGCAGAAGCTGGTGCAATCCGGTCAGCGGCTCCGCGTGTATCTGCCGTTCGGCGAGCTTTTGCCGGGGATGGCGTATCTGGTCCGCCGGCTGCTCGAGAACACGGGCAGTCAGTCGTTCGTGCGCATGGGGGCGCAGGAAAACGTCGCGCCGGAGGTGCTGCTGGCGCCGCCGGATGTGCGGTCGATCCCACAGCCCAAGCCGCGCAAACCCGGGTTCGTCAATGAGTCCAACCACCGCTGGACCGATCGGCGGGAGCGGGATCAGATGGACGCCTCGCTTGCGCAGGTCCGCTCGGAACTCGGCGGCAAGTTCCCGCTGATCGTCGGCGGGCGCGACGTTGCGACGACCCGCGAGCTGCGCTCCGTCAACCCGGCGAATCCATCGCAGATTATCGGCGCCACCGCCTCCGCCGAGCCGGCCGATGCCCATCGCGCGATCGATGCGGCCGAAGCGGCGCTGACCAAATGGCGTCACACCTCCATCGCCGAACGCAATGAAATCCTCCGCCGGGGGGCGCGATTGATGCGCGAGCGGCGGGACCAGTTCGCGGCGCTTCAGATGCTCGAAGCGGGTAAACCCCGGCGTGAGGCCGACGCGGACGTCACCGAGGCGATCGACTTCATCGAGTATTACGCACACGAAGCGGAGCGACTTTCGGGCGGGCACAAGCTGCATGTGCCGGGCGAGACGAACGATTATTTTTACGAGCCGCGCGGGGTCGGGGCGGTGATCACGCCGTGGAATTTCCCGCTGGCGATCCCGGTGGGCATGTGCATCGCTCCGATCGCAGCTGGCAACACCATCGTGTTCAAACCCGCGCCGCAGACGCCGATCATCGCGGCGAAATTCGCCAAGCTCATGCACGAAGCCGGTCTCCCGGCGGGGGTGCTCAACTATCTGCCCGGCGATGACGAGGCGGGCAAGGCACTCGTCGCCCATCCCAAGATCAGCTTCATCAGCTTCACCGGCTCGCAGTCCGCGGGCGTATCCATCAACCAGTCGGCGGCGAAGCTGGCGGACGGACAAGAGACGGTCAAACACGTCGTGGCGGAACTGGGCGGGAAGAACGCCCTGATCGTCGACGATGATGCGGACCCGGATGATGCGGTGCTGGGCGTGGTGCGGTCGGCGTTCGGTTTCGCCGGTCAAAAGTGCAGCGCCTGCTCGCGCGTGATCGTTATCGGCGCGGGGTATGACGCGTTCGTGAAGCGGCTGTGCGAAGCGGCGGCGAGTCTGAAGATCGGCGACCCGGTCGACCCGGCGACGTTCCTCGGCCCGGTCATCGACGCGGAGGCGTACGAACGCATCAACCGCACGATTGACGAAGCCGGCAGGCGCCACATGCTCGCCCTCCGCACCGATGTGTCGCATCTCAAAAACGGCTACTACATCGGCCCGACGATTTTCCGCGATGTCGATCCGGCATCGGACCTGGCCCGCAACGAAATCTTCGGCCCGGTGCTGGCGGTCATGCGCGCCAAAAACTTCGACCACGCCCTGCAAATCGCCAACAGCTCGCGCTACGCCCTGACCGGCGGCCTCTACTCCCGCAGCCCGCATCACCTCGCCCGCGCCCGGCGCGAATTCCGTGTCGGCAATCTCTACCTCAACCGCAAGATCACCGGCGCCATCGTCAATCGTCAACCCTTCGGCGGATTCAAGCTCTCGGGCACCAACGCCAAAGCCGGCGGCCCCGATTATCTGATGCACTTCCTCGAAGCCCGCTGCGTCACGGAAAACACGCTCCGCCGCGGATTCGCGCCGTCCGAAGAAGACTAAGCCCTCACATCGCCAAACATCGCGCCACGCCCCAACCATGCGATAGCCGCAATTCAACATTCTCACATTCTTGAGAATGTTGGAATGTTTACAAGCGGCTGTTATCATCATCGCATGGGCACAAAGTCACCCCCTCCGCGTCCCAAAAAATCGGATCGGCAACTTGAGCGCATCCTCAAGGGTTGCGCCAATCACCGGCGAATTTCGATCATGCTTCTGCTGGAGGCGGAACCGGAGTTGTCGCTGCTGGAGGTTTCTCAGCAGCTTCGCATCGACATCAAGACCGCGAGCGAGCACATGCGTCGTCTTGCGATCGCTGGTCTGGTTCTCAAACGAAACGAAGGCCGCTGGGTGCGACATAAACTGACCGAGCGCGGAGCACACATTCTCACATTCTTGAGAATGTTGGAATGATGGGTGATCGATATCCGGCTTATCCGGTTGTAAGACATTCTCACATTCTCAAGAATGTGAGAATGTTGTCTGAACCACTGCATGGTTGGTGGGCGATCACCATGCTTTGATCATGGCGTCCACATCGGCGGGGGTTTTGAGTTTGGCCAGATCGTCGGACAGGTCGCGGGAGCCGTCGGCGGCTTGTTCGATGACCTTGCCGAGGGCGGCGTCGGGGATGGGGTTCGTCAAGACGGTGACGCCGGTGGGGGTAACGATTCGGAGGAAGTCGGAGCCGGGCAGAGGCAGGTACTGCACCGCGCCGGCGTCGTCCACGACGGCGAGTTGGGTGATGTCGCTGGTGGAAGCGGCGGTGTCGATGCCGACGACGACGCAGAGGGGTTTGCCGGCGTCATCGTACTGGGCGAAGACGAAGTGCATGGCGACGTGGTATTCCTTGTTGACCTTGCCATCGGTGGCGAATGTGGAGGCGCCGCCGCTGCCGCCGGTGGCTGTAAAGGAAGAGGAGGAAGATGAGACGGATGGGCCGGGGACGAGGGCGGTTGCGAAGAAGAAGCCGAACAGGAGGAGCAGGAGTCCGGCGACGATGATGACGCCGGCGATGATGGGCAGCGCGGTGTTGAGGCCGGAGGAGGATTGGGGTTGTTCGGACATATGGGCGAGCCCCGAAATGGGAAATGGATATGTGGAGTGTAGGCGATGCGGGGAGAGACCGCTAAGCCGCAAGCGGCTGTGGGGAGAATGGGAAGGGAGGCGGGTCGGTTGACATGGGTGAAAATCGGCTATAATTGGGGCCTCACCCCAGCGGGACGGCTTTGCCACCAAGCTCATAGAACTCGATACAGAGGTTTGCCATGCTTCCAGTCACACGTACACCCAAAGGGCGCAAGCTGCGGCGTCGTTCGCATCACGCTCTTAAGCCCGTCCAGACCGTGGTTTGCCCGCACTGCGGGTCGCCGCGCATGCCTCACGCCGCCTGCAATAATTGCGGCTACGTTCGTCCGGGCCTGTCGCTCAAGTCCAACTCGGAAGACTAAGCTACATGCGCATCGCCATCGACGTGATGGGCGGCGATCATGCGCCGGACGCGATCCTCGATGGCGCACTGGCGGCTCTGGAGCTGCTTGCGCCGGACGATCAGATTGTCCTCGTCGGCGACGGGGCGATCATTCGTGACATGGTGCGCGAGCAAGGTCTGGCGAGCGACCCCCGACTCGTCATCGAGCCGACGACGCAGGTCATCGGCATGGCCGAGCCCCCCACTTCCGCCCTTCGCAACAAACCCGACAGCTCGATCGCCAAATGGGCATGGCTCGGCTCGCCCAAGGCGGAAGCGGATCGCTGCGAGGTGATCATCTCGGCAGGGAACACGGGCGCGTGCGTCGCCGCGGCGCAGATGCGCATGCGGCGGCTGCCGGGCGTGCATCGACCGGGCATCGCAGTGACGATTCCGACGTTCTATGGTCCGCTCGTCCTCTGCGACGTCGGGGCGAACATCGTGCCCAAGCCGATGCATCTGTATCAGTATGGTCACATGGCGGCGATCTACGCCCGCAAGGTGCACGGCATCGAGAACCCGCGCGTCGCCGTGCTCTCCGTCGGCGGAGAAGAGGGCAAAGGCACGGACCTGACCAAAAACACGCACAAGCTCATGCGGGCCGACCCCTCGCTCAACTACATCGGTTACGTCGAGGGCCGCGAACTTTTCGACGGCAAGTGCGACGTGATCGTCACCGAGGGCTTCACCGGCAACGTCGTGCTCAAGCTCGCCGAGGGCTTGGCCGCGGGTCTTTTCAAGACGATCGCACACGAAATTTTCGAGCACGACCCGGACCTGGCGATGCGCTTCGAGCCGGTCGTCAAGAGCATCTACAAGAAGCACGACTATCACGAATACGGCGGCGCCCCCCTGCTTGGAGCCAACGGCACGTGCATCATCTCGCACGGGTCGTCCGAAGCGCGGACCATCAAGGCGGCCGTCGCCGCCTCCATCAAATTCGTCAATCTCGGCGTCAACGACGCCATCGTCGAAGTGCTCGGCAAGCACGCCGGCTCCGATGAGGAGGCGGCATGAGCCCCGGTCGACGGCGACCGACGGCTCGTGGCGCGACCATCTCCGGCACCGGGATGGCGGTTCCTCCGCGCATCATGACCAATGCCGACATCGAAAAGCTCGTCGAAACCTCCGACGACTGGATCACGCAGCGCACCGGCATCAAGCAGCGCTACGTCAGCGACCCGGACATCATGACCAGCGATCTGGCGGCGACGGCCGTGCGCGAGGCGCTTCAGATGGCCAAAGTCGCGCCGCATGAGTTGGACCTTCTGATCTGCGCGACGATGACGCCGGACATGATCTGCCCGGCCAGCGCCGCTCAGGTCGTGTCAAAAGTCGGCGCGACGCCCTGCGGCGCGATGGACATCAACCTCGCCTGCACGGGTTTTGTCGCCGCGCTGAATCTCGCCGCCAACTGCATCGGCAGCGGGTTTTATAAGCATGTCGCAATCGTCGGGGCGGAGCAGCTCAGCCGGGTCGTCAACTGGGAGGACCGCAATACGTGCGTGCTGTTCGGCGACGGAGCGGGCGCGGCGATCGTCAGCGCGGTCGATGACGAAACGCGCGGGTGCATGCACCAGAGCATGAACAGCGACGGAGGCAAATGGGTCGAGCTTTATTGCCCGCGCGGCGAAGCGGGTGTGCCCGACGGCGCGACGTTCAATGGCAAGTGCAACACGCTTCAGATGAACGGGCGCGAGGTCTACAAGTTCGCCGTCACGACCCTGATGCAGTCCATCGAAGACGCCCTCAAAGCCAGCGAACTGGACATCAAGGACGTCAAGGTCATCATCCCGCACCAGTCGAATGTGCGCATCCTCGAAAGCGCCCGCGAGAAACTGGGGCTTGACGAGGACAAGCTGTACATCAATCTGCCGCGCTACGGGAACACGTCGGCCGCAAGCGTGGGCATCTGCCTGCACGAATTGATGAAAGCGGGCAAGGTCGGACCGGGCGACATCGCGTTGTTCGTCGCGCTGGGCGGCGGGCTGACATGGGCGACAAGTGTCTGGAAGCTGTAGGAATTGCAAATTGGCCATTGAGAATTGCAAAATGCAAATTGGCAAAGGCATGACACCTTCCGACCTCTCCGAACGCCTGCTGGACTTTGCGGCACGCGCCGGGCGCGTGACCGATGCGCTGCCGGAGACACGGCTGGGGCGGCATATCGCCAATCAACTGGTGCGATCCGGCACTTCGCCGGCTCCGAATTATGAGGAAGCATGCGCTGCGGAAAGTCGCGCCGATTTCGTTCACAAACTGAGCATCAGTCTCAAGGAACTACGCGAGTCGCGCTCGTGGCTGAGACTCATCATCCGATCGCAACTTCTGCCCAACGAAAAGCTGGCGGACCTGCTCGATGAATGCGAGCAACTGTGCAACATCCTCGGGCAATCGATCATCACCGCCAAGACGAATCAGGGACCATGACTTTCATTTTGCAATTTGCATTGGACAATTTGCAATTTGCAATGCATTGAGACGCACGATTCATGAATCAGGAAAGCAACATCATTCTTTGCCCCGGCCAGGGGGCGCAGCACACCGGAATGGGCAAGGCGTGGGCGGACGCTTCGCAGGCGGCGGCGGCGACGTTCGCGCAGGCGGACAAGGAACTGGGCGAAGCGCTTTCGAAAGTTTGCTTTGACGGGCCGGATGAGAAGGTCAATCGGACGGATGTCGCCCAGCCGGCGATTTATGTGACGAGCATCGCTTGTCTGCGCGGGCTGGAGGAACGCGGGGTCATCGATCTGTCGAGCCCGGCGGCGGTGGCGGGGCTCAGTCTCGGCGAGTACACCGCCCTGCACCTTGCGGGCGTGTTCAGCTTCGAAGACGGGCTCAAGCTCGTGCAGCAGCGCGGCCGGTTCATGCAGGAGGCGGCCGAGGCGAGCGATTCGTCGATGGTCGCGCTGATCGGAGTGGACGAAACGCAGGCGACGGAACTTTGCAAAGCCGCAAGCGGCGGCGATGTTCTGGTGCCGGCGAACTTCAACTGCCCCGGGCAGATCGTCATCAGCGGGACGAAAGCGGCGTGTGCGCGGGCGCTGACGGAAGCGGAAATGATGGGCGTGCGTGCGACGGCGTTGACCGTGGCGGGCGCGTTTCATTCGCCCCTGATGCGGCCGGCTGCGGAGCGCATGGCCAAAGCACTCGACGAAGTGACGTTCAATCCGCCGCGCGTGCCGGTGCTTTCGAATGTCACGGGCGCGGTCCACGGGTCGGACACGGCGACGATCAAGCGGCTGCTCGTGGAGCAGATCACCGGCGCGGTGCGGTGGGAGCAGAACGTGCGCTGGTTGATCGGACATGTGCAGGGCCGGTACATTGAGCCGGCCCCCGGAAAAGTGCTGTCAGGTTTGATGCGGCGCATCGACCGGGCGATCAAAGTCGAAAACTTCGCGGAACCGCAGTAAAAAGATTGGACTTGAACATGATCGAGACAACACAGAAGCGCATCGCGGTCGTCACGGGGGCGAGCCGCGGCATCGGCGAAGCGATCGCCCTGGCGCTGGCCAAGCAGGGTCGGCACGTGGTGCTGGTGGCGCGCGATGCATCGAAACTCGAAGCGGTCAAGTCGGCGATCGAAGCGGCGGGCGGCACGGCGAGCGTCAAGCCCTGCGACTTTTCCGACGGGGCGGCGGTGGGGAAGCTCATCGAAGAAGTCGCCGACGAATTCGGCCGGCTCGACATCCTCGTCAACAACGCCGGGATCACCCGCGACAACCTCATCCTCCGCATGAGCGAGGAGGAGTTCGACGCGGTGATGACGGTGAACCTGCGAAGCGTGTTCATCGCATGCAAGACGGCACTGCGGCCGATGATGCGGGGCAAATGGGGCCGCATCATCAATATCAGCTCCGTCGCCGGGCTCGTCGGCAACGCCGGTCAGGCCAACTATGCGGCGACGAAGGCGGGTGTGATCGGGCTGACCAAGTCGATCGGCAAGGAACTTGCGGCCAAGAACATCACGGCGAATATCGTCGCCCCGGGTTTCATCGAGACGGATATGACCGGCGGCTTGCCGGACGCGGTGAAGGAAGGGGCGAAGGGAGTGACCCCGCTGAAGCGCTTCGGCAAGGCCGAGGAAATCGCGGCGGCGGTGGCGTACTTCGCATCGGAAGAGGCCTCGTACACGACGGGCCAGGTATTGGCGGTGGACGGGGGCATGACGATGTGCTGATTGGTGGCTAAGATAGACGCCCGTGACCGGCCGGTGTAGGTCGGTTGCCTGCTTGGCAGGCCGCGGGCGAACCGCTATATTTGCAGCGGGGTGCACGTTCGCCCCCCGCTCTCGGAACTTGTTTCTTCAGGAGACGCGCCCATGGGCGAAGCCGAAATCGAATCCAAAGTCATTGACATCGTCGCCGAGCAGATGGGTGTCGACAAGGGTGAAATCAACCGTGACACCCACTTCATCAACGACCTGAACGCCGACAGTCTCGACACCGTGGAGCTGGTCATGGAATTCGAAGACGAATTCGAGACCTCGATCCCGGACGAGGAAGCCGAGAAGATTCAAACGGTCGGCCAGGCGATCGAGTACATCAAGAGCCACATGGACAAGGCCGCCGGCTGAGCGGTGAAGCGGCGGTCGCCGTCGCTCGAGGCGGGCACGGCGACCCGAACGTCCGGGCAGCGACGCGGTCAACCCCGCGCGCGCTGGTTTTCTGACGTTGCGCAGCCGCACCGCCCTGTCGAGACCTCGCATGGATAAAAGACGCGTTGTCATCACCGGTTTGGGCTGGGCCACCAGTCTCGGGCTTGAAGTCGAAAAGGTCTGGGGCGATCTGCTCAAAGGCACCAGCGGCATTCACGCCATCACCCGCTTCAACACCGACGAATACTCGGTGAAGTTCGGCGGCGAGCTGTCGTTCTGGGACGGCTCGCCGCACCTGGACAGCCGCGACTGCAAGCGGATGGACCGCTTCGCGCAGTTCGCCCTCGGCTCGAGCATTGACGCCGTCAAGGATGCGGGCATCGACTTTGACAAGGAAGACCGCGACCGCTGCGGCGTGATCATCGGGTCGGGCATCGGCGGCATCGAAGAGTTCGAAGAGGGCCATGCCAAGATGATCGAAAAGGGCCCCCGCCGAGTCAGCCCTTTCATGATCCCCAAGCTCATGATCAACGCCGCGTCGGCGAACGTGTCGATGCAGTTGGGCCTGCGCGGCGTCAACACCGCCGCCGTCACCGCCTGCGCCTCCGCCGGGCACGCCATCACCGACGCCGTCAAAGCCATCGTGCAGGACGAAGCGGACGTGATCATCACCGGCGGGTCCGAAGCGGCGCTGACGAAACTCGGACTCGCGTGCTTCATGACGATGCGCGCCCTGTCGACGCGCAACGACGATCCGACGAAGGCCTCGCGCCCGTGGGACAAGGATCGCGACGGATTCGTGCTTTCCGAAGGCGCCGGATGCATGGTCGTCGAGGAACTCGAACACGCCCGCAAGCGCGGCGCCCGGATCTACGCCGAGTTGATCGGATACGGCATGAGCGCCGACGCCGGGCACATCACCCAGCCCGACGAACAGGGCTCGGGGGCGCAGATGGCCATGCGCCGCGCGATCAAGATGGCGGGCATCGGACTCGAAGACATCGGCTACATCAACGCGCACGGCACTTCGACGCCGCTGGGCGACAAGGCCGAGAACAACGCCATCAAGAACCTCTTCGGCCCCGCCGCCTACAAACTCGCCGTCAGCTCCACCAAGAGCATGACCGGTCACTTGCTCGGCGCCTCCGGCGGCATCGAGACGATCATCGCGGCCAAGGCCCTCTCGACCGGCGACATCCCGCCGACGATCAATCTCGAAAACCCCGATGAGGGCTGCGATCTGGACTATGTCGCCAACGAAGCGCAGCATCGCGACCTTAAGTACGTGATGACCAACAGCTTCGGCTTCGGCGGGCACAACTCCTCGCTCGTGCTCGGCAAAATCTGAGCGCGGCGGGTTCGCAAGTGAATCGGCGCCGACGCACCCGTTTGGCGAGGCCGCTTGCGGCCTGTGTCTGTTTTCGGGAAGTCCGACCATGACGACTCGTCGCCTTTGTCGCATGACGGCGCGGATGATGCTCTGCATGGTCATCTGCGCGGCGGCGACGGCTTACGCACAGCGGACCGAACGCGATCAGTCCGTCTTCGACCGACCGCTCCGCGTGGGCATCAGCGACGACTTTCCCCCATTTGAGTACACGGACGACGACGGTGAGCCGGCCGGTTACGACGTGGACATGATGCGCGCGGCGGCGAAGGTCGTCGGGCTCGATCTCGAATTCAAGGCGGCGCAGTGGAGCGAAGTGCGCGGCGATCTGGAAAGCGGCAAGCTCGATGCGCTGACGGGGATGCTCTATTCGCGCGAGCGCGATCGCACGGCCGACTTCTGCGAGCCGCTCATGCGCGTGCTCTACACCAGTTTCGTCCGCAAGGGCTCCCCGCCGATCCATGACGAGTCGGACCTGACGAACAAGACGATCATCGTCGAATCGCGCAGCCGCATGCACGATCAATTGCTCAAGCTCAACATCGCCGGTCATATCATCGAAGCGACGTCGGAGCCGGAGGCATTAAGGCGGCTCGCCGCCGGCGAAGGCGACGCGGCGCTCGTGCCCCATCTTCAGGGCCTGCTCATCGCCCGGCAGTACAAGCTCACAAACGTCCAGCCGGTCGGTCCGCCGATCTACAGTCTCGATCTGTGTTTCGCGGTGGGCGAAGGCAATCGCACGCTGCAGTCGATGCTCAACACCGGCCTGGCCGTCATCCGCCGCACCGGCGAAGCGTCGAAGATTTACGATCAATGGTTCGGCGGGGTGGCGGAGACGACCCGGCGCGTCGAGTTCGGCGAAGTCGTGCGCGTGCTGGCGTGGCTGGTCATCCCGCTGGCGGTGGTGCTTTTGATGGTGCTGGCCTGGTCGCGCTCGCTGCGGCGCACGGTCGCCCAGCGCACGGCGGAGCTGCGGCAGGAGCTTGCCGACCGCCGGCGCGCCGAGGAGCGCTACCGCACGCTCGTGGAGATCGCCCCGCTGGCGATTGAGGAGCTGGATCTGGCCGGCCGCATCATCTCGATCAACCCCGCGGGGCTTTCGATGCTCGGCGCCGCCGATCCGCGCGAGGTGCTGGGCCGAACCTGCTCGGACCTGGCGATGGTGGCGGATATGCAGCGACTTGACGAGTTGTTTCGCCAGTCGCGCGATGGGCAGGTGTGTCACTTCGAGTTCACGCTCTCGGACGGCCGATCGCTGGCGGCGTCGTTCGTGCCGATCTTCGATCAGGAGCAGGCGCAGGTGGTGCGCGTCATGGGCCTGGCGCGCGACATCACCGAGCGCGTGCGTCACGAACAGCGCCGCCGCCTGCTTATGAGCGAACTGGACCACCGCGTCAAAAACAATCTGCACGCCGTGCTGGCGCTGGCGGCCCAGACGATCAGTTCGACCAAGACGCTGCCGGAGTTCGAGGCGGCGTTCATCGGTCGCGTCCGCGCCATGGCGCAGACACATGAAGCGTTGGCGCGAAGCCAGTGGACCGGGGCGGATCTGCACATGGCGGTCCGCAACACGCTCGGCGCCTTCCTCGACACCACCCCGCCGCGCATCACCTTCGACGGCCCGCCGGTGACGCTGCCGCTGCGGGCGGCGATGCCCGTGTGCCTGGCGCTGCACGAGCTGGTCACCAACGCCACCAAATATGGCGCCCTGTCAAATCTGGAGGGCCATGTCACGCTCACCTGGTCCGTCACCGATCAAACCGTCACGCTGCGATGGATGGAAACCGGCGGACCCCGCGTCGGCGACACCACCCGCCGCGGAGCCGGCATCCGTCTCATCGAAGGACTCATCGGCTACGAACTTCAGGGAAATGCCGAAATTCTGTTTTCACCGCATGGACTCGTCTGTATACTGGCCTTCAGCATTCGTGAGTCGGGCGTGGATCGTGCCCGGTCGACTGAGGTGTCGTGAAAATCTGTAATCTGTGGTGTATGACATGTCGACATTCACGCCAGTGAATGACCCGTCTCAGCGCGAATTGACGATCCTTCTCGTCGAGGACAATTACCTCGTCGCGAACATGCTCAATCGCATGCTCGACACACTCGGCTGCCAGGTCGTTGGCCCGGCGCCCTCCATCGACCGGGCCATGGACCTCGCCCGCGATCACCAACTCTCCGGCGCCATCCTCGACATCAACATCATCGGCGGCACCAGCGCTCCCATCGCACAGTTCCTCAAGGAACGCGACACCCCCTTCGTCTTCATTACCGGCTACGCCAGCCCGCAGGGCCTGCCCGACGACTTGGCACACATCCCCAAACTCACCAAGCCCATCGACCCCAACGCCCTCGAAAAAGTCATCCGCAAACAGTTCGGCGTGTAGGGGATCAGGGATCAGGGATCAGACTCTATTCCGCGCGCGGCACGCCCCGCTTCAGCGGGGCGTGTGCCTTTCACCCCGATCCCCAACCCCCGACCCCTGATCCCCGATCCCCAACCCCCGATCCCCAACCCCCGATCCCTGATCCCCGACCCCTGATCCCCGACCCCCGATTCAACCCCCCGCCTTGATCTGTCCGATAAAGCCCTTCATGGGCCGTGATGTACAAACCTTGCTGAAGTTGCGCGTGCCGGTGATTGTGCGGCTCGGGCACCGCGATCTTTCGCTCTCCCGCGTGCTGGCCCTGATCCCCGGGGCGATCATTGAGTTGCCCCAGCTCGCCGACGAGCCGTTGGATCTGATGGTCAACAACAAGGTGGTCGGCAATGGCGTGGCGGTCAAAATCGGCGAAAACTTCGGCCTGAAAGTGACTTATATCGGCGACCCCGCCCAGCGTGTCGCCGCTCTGGGCGGGGGCCAACCTAAGCCCGACGAGAAGCCGGCCGAAACGCCGGAGCCCGCCGCCGCCACCTGACTCAACTTTTTTTGATGCTGACCCGCAAACTTCCGTGGTTTCCGCTATGTCATGGTGGAGCGCGGAACGTTCATGGATATCAAGCCCGACCGACACGACGCCTTCATGCGGCTCTTCATCGAGCATCAGCCGCGCATTTACGCCTATCTCCGCACACTCGTGTTCAACCGCACCGATGCGGAGGAACTGCTTCAGGAAGTCGCCTCGGTCCTCTGGCGCAAGTTCGACGCCTTCGAACCCGGCACGCACTTTGACCGCTGGGCCTATCGCATCGTCTTTCATCAGGTGCAGTACTACCGCCAGCAGCGGGCGCGCGATCGCATGTGCTTCAGCCCGGAGCTGATGGCGACGCTCGCCGACGAGACGCAGGAGAAGACGGACACCTTCGACGCCGAGCGGGCGGCCCTGCATGAGTGCATCGGCAAGCTGCCCGATCAGGATCGCGAACTGGTGCGTCAGCGTTACGAGCCGGCGGCGACGAATCGGAGTGTCGCGCATGCGGTCGGCCGCAGCGAGTCGGCGGTGAGCCGGGCGCTGTCGCGCATCTATGTCGCCCTGCTCGAATGCATCCGCCGCAAACTCGACGCGGGAGGGCAGCACGCATGAACAGCGAACTGCTGCGCTTGTGCACCGCCTGCGTCGAAGATCGCCTCACGCTCGAAGATGTCGCGACGCTCGAAGTCCTGCTGCGCGATGACCCGGACGCACGCGATCAGTACATCCGTTTCATGCGACTCAACGCCCTGCTGGAGCGCTACAACGACGACGACGCGTACCAGACGCTTCGCCCCAAGGCGGGCTCAGCGTCGGCGTGGGGGTCAGCGGAAGTCGCCCGTAGCAAACCCACGCCGACGCTGAGCCGCGCTTCGCGGCGAAGCGTCTGGTACGCCGCCGCGGCGCTGATCGCGCTCGCGGTCGCGGTCGCGCTGACGATCGCGTTCCGCCCCGCCGCGATCAAGACCGCGCCCGACGCGCTCGCGGCCGTGGCGCTTTTGTCGGATGTTTCGGACAACGCACAGTTCAGCGGAAGCTCCGCCGCCCCGTCGCTCGGATCGGACCTGATGCCCGGCATGCTCGCCCTCGAAGCCGGGCACGCGCAGGTGATGTTCCGCTCCGGCGCGGTCGTGGACCTGTCGGGGCCGTGCCAGTTCGAAATGACCGGCGAAAACCGGGGCTTTCTGCATGGCGGACAGCTCAGCGCGATTGTCCCCGCGCAGGCGCACGGGTTCACCATCGACGCCCCGCGCGGCGCTCGCGTCATCGACCTCGGCACCGAATTCGAAGCGTTCGTGGATCAGCAGCAGGTCATGGACGTCGCGGTGCTCGACGGGCACGTGGCGGTGACGGGCGATGGACAGACGCCGGCGATGCTCGCCGCGGGCGATTCGCGGCGGATCGAGCGCGGCGCGATCCGCACCACCGCCGACCTTTTGGATTATGCACGGTGGCGCGTGACGAGCCGCGAATTTCGACATGATCCCGCGCTGCTGGCGTACTACGCATTCAGTCCCGCCGCCGTGTCCGCGACGCGCATCGCCGACGAATCGGAGCATCATCAGTCGCTGGAGCGCCTCGGCGGCGTGATCGAGCCCGGCCGACTCGTTCATACCTCGGCCATCGCGCTCAACGGCGTCAATGACGCACTGATCGGCCGACTGCCGTCGCAGTCGGTGCATGCGATGACGCTGCTGATGTCCGTCCGCATTGACAAAGTCGGCCCGGACCTTGGCGCGCTGCTTCAGACCGACGGCTGGGGCACGACCGGCCTGCATGTGAATTTCGACGAGCGCGGCGTCGTCACCGTCGGCCTCGGCGCGGGCGGTCCCCTGCTGCAAAGCCGACCGGTCATTTTGCCCGATCATCTGGGCAAATGGATGCAGCTTGCCCTTATCGCCGACCCCGATCAGCGCACCGTCACGCTCTATCTCGACGGCGAAGCGATCGGATCGCTGACGAATGTCGCTTGGCGCACGCTCTCGCTCAACGCATTCGCCGTCGGCGGCTGGTACCGCCAGAGCGGCGGCCCGCTGTCGCGCCCGCTCAGCGGCGCGATCGATGAACTTGCCATTTTTGATCGGGCGCTGCCGACGCAGTCGCTCGCTGCGTGGTGGGCTGTGCCATCGACGCAGATTCCCGTTTCCGTTTAACCCGCCAAAGGAGAATTGCCATGAGTTTGAAGATGACCCCGCTTCGCTGGGCCGCCGTCGCCGCGGTCGCATTGCTGATCGCCTCCGCCGTGCGAGCCGACCTGATCACGCCGGTCGGCGTCGCCGGCAGTTCGTTCTACGGCTATGGTCAGCATCCGCTCAACATCATCAATGACGCGAGCGTGACCTCCGCCAGCACGAGTCTCGCCGTCGGGTCGAACTTCTGGCACGCCGGCGTCGGATACAATTCCGGCGGCGCCGCGCCCGTCGTCGCCAACCAGTCGCTCATCTTCACCCTGCCGGGCGTCTTTGATCTGACGCAGGCCGACATCTGGCAGATGAATCAGTCGGGGCTATTCGGCCGGGGCATCAAGAACTTCAACCTGCTCGTGTCCTCCGACGGCGTCAACTACACGACCATCGTCTCCAATGGCACGCTCGCGCAGGCCACCGGCGCCGTCACCGCGCAGACCGAAACCATCGCCGCCACCGGCGTCCGCTTCGTCAAGCTTCAGCCGCTCAATACTTGGAACGGGACGGCCAACGACTACGTCGGCCTCAACGAATTCCGCGTCGAAGGCACGCAGGTTTCCGCCGGCCCGCTTCGCACCGTCGCCGCCGCGTCCACCAGCGCCGGCCTCCCGGAACAGCCGTCGAGCATCGATCTTTTGCAGGGCAAAGTCGGCACGTCCTCGCTGGGGTTTCAGGCCGGCAACACCGCCATGCTCACCGACGGCATCGGCTCCAACAGTCTCTCGCATCGCGTCATCGGCACCGACACCTCCGCGACGACCGTCTGGCACATCACCTATGACGCCACGAGTCTGGGCCTCAACGTCGGGGACACCATGAAGCTCAACAAGATCAATGTCTTCGGCTACAACACCGACGGCCGGCGCATCCTCGACTTCGACGTCGAATACACGCTCGACGGCTCCAACTGGCAGTACCTGTTCATCGGCGCGGCCACGGGCAACATCAGCGCCGTGACGTTGGCGTCGCTCGCCAAGGCGGACCTGTCGTACATGGCCCAAGGCGTGCGCGGACTGCGATTCGATTTCCGCCCCGTCGACGCGACCCTGCGCAACAGTGCGCTGATCGAGATCGATGCGTTCGGCGTCGTGATCCCGACGCCGGCGGCGCTGCCGGCGGGGTTGGGGCCGCTCACGCTGGTCATGGCGCGGCGAAAGAGCGGACGACGGTAAAAAGCATCGCGCGCCTGCGGGAACTCTGGCGGGTTCAAGCTCGAACGTTTCGAGCAGGCGGCGCGCGATGAAATCAGCGTTCGATCGATGAGAGTCGATCGAATGCTTTGCAGGTCGGATGGTCGGGACGGGCCGCTCGTTGAGCGGCGGCAATGCGAGAGCACGTATGCGACGCAGATGCGCGTTTACCTTGATCGAGCTACTGGTGGTGATGACGATCATCGCGCTGCTGGTGGCGATGCTCCTGCCTTCGCTGAGCCGGTCGATGCAGACTGCGAAGGCCGCCGTGTGTATGGCGCGCCAGCGGCAGATCGCCGTCGCATGGCTGAGCTACGCCACCGATAACAACTCCCAGCTTGTCGGGTCGCACTGCAGCGTCAATAGCACATACGCATGGACCAATCCTCACAGCGGACATGTCCCCGAAACCGAGCAGGACCTCAAGGACGGCAAGCTCTGGACCTATCTCAACAACGTCGACATTTACCGTTGCCCGGTCGATCCGCGCGGATATCTGCGGAGCTATTCAATGAGCATGTACGTCGGCGGCATCGGCGGCTGGTACATCACGCCGGTGCAGTCGATGGGCAGCGTCATCGGCGCATCGCGACGCCTGCTCACGCTCGACGAAGCCGACCCGCGCGGCGCGAACCTCGGCGCGTGGGCCATCTATCCCGCCACCGATCCGACCCACAAGGAATACTGGATCGACTGGCCCGCGTCCTGGCACTTCGATGACTCGAACGTCATGAGCTTCTGCGACGGGCACGTCGAGTTTTATCGCTTCCAGAACCCCGCGACGACGAAGATCACCGGCTTTTACACCTACGCGCCCAACAACGTGGACCTCGATTATTTTCAGCAGATTTACGTGCCGTGAGGTCGCGGGGCGGAATGACCAATGTGCAAGCACCAATGACCAAGGTTGGAACGGCCTGCGGCCTTTCATTTTGACATTGGGCCTTTGAGCATTCCTTTGGTCATTGGGATTTGGTCATTGGTCATTTCTATCGACGGCCTCACGCCGCCCAGCGCGTGGGGCGCAGCGGCAATAGCGCGCCGGCGAGCTGATAGCGCAGCATATCGAGCAGGACCAGTTCGTCGGGGCGGCCGATGAGGTCGTTCTGCTGGCGCGGGTCCTTGACGATGTCAAAGAGCGAGCGCGGCTGATCGGTTTCGATGTCGAAGACGACGCGGTGCCGCTGCGTGGCCAGCAGCAGCCGCGTGCCGTATTCGCTGATGACGGACTCGCGGCCGACGGGGCGGTTGTGCATCGCCGGCAGAAGACATTGACCGCGCGAGCCATGCGGGGCGTCGACGGCGCCGATCATGCAGAGCGTGGCGGCGAGGTCGGTGGTGCTCATCAGTCCGTGCTGGGGCGGATCGGGGAATCGCTTGACGCCCTGCGGCGGCAAAAGCCACAGCGGCACTTCGACCGCGGGTCGAAGCATCGAGCGATGCCCCAACAGACCTCGTTCGCCCAGCAGCTTGCCGCGGTCGGACGTGATGGCGACCCATGTCCGCTCGCCGTGCCCGCAGCGGTCGAGCGTGTCGGCGAGCAGGCCCATCATGTTGTCGAACATGGCGACACGGCCGAGATAATGGTGACGGATCGTCGCCATCGTTTTCGTATCGAGTTGCTGCAACAGCGCCCGGGGATACGGACAATCGGCGTAGTCGTCGCTGGAGCGCTGATCGAGCGGGACGAATCCGCCGCCAAGTTTGTCGGGCTTGACCTTGGCGAGGTAAGCCGGGGGCGCGGGCAGGTCGTTGCCGGGGCCGGTGTAGGCGATGACGAGGATCCAGGGCTTATCCTGCGGGAGACTCTCGATGAGCATGAGGGACTGTTGTGTGATGAACCCGTCGACGTCGTCGCTGGGCGCGGTCAGGCCGAAGTTGTCGTAGGCGAAGGGCTTGGTGGAGAATCGCTGGTTGCGCTGCTTGGTGACGCGGTCGACGAGGCCGCGCGATTTGAGGTAACGCATGTAGGCGCACTGGCCTGACCACGGGGAGGCGATGTCATTGACGACGGCGGCCTCGTTGAGGTGGTCGGCGATGAGGGCGACGCGGCCGACGCCGGCGGTGTAGTAGCCGGCTTCGACGAATCGACCGAGCCAGCCGTGCAGCCGGCCCACCGTCGCCCCTTCGTCCAGTAACCCGTGCTGGCGGGGGTGAAGCCCGGTAAAAAGACTCACCAGCGAAGGCGTGGCGGCCGGCGAAGCGGCCATCAGGCCCAGCTTCAGCCCGTCGGCGGCGAAGGCGTCGAGATTCGGCGTCCGTACGGCCCACGTCCCCGTGCCGAACGCCACATCCTGGCGTAATCCGCCACCCACCACCAGCACAATGTTGCGATCTTTGCGCATAGAACGACCCGTCTAGCATTTTTCGGCGTTTGGACGCCGCCGCTTGACCGGAAAACCGGGCGGTCGGATCGGCGGGGCGGAGGTCGTCTTCCCGAAAATTCCTTGCGTAAAATGAGCCGGACTCAGCGTGTTCATTTCAGAAGCGCCACGCAGACAGGACCCGCGGATGGCCGGACTGGAACAGATTTACACCGAGCATCGCCAAGGCCTGTTCACGCTGGCGTTGACGATCACGCGTCGGCCGGAGCTCGCCGAGGACGCGGTGCATGAGGCGTTCGTTCGCCTCTGCCGTTCGACGAGCCAGCGGAGCGGGGATCCGGTGGCGTATGTGTTCGCCTCCGTGCGCAACGCCGCGATCGATCAGCTTCGCCGGCGCCCGAAGGACCGCAGTGAGTCATCGATCTTCGCCGCCCCGGTTTCGCCCGCGGCGACGCCGATGCATGAAGCGGCCGACGCGGAGCGGGATCGGCTGGTGCGCGAAGCGCTGGAGCAATTACCGGATGACCAACGACAGGTCATCGTCATGAAGCTCTACGGCAACCTGACCTTCGAACAGATCGCCGCGGCGCATCAGGAGCCGCTGTCGACGATCAGCAGCCGGTACCGCCGGGGATTGGACCGGCTGCGTGCAAGCGTGGAGAGTCTCGTATGAACTGCGACATCGAAAACCTGCTCAAGGCCCAGCCGCTCGTCAAGCCGTCCGCATCGCTCGATGAGCGTGTGTCGGCGACGGTGGCGAACAAGCCGCCGCTTCCAGGGGCGCCGCTGCGATGGCGTCCGCTATTGATCTTCGCCGCCGCGGGCACGGCCATGGCCGCGTCGATCGGTTTCGCCATGATGCTCAACACCGCCGGCGTTTCGACGCAGCCGATGACGCGCCCCGTCGCCGTCGCGCCCGTCACCGCGCCGGACCAGAACACGACGACCGCTTCGCAGGCCGACGAATTCGACGCTGACGAACCGATCCGCATCGACACGACCTACGAAACCGCCACGCCCGGCGACCTGGTCTACGTCGATGACAATGTGCCGATGATTCCCGTGGTGCACGAGAGCGTTCGCACCACGGCGTGGATTGACCCCGTTCACAACGTCCGCATGGAGATGACGATCCCCACGCAGACGGTCATCTTAACCGCCATGTCCGTCGATTAAGACGGGCCAACATCCGAAAGGACTCGACATGAATCGCTGGCTCAAACAAGCCGCCGTGGTGACGTTCGCACTCAGCACGTCGCTCGCCTTCGCCGCCCCGCCGCCGCCGCCGGAGGGCGGACCTCAGGACGGACCCCCGCCGCGCGACGGTCGTCCGCCGCGCGGACCCGAAGACGGACGCGGAGGCCCGGGCGGTCCCGGGCATGATCACGATGGCCCCCCGCGCCAGCGCGAGGTGACGTACCTGGGCATCGCCACCGGCCCGTTGCCCGCCCCGCTGGCGGCGCAGCTCAAGCTCCCCGAAGGCACCGGCCTGCTCGTCGAGTATGTCGAGGACGGCTCCCCCGCCGCCGCCGCCGGCATCGCCAGGTTCGACGTCCTTCAGAAGCTCGGCGATCAACTGCTCGTCAACCCCGAACAGCTTCGCACGCTCATCCAGTCGCACAAGGAAGGCCAGGACGTCAAGCTGACGATCATCCATGCCGGCGAGGCCAAGGATGTCAGCGCCAAGCTGGCCAAGAAGATGATCGAGGATCGTCCGCCGATGCAGATGTTCGGTCCCGGCGGCGGTCCGGAAGGGCGCGGGCCCGGCGGACAGGGCCCTGACGGCCGCGGGCGTGATGGACACGATGGTCATGACGGGCACGGCGCTCCTGGCGCGCCAGGCGGTCCGGGAATGGACCATCGCATGATGGGTCCGGGCATGATGCCCATGAACCCCGAGATGCGCAACAAGATGCTCGACGAAATGCGCGATCGGCTTCGTGAATCCGGCCTCAGCCGCGAGCAGGTCGACCGCATCATCGAACGCATGCAGAATCAGATGGGCAACATGCGCGGACCGGGCATGATGCGCGGCGGCGCCGACGGCGGACGCCCCGGCGACGACCACGCACGCCACGAACACGGCGGCCCCGGCGACTCCGTCATCGGCGTCCAGTCCATGTCGCTCAGCTACTCCGATGATGATCACACCCTGTCCATCACCGTCAACGACGGCAAGCGCTCGCTCGTCGCCAAGGACAAGGCCGGCAAGGTCCTCTTCGACGGCCCGATCAACACCGAAGAGGAACGAGCCAAGATTCCCGCCGAGGTCCGCGACAAGGTCAACCGACTCGAACGCCAGGCGCACATCAGCGTGCACGTCGACGGCGAAGGCGATCGCCATGAACATCCGCGCGACGGCCAGCGCCCCGATGGCCCGCCCGATCGCGAAGGCCCCCCGCCGCCCCCGCGCGGCGACGGCCCGCCACCGGCCCTCTGAGCCGACTCAGCAAACCAGTTCCCCTCCGCACCCGGGCGCATCGGTAAAAACGATGCGCCCTTTTTCCAGGCGCGTCCCCGTCGCAACGTCCTCCGCCAAAAGCGTCGCCCCATCCATGTCCGCATAGTCCAGGAGCGGAACAAGCTGCGCCGCCGCACTGATGCCGATCGTCGTCTCCGTCATGCATCCGACCATCGTTCGCAATCCCAACTCGCGTGCCCGCCGCAGCATCGCCAGCGCCGGCGTCAGCCCGCCGCTCTTGGTCAGCTTCACATTTACGCCCGCGAACCGCCCCGCGCATCGCTCCACATCCGCCATCGATAAACAGCTCTCGTCCGCAATGATCGGCAGCGCCGACGCCGCATGGACCTTCTCCATCGCGTCCCACTGGTCCGCCTTCATCGGCTGCTCGATGAACTCGACGTTCAATGCCGCCAGCGCCGCGGCGTTCTCAACCGTCTGCTCGGCGCTCCATGCGCAGTTCGCATCGACGCGCAACACCGCGTCCGTCGTCCCCCGCAGCTCGCGCACGATCCGCACATCGTCGTCCGTCCCCAGCTTGATCTTGTACACCGGCCAGCCCGCGTGATCGGCGAGTTTCCCCTTCATCGCCTCCAGCGTGTCGAGCCCGATGGTGTAATCGCTGACCAGCCCGCCCGGCGCCGCAAGCCCCCAAATTTCCCACAGCGGCTTGCCCATCGATTTGCCGTGCATATCCCACATCGCCTCATCCAGCGCGCACAGCGCGAACGGATGTCGCGACAACGGTTCGCGCAGCGCCTCATAAAAGTTCCGGGGATCGAGCGGGGCGCGTTCGACAATCTCCCGCACCGATTCGATCGCGGCGAGGGTCTTGTCGGGCGTCGCATTGAAGTAAAAATTGTCCGGCGCTTCGCCGTATCCGCGAAGTTCGCCGTCGGCCAGTTCGACAATCACGGTCTGCGCATGCGTCTTGGAATGATGCGCCGTGGTGAAGGCGTACTCAAGCGGCAGCGTGTAGGTGCGAAGGGTGAGCTTCATGATGAAAAGACCAAGCCGATTGGCCGCCGAGACGCTGAGAACGCCGAGAAATCCCTCATAGCATTTTTCCTCTGCGTCCTCTGCGTCTTGGCGGTTCACTTTCCCAATTGAGCTTTGAGCGACAACACCGCATCGACGAGCTCGCCGGGGCCGTGTCGAATCGGATCGCACACCGGCAGGCCAAAGCGATGCTTCATGCGATCGCGCTCCGCCGCTGCTTCGTCATCGGTGCATTTGCGGCTGTTCATGGCGATGGCGATCACCTTGCTCGGGTGCATCAGGTTCGCCATCCGCTCGTACGTCTCGATGATCAACTCCAGCGGCGGAATCTCGATGTGCGTCATGTTGTGCACGCGCGTGCGGCCGACTTCGTAGCACATGATCATCCCGTGCGGCATCGACCCGTGCAAAAGCCCCAGCGTGACCGACGAATACCGCGGCTGCACCAGACTGCCCTGCCCCTCGATGAGCATCACCTGATGGTGCTGGTTCGCCTTGACGAGCTTTTCCGCGGCGCCGTTGACGAAGTCGGCGACGACGCAGTCGATGGGGCAGCCGTCGCCTTCGACGAGGATGCCGGTCTGGCCGGTGGCGACGAACTTGGCGTCGACGCCGCGGCGGACGAGGTCGTTGGTGACCTCGACGCTCGTGATCATCTTGCCGCAACTGCAATCGTGTCCCACGGTGGCGATGCGCAGGCAGCGTTCGTCGATGCCCTGCCGGGTCGACACGTCGCGCTCCGAATTTTTGCGCACGTCGCGCAGCGTGGACCCGCTCCGTTTGGCCGCGGCGACGAACTCTACATCGTCGGACAGGAACTGGTGCAGCCCCGCTTCGATGTTCCACCCGCGCTCGATCGCCTTCATGATCGTCGTGCGCATCTGCGGCGGAAGCTTGCCGCCGCTGGTGGCGATGCCGATCAGCAGCGTGTTGGCGTCCGGGGCTTCATCGAGCGACGCGATCATCGGCAGGTCGCCCCCGACGCCGAGCACGTCGCCCGTCGTCCGCCCGGCGTTCGTCGAATCGAGCACCGCGACGACCTGCTCGCGGCGGTAACGGAGGATGCACACGGCCGTCTTCGCCCCAATCGGGTCCGACGCGCCTTCGGTGAGAATGACAAGCTTGCGAATCATGGGCGGCATTGTAGCGACAACCCATTAGCGCGTGGGAGGGGTCGGAACGTAGCCACGAAGGCGCGAAGACGCGAAGGAATGCAAACCGATCGACCTGAATTCAGATCATGGTCTTTGTCTTCCTTCACGTCTTCGCGCCTTCGTGGCCCATTCGTTTCCGCTCGATTCGGCAAGCGCATCACACAACCCGAACGACGAGCGTTCCGGTTGTGTGACCTTGGCGGGTTCAGGCCGAATTGTCAGCTAAAGAGCGGAGCGATGGGAGCGCCCATGTCCGTGATCGGCACGGGGCGATCGCCATCATACAGCGTTTTGGACGGCTTGATGCCCAAAGCGTTGAAAACCGTGGCGAAAACATCGGGGACGCCGACGGGGTCGGAGACGATTTCCTCGGCGAATTCGTTGGTCTGCCCGTAGGCGCCCATGTGATTGAGTCCGCCGCCGCCGAGGACGACGGTGAAGGATTTGCCGTGATGTCCGCGCCCGCCGCCGCCGTCGAAGTGGCCGGGCCGGCCGAACTCCCCGGCGACGACGATCAGCGTCTTGTCGAGCATCTTGCACCGCTCCAGGTCCGTCGTGAGCGTCGACAGCGCGGCGTCAAGCTGCTTGATGAGCACATGCTGATTGAGGATGCCCTTGTTGTGCACGTCCCAGCCGGTGCCGTTGACGAAGTTGAGGTTGTGCGAGACTTCGACGAAGCTCACGCCGGCCTGCACCAGGCGGCGCGCCAGAAGGCAGCGCTGGCCGAACTCCTCGCCGTAGGACTCGCGCAGCGACTTGGATTCCTCTTTGAGATTGAAGACGTCCATGAACTGCTGGCCGGAAAGACGGAAGGCCTTGTCGCTGGTGGCGCTGTAGGCGGCGACGGCTTTTTCGGGGCCGATGCGCTGCGTGTAACCGGCTTCGAGTTTTCCGAGCAGGGCCTGTCGGCGTGCGGCGCGGTCGTCGGGAATGTCATCGGGGCGCGTCAGGCCGACGGGGCCCGAGTCGGTGTCGATGAGGTACATGTAGCTGTGCTGAGCGCCGAGGAAACCGGGGCCGCGCGTCAGGTTCGGGTAACCGGCGACGACGTAGGACGGCACAGAGGCGGTGGCGTCGCCCTTGCAGGCGGCGACGATGGAGCCGATCGACGGATAGACGATCGCGCCGCTGGTGGGGCGGCCGGTGTGCATGCGATTCACCGCGGCGGCGTGCTCGTCGATGACTTCATGATGCACCGTGCGCACGGCGGTGAAACGGTCCATCAGATTCGCCGTCTTCGCCAGATGCTCGGTCACTTCGACGCCTTTGACGGCCGTGGCGATCTTCGGGTAGTACGAGCCGGCCTGCTTCTTTTCCGGATTGCCGAGCTGTTTGGGATCGAAGGTGTCGATCTGCGAGAATCCGCCGCCGAGCCAGATCATGATGCAGTGATCGGCCTTGCCCAGCGGGACCTTCGACTTGCTCGCCTCAGCGGCGCGGAGCAGCGACGGCGCCGCCAGCGCGGACGCCGAGGCGGCGGCGGAAGCGGCAAGGAAACGGCGGCGATTCAAATGTTGCGATGACATACGCACCTCGCAAGTCAGGGGATGAAGACGAACTCGGGATTGTTGAGCACGGCCCAGACGGCGTCCTCGGCCCGCATGCGCCAATCGGGCGAAAGCCGGGCGGTCGGGCGATCGCCTTCGCGGGCGATCTTCTCGACTTCGAGCTTGATTTCGTTGGCCTCGGGCGTCAGATGGTTGGACCATGACACCGCCAGCGCGCGATTCGGAAGCGGCCGCTCGCCGGTCGGCGGAGCGTCGACGAGGCGATGCTCGAACCCGTCGGCGATGAAAGGCACAAGCACATCGCGCTCCGTCTTCGTCGGCGGACGGGTCATGAGCCGTTCGTACACGCCGTCGATGAACGCCTCAGGCGTCGACGCGGTCAGGGCCAGTTGGGTCAGCGCATTGTCATCGCTCAAGCCGACGATGCGCCGGGTGACGACGCCGTTGGCGAGTATCGCCGGCTGCTGCACGGTCGGCGTGTCGTCGCGGCAATTGAGCGGGTTCTGCCGCGACTGCCTCCAGCCGAACGTCGAAAGAACGTCGACGACGCTCTGGGCATACGGCAGCGAAAGCGACGGGCGGTCGCGCTCATTGGAAAGCGAAGTGAACTCCCATGCGTAGCGCGGAGCGCCAAGGTTGGTCATCACCGATGCGGTCCGGCGATCCTCCGGGTCCATGGTGAGCATTTCGCTCTTGAAGCGTTTGCCCACGGCGGCGAACATCGAATCGACGATCTGCTCGGCGGTCATGCGCCGGTGCATGGGCGAAGCGAAGTAGTGCACATTATCCGAATTCGGCTCGCACTTGCCGGCGACGATCTGCCGCTGGTAGGTGTTGGAGTTGAAGATCAGCCGGGCGATGTGCTTGAGGTCGTAGTCATTGGTGACCAGCTCGCGGGCGAGGTAATCAAGCAGCTTCGGATGCGAGGGCTTGAGATCGGTCCAGTCCTCGACGCGCGACATGATGCCGAACCCGAGATAGCGGGCCCAGAGACGATTGACGATCACGCGGGCGAAACGCTGGTCCTGATACCAGGTGATGCGGGCGGCCAGATCCTCGCGGGAATCCTTCGGATCGCGCACGATGCCCTCCGGCAGCGGCGCATCGGCGGCGATGAGTTCGCCGAAGGGCCACTTGGGCTGCACGGTCGAGCCGGGCTTGAGGGTGACTTCGACGATGAGGCGTTTGATGGCTTCGGGGTCGAGCGGGATGGACGAAGTCAACGGCACTTTCTGTCCGCCCCGCTTGAGCATAGCGGCGACGGAGAAGGTGTCCTCCTGCACGACATCGCTGTAGGGCGAGTCATGGCAGCGGGCGCACTTCATCTCGATGGCCAGAAACGCCTGGCCGACGACGTGGGCCTTCGCCGCCATGGGCACGTCGTTCTGCGTCGCCATCTCGAAACCCTTGGGCCCGCCGAAGTATTCCGAGCCCTCCATCATGATCAGCTCGGTGGTGAAGCGGTCGATGGGCTTGTTGTCGATGAACGATTCACGGATGAAATAGCGAAAGGGCCCGGTGTTGTTGAGGGTCGCCTTGAGAATGGCGGGGTTCTCGGCGAGCACGTCCTGCCAGTAGGGAACCCAGTTGTCCGCCCATCGCCGATCAGCAAGCAGGCGATCGATCGCCTTGACCCGCCGCGTCTCGGGCGGGTCGGCGTAAAAACGCTTGATCTCGGCGGGCGTAGGGAACACGCCGACGGTGTCGATGTAAATGCGGCGGAGGAAGGTGTTGTCATCGCACAGCGGGGCTGGTTCGATGTTCTGCTCTTCGAGCTTGGCCTCGATGAAGCGATCGACATCGTTGAAAACGGCGCTGGTGCTCTTGACGGCGGGCACGTCGATGGGCGGCTCCTTGGCGACGGCGGCGCGCGTCAGGTCGTGGCGATGCTGCCAATAGGCCGCCTCGGCCTTGCCGACTTCGCGGCGGCGCTGGGCGTTAAGTTCGACCATGCGGTCCTGCTCATCGCGGGCATACGCCTCCCAGTCCGCATCGGTCATCTGAACATGCACTTCGTCCCGCGGGCTGACCAGGCAGAACATATCGTCACCCATGCGTGTGCTGACGGACAGTTCGCCGATCTCCGGGCGGTATTTTTTTCCGCCGAGGAAGGCGCGGACTTCGATCACATGGGGCTGGCCATCGGAGACGAACGTGTAGACTTTTTCCCCGTGACCGGCGGCGAGGACGCGCATGCCCGTGCCCAAAGCATCGGACATATCGGGCACTTTTTCATATCCGTCGCCGCTGCCGCGCGTGAAAGGCGTCTCGGCGACGACGTGGCCGTCGATGAGGAGGCGTGCGCCGTTGAGCGAGCGGAGCAGCAGGTCATGTTCACCGGCGGGCATGTGAATCGTCGCCGCGGCTCGGAGCATCTGCGTCGCGCTGCGGTCGATGATCAGGCCCTTGCTGTTGTACTTGCGCGTGATGAAGGGAAAGCCGAAGGCGTCGGATTCGTAGGCGTCGGTGACGCGGATTTTGGACGAGTCGAACTTCCATGTCAGATCGGAAAGGCCTTCGATAACCTGCACGTAAACATGATCAGAGGGCAGCGCGGGCAGCGACGGAAGGACGCCGGTGCTTGCGTCGGCGAGGCGCTGGCTGGGCGTGCGCTTGCCTTCGAAGGCGAAGCGGGCGGCGACCTGGTCGGCGGTCAGGGCCTTGCGGTAGATGGCCACTTCGTCGATCCCGCCGTCGAAGCTGCTGTTGGGGGACCCGCCCATGGACGAGCCGATCCAGACCTGATCGTTATCGATGACGGGCGGCTCGGTGCTGGGTCCGCCCATGTCCCAAAGTCCGGTGACCGGTTCGCCGTCGATGTAGCCGCGCAAGCCCGTCGGGTCGCCGAAGGGGTAGACGAGCACGAGATGATGCCAGCCGGTGGCGACGGGCACGCCCGTCTCGCTCGTCCAGCGGTGCCAGTCGCTGGACGGGTCGGCCTGATTGGTCACACGATCGTGATACACGAACGTCAGCAGCGCTTCGCCTTCGCGGTTGGTCAGGCGCATGGCCCAGTTCTGATTGTCCGGCGTGACGCCTTTGCGTCCGGTGCGGCCCTTGCCGACGATGTAGAGAATCTGCGAACCGCTGAAGCGCTGAAGATCGACCCATGCTTCGAGGGTGATCGTGTCGCCATTGTCGAAGTCGAACGGGCTCTTGTCGCCGGGGTCATCGATGACGATGCGGCTGCCCTGCCCGTCAAACAGGGCGGCCCGGTTCTGATCGTCAAAACGGGGGAACCCGTTGCCGGGCTGCGCGCCGCTGATGCCCAGCACGACGCCATCGACCGTCTGCCCGTCCCCACGGTCAGCCAGCAGCGTGTGCCGGTCGTTGAGTATGCGATTGGCCCCCTTGTCCTCCTCGAACCGATACCACGCCACGGGCCCGTCCGCCGCCACCAGATCGGCGTAATGTTGCGCCGCCGCGTCCTTTTCCTTGTCCCCCGCGATGGCTCCGCCGGCGATCAAACCGATCGCAGCGATGGCCAATGAGCATTGCAACAGATTTCGCCATAACACCTTACGATTTTGCATGTCTTGCACCTGATCCGGGTGGGAATCGTCGCGTGTCTATGACTCAATACCGCGCCTGCGTCGAATCTTACGCCGAATTTTCCATCGAATTTTTTTTCGTTTGCTGACAATTTGCCGTGAGATGCCTCGCGCGAGTGGTATTTAGAAATGGCGAACGTGCAGTAGAGCATGATAGGCGTCGTATCCGTTTGTTTGCGAGATGAGATCGCGTTGGAACAGGACACCTCCACAACCCGGATGGCGGCTCTGATTACCGAGCATCAGAGCATGTTGTACGCCTACATCATGACGCTGGTGGGCAATCCCGTCGTGGCGTCGGATGTGCTTCAGGAGACGAATCTGGTGCTCTGGCAGAAGGCCGAGCAGTTCACCGAAGGGACGAGCTTCATCGCCTGGGCCCGCAAGGCGGCTTACTTTCAGGTGCTCGCCTACGCCCGCGACCGCAAGCGCAGCATATTCATTTTCGACGACGAGCTTCTGGGCGAGATCGCTGAGGAGTCGGCCAAGAAACTGGCGGCGCATGACCGGCAGCGGAGTCTTTTGCATCGCTGCCTCAAGCGTCTTTCACCGCGCAATCGCGAATTGATTCAGCGCCGCTACAGCCCCGGCGGATCGGTCGCCAATCTCGCCCGCGAGTTCGGGCAGTCGGTCGGCGCGATCTCGCAGGCGCTGTACCGCTCGCGGCAGGCGCTGATCGACTGCACGCGTTCGATTGCGGAGCAGGAGGAAAACGCGTGATGCACGAGCATGAGGACAACCCGATGCCGCCGGATGCGATCAGTCTGATCAACGCCATCTGCGACGAGCGCGCGACCGATGAGGACCGTCAGCGCCTCGCCGAGATGCTGCACAACGACCCGGCGCTGCGCTCGCACTACATCGATACGCTGACGATGGACGCCATGCTTCGCTTCGAGCAGGCGGCGGAGCTTTCCTCGCCGATGCCCGGTGAGATTCGCCCCGCCAAACGACTCCGCCGCACGGAAATCGAAGCGGAGGCCCCGAGCCGATGGCGCCTTTCGGGCACGCAGATGTCCATCGCCGCGGCGCTGATCCTCGGTCTCGCAGCGGCGATCGGCATTTACAGTTCGATCGGCCGCGTCGATCCGATCGCGACGCCGGCGAAAACGGTGGCGATTCTGCTCACTTCGCAGGGCGCGATGTGGGACGTGCAGGACCCGCCGATGCCCGGGTCGGACATGCATGTCGGTCGTTACCGGCTCAACGACGGCATCGCGCAGGTGCATTTCCTCGATGGCACGGAAATGCGCGTCGAGGCCCCGGCGGTGTTCGATCTGCTGTCTGAAAGCCGGGCGGCCCTGCACAGCGGATCGATCGTCGCCCGCGTCGCACCGGGGCACACGGGCTTTCAGATTGATGCGCCGTCCGTGTCGGTCGTGGACCTGGGGACGGAATTCGGCGTGAGCGTCGGCGCCAACGGGCTCAGCCGCGTGTATGTGTTTGAAGGCGTGGTCGAAGCGCGCGTGCCCCAGCCGGCCGACGCCACCGCCCCGCCGCTGCGTGTGCGGCTGTCGCGCATGCAGGCCAAGGCCTTCGATCAAGCGACCGGCCTGATTCAGGACATCCCCTTCGACGCCGTGCCCTTCGCCGATGTCGTCTCCGCCACCGCCGCGTCGGGCGACCTGATCGATCTGACGACCGCCCCCAAGGATGCGATCAACTTCACCGGCAAGAAGCTCATCAACGTGCCCATGCAGGACGGACAGCACGGCTGGCCCACCGGCGCGGTCGTCATGCACAACGGCCGCACCCTCCAGCTTGCCGGCAACGCATGGAAAGCCATCCCCATCAAGTACAAGTTCACCCCCAACACGATGCTCGATTTCGAGTTCCGCTCCGACCGCGTCGGCGAACTCGTCGGCATCGGATTCTCCAACAAATCCGAACTGGACACGATTTCCCCGCCGGTGTTCCTCGTGCAGTTCCGCGAGCACATCAAGAATTTCATCGAGGAATACGCCAATTACGACGGCATCGACTGGCAGCATTATTCGATCCCCGTCGGCAAGCACATGACCGGCACGATGAACTTCATGATCTTCGTCGCCGACGACGACACGACCGGGCGATGCAGCGCGTACTACCGCGATGTGCGCCTGTACGAGGCCGATGAGAAGGCCGCCCCGAAGAGCAACGAAACCGAGAAGACCGCCACACCCCCCGCGAAGGAGAACGCAGAATGAAGATCCGCAGCAAGCAACAACGATGGGCCATCGCAGTTGTTTTCGCCCTCACTTCTCCCCTCGGCGCTTTGGCCGCTCAGACCACCGCGAATTTCGACACTGACTCTTTCCCGGACGCCGCCGGCGACGGGTGGGTCAATGCATGGGCCAAGTCCGGCGGGACCGCAACGATCGTCAACACCACTCCGCTCGACGGCGGCGACAATTACCTGAGTTTCGTCCCCAGCGGCATCGACGCCATCGTCTCCCGCGAGTACACCGACAATGGCGACGTCCTGACGACCGGCTCGCACACCATCGAGTGGGACTTCCGTCTGGATAAGGCCGACCTTTCGACCTTCACCGCCAACACCGATCGCGTCACCTTCTTCGGCCGCAATGGGCAGCAGCTCACCGCCGACACCAACAATACCGACAGTTGGATCATCATCGCCGCAGGCACCGCGTCCGGACTCGGAGCCGGCACCGCGCCCGTGACGCAGCAGTTCGGCATCTACGACCGCGGACCCAGCGATGACTTCAGTTCGTCCAACGTCCTGAGCTCCGGCATCCCCCTTATCGCCGGCGACGTCTATCACATGGCCGTCACGCTCCACCCCACCGAAAAAACCTACTCCGTCGTCATCACCGATGTGAACACCGGGCAAAAATTCGGCTCGTCTTTCAATCACGAGTTCCGCAATCAGTCGAGCCCCGGCTCGCAGTTCACCGACATCCAACTCGGCACCAAGGGCAGTGCCAGCGGTGAAAACCCCTTCTCGCTCGACGCGCTGAGCATCACCAAGGCCCCCGCCATCAAAGCCGACTTCTACTCGTCCGACGAAACCTTCGATCAGGACAGCGACGGCTTCGCCACCGCGGGCTCCGGCGATGGATGGAACGCCGGCTGGGGCTACACTGGCGGCGGATCGGGCACGACGACGACCACCGCTCCGCTCTCGGGCACGAACGATCCGTACCTGAAGGTCACGCAGACCGGCACCGGCCTCGTCCGCCGGCAGATGACCAATTATGACGATGTCGATCTGTCCAAACAGCACATGATCGAGTGGACCTGGCGCTACGACGGCACGCAGGCCGACGTCGATGCCATGAATAATTTCAACAACCGCATCAACTTCTTCGGCGACGACTCGCTCGAAGGCAGCACCAGCGCCTCCAACAGTTGGCTCATCGGCGTCGTCGGCGCCGACAGCGGCGGCAATGATGTCTTCGAGAAGGACTGGTACTTCTTCGACAACAACGGCTCCACCGCCTTCAACAAAACCAACATGGTCGATGTCGGCTTCGGCCTCACCGCCGGCGCGACCTACTCCTTCAAGGTCATCCTCAACCCCAACACCGGAACCTACTCCGCCTACATCTCCGACGGCGTCAACTCCTTCTGGGCGGACAATCTGACCTACCGCAACGGGCTGACCAACTTCATCTCCAACGAACTGCACTTCGGCATCAACGCCAATACCGGCTCCGACGTAACAAGCTTCTCGCTCGATTCCGTGCACATCACGGCCCTCCCCGCCCCCGCCGCACTGCCGGCCGGGCTCGCATTGATGGGCATGCTCGTCGGTCGGCGTCGTCGCTGAAAAGGATGAAAACTTCTACTTCGGAGACCGGGTTTTATGATTCGCATTCACGCAATTGTCCTGATCATCGCTCTGAACCTCGGCGCCGCCGCGGCGCAAGCCAGTCTGATTCAAAACGGCGATTTTGAAAGCAGCCCGAATCTGACGAACTGGACGGTGGAACCCAATTCCGGCGCGATCACGACGACGTCCGTCATCTCCGGCGCCAAGTCATTGATCATCAACGACACCAACGCCGGCGCAGGCGTCTCGCAGAGCTTCACCGGACAGGCCGAGGTCGTCATCAAGGCCGACTTCGCCGTCTTCGCCTCGACGGTCGAAGGCGCTCGCACATTCAACATGACCCTCCGTGCCCCCGACAACACGCTCCGCATGAACTTACGGGTCGTGCTCGACAACGGCAATCAGGCGCTTCAGGCCTACAACGGCTCCGCCTTCGTGAACCTCGGGTCGCTCACCGCCAACACGACCGTCGATGTCGGCGATGACCACCTCTGGTCCGCCGCCGAGTCCATCGTCATCAACACGCTTGTGGTCCATGCCCACATGGCCCCCAGCGGCTCCAACTACGACGTGACGCTCAACAATCAGACCGTGACGGGGCTCTCGCTGTTTCAGTTCAACCCCACAACAACCAATTTCAAAATCGGCAACGTCCGCTTCCAGAACTTCAGCACGACCGACTCGCCGTACCTGGTGGACAACGTCTCCGTTAACGTCATTCCCACGCCCGCCGCTCTGCCGGCCGGTCTGGCGATGATGGGCCTTTTGACGATGCGCCGACGCAAATGAAAAAGAAACACACATTCCGCGATTCGCATTTAGCGGCGGGGCTTGCCCCGCGCGGCTCGATGCACCCGACGCGCGAGGCAAGCCCCGACGCTAAATGGATCATTCGTGACGCACATGCCTTTACCTTGATCGAACTGCTAGTTGTCGTGAGCATCATCACGCTGCTCATCGCGATTCTCCTCCCTTCGCTCACCAAGGCGCGCGACACCGCCCGCATCGTCCACTGCGGCGCGAACCTCCACCAGATCGGCATCGGCGTCACCACCTACAGCGTCGAATACAAGGGCTACATCCCCCCCTACAACGGCGGCGGAGCCAACCCGTTCGTGACCTATTGGATGTGGGACACATCAACCCCCACCAAGCGCAATCCCGTCAACCTCGGCCATCTGTTCCGCTACTCCAAGGACCCGGGCATGTACTTCGACGTCTCGCTCGACCCCAAGCGCGACAGTCTCGCCTTCAACGGGCCGGACAATCCGTGGAACGACGGCCAGGGAGACTCCATCGCGCGCCTCCGCTCGTCCTACCCCGCACGATCCCTTCAATTCAAGTACGGCACCGGCACGCATTACTGGCGCATGGACGAATTCAGCCACAACGTCATCTACAGCGACTTCGTCGGTGTGGACAACTGGAACGGCGGCGGCATCATCCTCGGCACCATCAACAAGCCCCACCGCGGCCTGGGCTACAACCGCCTCTTCGCCGAAGGAGCCGTCCGCTGGATCAGCAGCCAGGACGTCGACCGCTATCGCCCCGTGACCAATGTCCAGCCCGCCGTCGCCGCGCAGTACAACTATTACGAGCAGTGCCTGGACCTCGTGCCGTAACAACACCCGCCCGCCCCAGTTGTCGGCCCGTCACGGACGGGCTATCATGCTTCCCCCACCGCCCGCCGCCCCTCGGCCGGGCCGTCTCGACATCTTCGATAAACGCCAAAAACGGGGCGTAGCGCAGCTTGGTAGCGCGTTTGACTGGGGGTCAAAAGGTCGTGGGTTCAAATCCCGCCGCCCCGATTCGGTTTTTAGAGCAGAAACGCCGACACAACCTCGAGTTATGTCGGCGTTTTTGATTTTGCTTGTGCAAGTATGTGCCGGCTTGTGCAGCATTGTGT